>JAGWKO010000002.1 GCA_028873295.1 Verrucomicrobiota bacterium
TTTCTAGACATCCTTATCAAGCATATCATGCAAATCCTTCCTATCATGCTCTTCTTGCCTTGAGCAGCGTTTTTTTACGACACTTCCTGCAACTTTTCTCATTAAATCCTAGTTCTTGCTGTCAACTCTTGAGGTTGTTTGTGTATAGCATTCAATCTTTTAATTGACGACACGCCCTAGCAAAATGGTTAATATGTTTTGAGGCTAGGCGGCGCTTTAGGCTACGCCCCGCGCCTTTAACTAAAATGGTATATGCATTGCATCTTGTTAAATTTATATTAGTTGTGCATGTTTTTGTTGCTTGGTGGTCTTTGTATGCTTTGGAATGTCAAGACAATCTTGCTATTGATGTTGTTGCATATGATGGCATCAAGAAAGAATGCGATCGTGTGGTTTATTTTTATTATCGCAACTTACATATTTTAGAATGGCCAGATTCTGTGATAAAAGAGCTGTTGAAGATTCAGTTAGAGCCGTATTTAATAGAGGATTTGAATACGACGGAGTCGCATAAACTGTATCAAAAATATGAGGAAGTGGATTGGAATGTTCATGAGATGATGAAAATAAATATGTCTAATGATCAATGAATTACTGCGCTTTGGTGAAAAATTGTGAAAAATCGACGATGTCATTGAACAACTCGCTTTCTTTGACTGCCTGGCTAACGCCATTTACATGAATGAGAACTGGTCTGATCGAGAATCCTTTCGGTGCTGCAAGCCTTTCGATCTTTTTCTCCATTTCTTCTGTCACTAAGCTTTTTATTTCAGAGGTGCTAAATTTGATTTCGCACATATAGAGAGCATTATGCCTTGTTTGAATCATGAGATCAATTTGGCAGCCTTTCTGTCGTTGTGTTGTTCTTTGGAAAAAAGGACCAGCATTGACAATGTCTGACAAGTCAATATGAAGAATCTTGCATAGGCTTTTCAAGTTGTTTACGACTAGGTTTTCGAACTGTAGTCCCATTACGGCTTCCCATCCAGGCATGTTCATGAACGATTTAAATTCGAATAAATCTTTGCTGATTTTATACTTATTTGGCTCGATATAGCGCAAATAAAATCTGATGTAGTTATCTTTTAGCCTGAATTTCTTAAGTCTAGATTCACTCTTTGTTGATAGATTCCATGTATGGTCTTCTTGAACGAATCCAGCGAGTTCTAGATCATCCAGGCATTTTGAAATATAACCACTCTTTTCTAGGTTTAGCTTTTCACAAATCTCATCGAGGGTTAATGGGGTGTGTGCAAGAGCTTTCACGATGTTGCTATATGTCTGAGCTCTTTTGGAAAATAAGTCTGAAAAAATTTTATCAAACTCGCTAAACAAAGGCCCATTTGCTTGAAAGCACAGCCTGTGGATATTGTCTTCTGCTGATTGGGTGGGAATGACCTCTTCCAGATACTTGGGGATACCTCCAGTAACTGATAGCACTTTGAATTTTTCATAGGCGCTTACTCTGTTCTTCTGAGCTCCCCAAAATTCGCCGCTCTCAGCTAGAGATAGCTCATCGAGCACCATGTCTATAGAAATTCTCCCAACAAATCCTGTGCTTTTGAGAATGTTTTCCTCGATCCAACTAGACACAGAACCACAAAGGATCAATATAAGGTCTTGGTTGTCCGAAAAATACAAATCCCAAGCCGTTTTTAGCTGTCCCAAGAAATCTGGGTCTTCAGATCCCATCCAAGAAATTTCATCGAAGACGATAACGATCTTTTGGTCTTTAGCTTGTTTCCCTAAAAAGGTAAAATATTCAAGCCATTCAGATGCCTGTATCTTTGGCATACTCAGGTTTTGGGCAATTTGAGTTGAGAACGCATCCAATTGCCTCTGCTTAGTGATGCTTGTGTCTGGAGGAGGGCCTACAAAAGTCCAACTCTTCTTATTTGAAACGAATTCTTTGATCAGCCTGCTCTTCCCTACACGACGCCTCCCTCGAATCACGACCAGGCTTGGAGACTTCTTTTTAAGAAGCAACTCTAATGATTCAAGTTCTTTATTTCGACCGATGAATCTCATTTTGTCATTCTTGTGAGGTAATTTTAAGACCAGATTTTACATCACACGAATAGCAAATGTCAATCATATGATGATTGCGCTGTCTCGATCTCATAGTGAGATTTGTGCATATAAATATATTATTTGAAATTCACACACATTCTAAAAGCCTCTGATCATCATAGAAAGGCTTCATCCCACCCCCTTACGCCTTCGGTGTGTGGGTTAGTATCTATCATTACACCATGGGAAAAGAAATTGCGTGCCTCTGCTTCCAGGTTGCTTTGATTACTCTTGATCCCCACAATGTAATCCGCCTTCCTCTGCAGGACCTGCTCAATGTCTTTGACATGAGCAAAAAGCGCATCCATTGTCACAATCGCACCTTCAACGTTCACGCTATCAAGCAGAGCAGGAAGGGCTTGGCGCTCATTAACCTTCTCTTGAGCAATGACTAGTCGTTGTTCTGCAGCAAAAAGTTCCACAATGTGCGATACATGTTGATCGTCAGAGGTACCACACAACCTCTTGCCATCGATGACTAGTAATTGGTCCTTTAATGATTGCTCTAACCGTTGGAACCACTTATTAATCAGTCTTTTGAATTCCTGTGGTTGCACTCTCACCATGAACCATCAGAAAGTGCTGTATGAAGGGTCACACTCCTCCAGCCCAGTCAGCTCACGAAGCCAAGATGTCCGCAATGCTGCGAAATTTACAATTTCTCGGAGCGTGTTGCATCCAGAAAGATATCCGGTTAATAGCACGAGTAATAAGAACCATGCGGGATAGGCGCAACTCGCTATGCGCCGTGGATCTTTAAAGTCCGCAAAAGCACCCCGCACGCTTTCTTGAAACACTTTCATATCAACAGCTTGCGTTATATCTAGAAACGCCTGATCCTTTTTCCACCTAGCCATCTTGCTCTCCTTATTACGATGGAGAGCAAGTGTAATTTTTACTAGGTATGCACTGTCAAATCTTTTTCATGAAAACGCCCTGCCAGTCTACTGCGTAAATGAATGGGGAAATCGCGTCGATTTGGATAATTACCCAGGAGGCCATACATAAAAAACGGCAAACCATGTAACTGCTGCTGCACACTCAATTTTTCTCATTGCCACAATAAACAAATTTCTTTACAATCCTTTGTCTCTATGGAGACATCTATTGATCAAATTCTTGGAGCAGCTCAGGAGGTTCATCGCCATTTAGGAGGACCAGGCCTTATAGAAAATGTCTATGAAGCAGCCCTTTGCCACGAACTTCGACTGCGCAATATTTCTCACCAAAGACAGGTGCCCCTTCCTGTTCTCTATAAGGGAACGCAAATACGAGGCCCTTTTTTCATCGATCTTCTCGTCGATCAGAAAATCGTCATAGAAATCAAAGCGCTCGAAAAAGACAATCCCTACTACCAGAGCCAACTCTTAACCCACATGCGACTTTTGCGCGCTAAGCAAGGACTCTTGATTAACTTTGGAAAAGAAAACCTCGAAGAGGGAATTTTCCGCATCGATCTGTAAAAAATTCAGGCAACCCTGTTCATAACTCTGTTCACAAGATGTCGATGATTGTCGACAAGTCACCGGATTGTTGAAAACCTCCCTCTTATCGACAAGTTTTCAACAAGAGATCAACAAAATTTTCTCGAGGGAAGCGCTCTCCTGGCCTATCGACAATTCCACAGCGCCAGAGAAAGAAGAGATATAAACTTATATCTATCTTTTCTTCAGAGGTCTGGTATACACTTGGACTGTGGTTTCTGCGACTCTAGAAAATTTTTTTTCCCTACAGGAATATGCACATAAAGCCCTATGGGAAGAAGGAGAGGAGCTGTGGCATCCCTTGATGCATCTCGATGCCTATTTGAGCAGATTTGCATTTGTAAAAGAGATCAAAATACCCGAGCATGTTTATCTTGAATTTCCAGAAAGAATTGCAATTGGAAAAGGAACGGTAATCGAGCCGGGAGTTTATATCCAGGGACCCTGTATTATCGGAGAGAACTGCATCTTGCGCCACGGCGCCTATATCAGAAACGGAGTGATCATGGGGAATCACTGCGCAATTGGCCACGCCGCAGAAGTCAAACACTCTATTCTCCTCAACTACGCTGCCGCTGCCCATTTCACTTATGTAGGAGACTCTATTCTCGGAAATCGCGTGAACTTAGGAGCTGGAGTAAAGTGCGCCAATCTCCGATTGGATCGCCGCCCTGTAGTTCCGGGACTTTCAAAATTCGGCACCTGCATCGGAGACTCAGCTCAAGTGGGGTGTAACGCAGTACTCAATCCCGGAACCCTTATCGGAAGAGATGCTATTATCTATCCTCTGCAGAGTGTTAGCGGGTTTGTCGCGCCACATCAACGAGTTGGTGGAAAGGCACATGCTTCTTGAGAAATACCAGGAGCAGTTTGAGAAAAAGCTCCGCTCTTTCGTGCAAGAACTGGGAGATGCAAGCCCTCTGCATGAGGCCTGCTCTTATGCGCTGTTGTCACAAGGCAAAAGACTCCGCCCCCTTTTAGTGGTCAGCATAGCAGAGGCATTGGGTTATGGACTCGATGTAACTCCTGCCGCTTTAAGCGTAGAGTGTTTTCACACAGCTTCCCTGATCGCAGATGATCTTCCTTCGATGGACGATGATGATTTTCGAAGAAATCGCCCATCTCTACACAAGCAGTTTGGAGAGAGTACCGCTCTTTTGGCAAGCTACACGCTCATTGCAGAGGGCTACGGAGGAATTTCTCGGAACGAAGAACTGATGCGGCAGAAGTGCCCGCAAAAAGCTTCACAAGCTGCTTTCCTTGCCCTACAAACGGCTACTCGTTGTGGGGGGCTACAGGGAGCCACCTACGGTCAATATCTCGATCTTTTCCCGCCAGATATCAGTTGGAAAACGGCTTCTCAGATCATTGCCCAAAAAACAATTTCTCTTTTTCAACTCTCGTTTGTCTTTGGATGGCTCTTTGGTGGGGGCGATGCAAATCAACTGGAAGTTGTAGAAAAGTGCGCCTGGCATTTCGGTATGGCATTTCAGCTTGCCGATGACTGGGAGGACGAACTGCAGGACAAAAAAAGAGAGCAGACTGTAAATGCTATAAATCTTCTGGGCAGAGAAGAGACGGAGCGTCTTTTCCAAAAAGAGCTGGATGGGCTCGAGAACTCGTTAAAAGTTCTCGGCCTCTGGATCCAGCCCTTGCAAGAGATTTGTTGCATTCTACGGTCTAAGACAGCGCCTCTTCGGGCACTTTAGGACGCGATGCACTTGGATTTGAAAGGATCTTTGTATAGATCGCTTTTTCAATCTCTTCCACCAGCTTGGGATTAGCTCTCAGCTCTTCGCGTACCGCCTCTTTTCCCTGGCCGAGGCGATGCGCCTGATAGCTGAACCAGGTCCCTTTTTTATCGATGATTCCAGTATCTGCGCCGACATCAATCAGAGAGCCAAGATGAGAAATTCCCTCATTGAAAATGATGTCGAATTCTGCATTTTGGAAAGGAGGCGCACACTTATTTTTGACAACGCGCACTTTGACTCTTGATCCAATTTCGGACCCACTCTCTCCAGATGATTTGATCCCACCGATGCGGCGAATATCAAGGCGAATCGAAGAGTAGAATTTAAGGGCGCGTCCTCCTGTTGTTGTCTCAGGGTTGCCAAACATGACGCCGATCTTTTCGCGAATCTGGTTGATGAAGATCGCGCAGGTGTTGCTGCGAGAAAGAGTCGCTGTGAGTTTGCGAAGAGCTTGAGACATCATGCGCGCCTGAAGTCCCATGTGCTGATCCCCAATTTCTCCTTCCAGCTCTGACTTGGGAACGAGCGCCGCAACGGAATCCACTACAATGACATCTACAGCATTGGATCTGGCCAGCGTTTCAGCAATGTTCAGCGCCTCTTCCCCGTTGTCAGGTTGAGAAATCATCAAATCGTCGATGTTCACTCCAATGCGTGCAGCATAGGCAGGGTCTAATGCGTGCTCTGCATCGATGTAGGCAGCAAGCCCGCCGCCCTTTTGCGCATTTGCCACGATATGTGTCGCAAGTGTCGATTTTCCAGAAGACTCGGGGCCATAGATTTCAATGATACGGCCACGGGGCACCCCTCCGACGCCTAAAGCGACATCCAGGGCAATGGAGCCCGTTTTAATCACGCTGAGCCCGTGCACGGAAGAGTGTTTTCCAAGTGCCATGATGGCTCCATCTCCGAATTGCTTCTGGATGTGAGACATAGCAAGTTCTAGCGCCTTTCTTTTAGCAGGATCTGGGGTAAATTGTGACATGAGACCTCCGAATGAATTTAAAAAAACATAGTCTAACTTACCACCCCTCATCTCCTCAAGCTTTTGCCTAAAATCATGAATTTGGTAATGGTGAGGAAATGATCCTGGTTGGAGATATTGGAGGCACTTACACGCGTCTTGCTCTTTTTGAAGGAGATAGGAAGATAGAAGAGCGTAAGTACTTCAGTAGAAGGTACGAGAGTCTCGATGCTCTGCTTTTGGAGTTTCAACAGCAGAGAGGGGTGAGAATTGGAAAGGCCTGTTTTGGCGTTGCAGGATCTGTGCATCAGGGGGTTTGTAAGGCGACTAATTTGCCTTGGAAGATCGATGCTTTGCAGCTTGGGAAGGTGCTGCAGAATGCTCGGGTAGAGATTCTCAACGACTTGGAAGCTAAAGCATATGGGATCGATTGTCTTTCTGAGGAAGATCTTTTTCCTTTGCAAACAGGGAGGAGACAGGAGGGTAATCGGGCATTGATTGCGGCTGGCACTGGGCTTGGAGAAGCTGGCCTTGTCTGGGATGGGACGCGCTTTTTGCCCTTTGCCTGTGAAGGAGGGCATGCTGATTTTGCTGCCAGAGATGAGGAGGAATGGGCGCTTTTTCTCTATTTGAAAAAGAGATTGGAGCACGTTTCTTATGAGCAAGTGGTCTCAGGACCAGGACTTTATCATATCTTTCAGTTTCTAACAGAGAGTGGGAGGGCCGTTTTATCTCCTTCTGTGCAAAAGGAGCTCGAAGCAAATGATCCTCCAAGAGTAATTTCTGAATGGGGAATGTCGGGAAAAGATCCTGCCTGTGCCCGCGCTTTTGGCTGGTTTCTCTCTCTTTATGGCGCAGAGGCTGGGAATTTGGCGTTGAAATTTTTGGCTATCAATGGTCTTTACATTGCTGGGGGTATGGCTCCCGTGATTAAAGAGCGGATGAAAGAAGGAGAGTTTCTCCCGTCCTTTGCTGGGAAGGGAAGGTTTCGTTCGTTTTTAGAATCAATCCCTGTCTGGGTCGTCCTGAATGACGATGTGGCCTTGCTGGGGGCAGCAGAATATTTGCGGAAGAAAATATGAATCCAGAAGAAGAGCGTATAGCAGAATCATCAGCTATTTCCGAGGAAGGGTTTTCTCTTGGAGTAGTGCCGCCCTGGGAGCGTTGGGGACCCTATCTCTCTGAGAGGGGGTGGGGAAGTGTGCGAGAAGATTATAGTGCTGATGGAGATGCCTGGATCCATTTTCCTCATGAGCATGCAAGAGCGCGCGCTTATCGTAGAGCAGAAGATGGTATCGCAGGTTTCTCAGACAGATATCAGGTTCTTCTCTTTGCTCCCGCATTCTGGAATGGAAAAGATTCTATTCTGAAAGAAAGACTTTTTGGTCTTAATCCCTACGAAGGAAATCATGCAGAAGATGTTAAAGAAATCTATTACCATCTTGATGCAACACCGACACACAGCTACTTGAAGTATCTCTATAAATATCCGCAGGCCCCTTTTCCTTATGAAAAGCTTGTGCGTGAAAATCAAGGGCGTGGGTTGCAAAAGGGAGAGTATGAGCTGGTAGATACGGGGATTTTTGATGAGAATCGCTATTTCGATATCTTTATCGAATATGCAAAAGCAGGTCCGGAAGATATTTGCATACGAATCACAGCCATCAATCGCGGACCTGTAGAGGCTCCTTTGCACATCCTTCCCCATCTTTGGTTTCGCAATCAATGGGCTTGGGGGGAAAAAAGAGGAGCAGAACCGCTCATTTCCGCAGAAGATGGCTGCCTTGTTGCCGATGATCGCAACCTCATAAGTCCAAGAAACCTTCTTTCTGAATACCATCTGGGAATCTACTATCTTTATGGAGCGCCGGGGTTTCAGGAGCGTCTTTTCACAAACAACGAATCGAATGCGCAGTTACTCTGGGGACAGCTCAATAGCTCCCCCTATGTTAAAGATGCATTTCATCGATATCTTATAGAAAATGAAGAAAGTGCGATTCATCCTGAGGCTAAGGGAACAAAGGCTGCCTTTCACTATGCTTTTCCAGCAATTGGGCCGGGAGAGACTCGCGTTGTTTCTCTGCGGCTGAGCAATACAAAGAAAGAGAGTCCTTTTACAGACTTCGACCAGGTGTTTTTGGATCGCAAAAAGGAGGCAGATCTCTTTTATGCATCGATTCATCCTCCGAAGGCGTCGGAAGAAGAGAAACAGATTCAGCGCCAGGCTTTTGCTGGAATGATCTGGAGCAAGCAGCACTACCATTTGGATGTAGGGCGCTGGCTCGATGGAGATGATCCAAAACATCCTCCTCCAGAAGAGCATAAGCATATCCGCAATGTCCATTGGCGCCACCTGATTTCAATGCGCATTCTTTCTATGCCGGACAAGTGGGAATTCCCCTGGTTTGCTTCCTGGGATTTGGCTTTTCATACTTTGACATTTGCATTAATTGATCTGGACTTTGCAAAACAGCAGCTTTGGCTCCTTCTCTTCGATCAATTTCAACATCCCAATGGCCAAATTCCAGCCTATGAGTGGGAATTTAGCGATGTAAATCCACCTTTGCAGGGATGGGCGCTTCTTAAAATTTTTGAATATGAAAAAGAGAGATTTGGAAGAGAAGATTTCGCATTTTTAGAAAAGTGTTTTCACAAACTGCTGCTCAATTTTTCCTGGTGGGTCAATCGAATAGATACATTGGGCAATAACGTTTTTGAGGGCGGATTTTTGGGCATGGATAATATCAGCTTCACGGATCGATCCGAGAAAATGCCGCCTGGGTTTCTTCTGGATCAAGCAGATGGGGCTGGATGGGTTTCTCTTTTCTGTCTTAATCTGATGCGCATTGCTCTTTTGCTTGCAAAAAAGAATCCTGTCTACGAGGGGCTCGGCATCAAATTTTTTCAGCATTTTGTTTTTGTTACTGCTGCAATGCGCCAGGGACAATGGCGCCCTTATGATCTTTTCTGTAAAGAGGAGGGGTTTTTCTATAGCTATCTTCGCCATCCGGATGGTAAAGCGGACCAGATCCGCATTCGCTCTTTAACAGGCATTATTCCCTTTTTTGCTTGCGATGTATGGGATGAAGAGGAGCTCAAACAGTACCCCAATTTCTACTACTCCTATCAGTGGATGCTGGATAAAAAGCAGCAGGTGACAAACAAGTGTGTCCAGCAAATCGCGATCCCTGGAAAAGGAACAAAGCATCTCTTTGGAGTTCTTGATCAAACAGAAACGCAGCGTTTCCTGCGCTATCTCTGGGATCCAAAAGAGTTTCGCTCAGAGTATGGCCTCCGCAGTCTTTCAAAATATCATGAAGAGCATCCGGCTACTCTTTATAAACAGCAGCTCTATTATGAACCAGGAGAGTCGCACGAAATGATTAAAGGCGGGAATTCCAATTGGCGTGGGCCTATTTGGATGCCCATTAACTATTTCCTTATCGACACCCTGATGCGACTTGGGACGGTCTTTGAAGAGAGATTGAAAATAGAAGCTCCGGGAGAGACGCCTGTCACCCTGAGGGAGATGGCCTTTTCTTTTGCTGAGAGAGCTCTTGCGATTTTCAAACAAAATAAAGAGGGGAAAAGGCCCTTTTATGGAGATGTGGAAAAACTACAGAAAGACCCCAATTTCTCCAACTATTATCTCTTCCACGAACATTTTCATGGAGATACAGGGCGAGGACTGGGTGCTTCCCATCAAACAGGATGGACAGGATTAATCGCCAATCTGATCGATCAGTTGCGGCGTTGAACTTTTTTCGAGCAAAAAAAAAGGCCGGGAGATCTCTCCCGGCCTTTTGCACATGTGCTAGCTAACTTCAGATTAGAAATCGAAGCGAGCTTCTGCTGTCAAACCATGTACATACAGGTTACCGCTGTACTGAGGTTCAACCAGGTTGTATGTGAACATGTTTTGATCAAAGAACACTTGGAAACCGTAGGATGCGAGAAGATCCAGGTGCCAAGCATTGTTGTCAAAATAGGTGCCCCAGCCAAAGCCCATGTCTGATTGCAAGTGCGTTCTCAGAGTGCGGATTTTGCTTGTGTTGGTGTAGTTTTGTGTTACGAGAGCAAGAGTAAAGGCATCTTTAGCTTGCAGATGGTACTTGCTATAGAGAATGTCTGCATAGCCAGTTCCGAAGAATCGGATACCCATTCCAAGATCCCAATCCAACTCAACACCACCTCGAGGACCGATCTCCCAAGAGTGAACTCTTTGCACTTGGTTTACAGAATCGTTTGTGATAGCAACGTCAATAGTAAGTGCGTGAGCATCAGAAAAGGTGTTGTGCAGGCTTTCCATGATCCAAGCACCGCGTGCTCCATAAGCTGAGTGCATAACGAGGTTTTTGCCTACGTAATAAACTCTTTCAAGCATCAGGTCCACGAAGTTCAAATCGCAAGTAAAGTTGCTGGTGGTATTAGCGAATACAGATGTTTCTGAAGATCCATTTTTCAGGAACATAGCGTTTCCTGCTATCCCTGATGAGGATGTGCTGTGTGAGCCATAAAATCTGGTGTACTCAGCATATCCAACCCAGTTGTCATCTTGAAGGTTCATACCTGCAATTACTTGGAACCCAGGCTTATATTGGAAATTCATCTGCAGACTGTCAAGAGAAACAGTTGTTGCAGTAACAGATGCGCTAAGAGGACCTGTATAGTTGCTGAGGATTGTTGCGATAGGGAGGTTATCTTGCAGTGGCTGCCAGTAAATAAAGCTGCCGCCTACAAAGAAGTCAATCTCTCCTTGCATGCCGATGTTGATCTCTGCAGGAGCGTTGTAAGCTGCTACGCAAGGCTGCATAGGAGCTTGAGTCATACCGCATTTTGCAGGTTTGCAAGCAGGTGTCGCTTTCTGACTCCCACAAGATTGGGTTTGGCCAAAAACAGATGTCGTTGCGAGCAGCGCAGCGATCATCCATGGTTTATGTTTCATCAATAGGTTCATTGTCTTGCTCTCCATTTTGGAACACATTTTTATCTAGACTCTCTCTTCATTGCTGTGACGTGATGGCATCGAAATGTTGCCATCACGTACAGCAATTCATAGTCTTCCTCAATTTTTACTCTGCATGCGAGATTTTATCAATGAAAAATCTAAATGATGTGTTCGTGAGAGCTCTATCTCCTTGAAAGAAAAGAGAAAAGAGAATTTTATCACAATGTGAGATCGTAGAAAGTCATGAACAGTCCCACACTTTTTTGGTCGAAAATGGAAGATTCTGTAGAAAATTGCACATTGCAATTCTCATACTCTTCTATTTCCTGAGGGAGCCTGCTGCCAAAGTAGATCGTAGGACAAGAGAGAAAGAAAGACTCGTCGAACATAAGACCCTCCTTTTTCTTTCGATTACACTGACAGTGAAAGAGAGTCAATATCTTTCTCTAACCCTAAAAATTGTTGTGGGATAGGTTCCTTGTTGACAGGGAGTAGCAGTTCCAAATATGAGAAGAGAAGATGCGCTGGTTATTTTTTCTACTTCCGATTCTTGGATGGGCTGGATCAAACTCTGGATCCATCATGCTGCTCAACGACTCGAGTTTTATTCTTACAGCAACTGTGCAGGCAGCAGATGGAACTTATTTGGCGCAATTTACCATTCAGCCAGGACAGCAGCAGACCTTTACGACCAACTTATGGAACACGCAATACACTCATCCGGGAACGCCGCCTGTTTCGCTTACTCCCTATACTGTGATCTGGCAGTGTGCTTCGGAGGAGTACTATGGGGTCTGCTCACAAGTCTCTCCTGGTTCCCTGTGTACGCCGAGTCAGTGTCCAGGAAACCATTTTTGCAAGCCAAAATCGGGAGGGCATCCCGCTTCCAGCATAGAAGAGAAGGATTAATTCCTAATCTTCAGGATCAATTGGCTTTCCTTTTCCATAGGAAACCTTGCGGAGAAATCCGCCCTCATCGTCATAGAGAGTCGCGAGGCCATTTCCATTTACAATGGTAGAAATAGGTTCTTTCTGATTCTTCTTGTAGTAGGCGCCCTTAAGGAGTTTTCCCTCCTCATATTCTTCGACAAGCATTAAGGAGCCGTTGCGATACCATGCGCAGGAAGGGCCGAGTTTTTCATTGCGGCAATATTCGCGCTGGCTCTGCAGCTGTCCATTGGGATACCAGGTCTTAACGATACCGTGAATCAGATCTTTATCCCATTGCACTGAAAGTTTGGGAAGCCTTTTTTTTTCTGTTGTTTCTGAAGGAAGGTAGTAATTGATCTCCTCGCCCTGTTTTTTGCTGTTCTTCAGGGAGTAGGTGGCGAGTAGATCCCCCTCCTGGCCAAACTGCTGCACTAACCCTTCTGCATTTCCCTGGTGTAGCTCTACCAGGTAGGTCGGATAGTTATTCTGGTAGATAGCCTGCTGTCCCCTGCCATCACGTACTTGAGAAATGAGATCGCCCTTTGCATTGTAATAACTTCCATGGAGAACTCTTCCCTCTGTGTACTCTTCTGACCAGGCCACGTCTCCATTTTCGAAATAGCCTGTCGACATTCCATTTTTTTGACCCTTGGCGTAAGACTGCTTGATGCGCACTACCCCAGTAGGGTAGTACTCAATGCCCTCGCCCTCTTCAAGAGAGTTGTGGTAGGGGATTTCTTTCTGGACTTGTCCCGATGGGTAATAGGCTATGCTGACTCCTTCGATGACCCCTTTTGTATAAGGAATGCGCGCAACGATGTTTCCCTGCTCATTCCACACTTGGCAGAGCTCGTCGAAAAGCCAATCCTTTTTTGCGCTTGGTGCAATATCGGCTGTCCCGCCGATTACTTTGCCTTCGATATGCATCTGGCCGTTTGAGAACCATTCCCGAAACCAGCCACTTGCACGCATCCCCTCTGCTTCCAGGTATTGAGCAAGTCTTCCATTGGGATGATAGGCAGTAATAATTGCATGACTTTTTTCTTTACCTTTATAGACGCGCAGCACCTTCTTGTAAGGCTGGGAGGCAAGAAAATCTACGGCCTCATAATTTTGCAGTTTTTCCGGAATGCTGATGGTCTCTGTCATGCCGTTGCGGTCCTGAATATGGATTGCGACTAGTGCGTCAGCAGATTCGGAGTAGTGCATGCAGCCAGAGAGGCAGAAAAGGAGAAAAAAAAGAGGAAAAATCATGAATCGCTCCATTCTCTTTTCAAAAGAGTCGTTAGCAGTTCGTAATGGCAGTTATGAAAAGGAGTGTCTACTTTTTGGATCTGAAAGTTAAGAAAAATGAGCTGTGGGCTTTTAGCGAGGGGAAGATGAGATTCAATGGGAAGATGCTCTACAAGAGAGCAAAACCGCATTAAATCATCCTCATCTACTTCAACGGGATTGCGCTGTCTTTCCACTGTTTCTTTTATTTTTTCAGAGGAAAAAAAACTCTCTTCAGAAAAAGAAAAGTAGTTTTTATTTAAAAAAGAGAGTCGCTCCTGCAAACTCTCTTTGTCCGAGAGAGCAGGGTGTTTTAGAAGAGACTCAATCTGCGAGCGCTCTTTTTCTAAAAGTGAAAGAGATTCAATAGAATGATTCAGGAAATAGGGATCTGCTCCTGCAAAGAGACGAGTAAGACGCATAGCTCGCTCTTTTTTCTCTATTACAGCGGGGGCTTTTAGTGTTGCATGAACAAAAGCTTCTTCCAGGTCAGAGAGCTCTTTGTGGTGTGTGTAAAGGTAAAAGCTGCTCAAAAAAAGAGGCAAAGGAAGAAGTAGATAGAAGAAAAGAGGAGAGAGGCGGGAGAAGAGGAGTTTTCCTAGGAGCTCAAGGTACATGGGGAGTCCTATAGTTTTGAAGAGAAAAGGAGACGTGATAAGTATCATCCGTCGCTGTTTCCCATTCAAGTTCTGAGGAGAGATCGATCATCGACTCTTCCTTGAGCAGTGCTTCATGAAATTTGCGTGCGTACATATTATTGGAAGCAGAAAAATTGATTTCTACCTTTGCCAAATAAGCCGCAGAGAGATCATCCATTTTGGGGCATTCTTCCATCTGGTAGTTCAGGGAAAGGATTTCGAAAGGTTCGCCCTCTTTTTTAGCTTCAAGAAAAACAGGATGATTGCAGAGCCAGCAAAAAAATTCTGTCACTTTGGGTGCGCGGACAATATAGGGGGACTCTGAATGTGCGGAAGAAAATTTTGCAATCCAGCGCTGGGGAGTAACGGGGCCGCTACGGAAGAGCTCTTGTTGAATGGCAGGGTCCAAGCGCGCGTTTTGACGCGCTGTCTCCAGGGTCAGTTTGTCCAGGCGCTCTTTCAACAAAAGATGGCCATAGGAGAGAAGTGCTGCGGTGCAAAGTAGGGAAGTAAGCAAAAGAAAGATGCTGATCAGCCCTGCCTTTCTCCAATTTTTTTTAGGGAAGAACTCCTCTCTTCTCAGTTGAAGCGGTTGCTCCATTTGTTGTAAGGCAAGGCCAATTGCAATGGCAAAGGGCTCTTCTTCAGGTGCAGGAGCAAAGAGAGGATGCTGATTGACGATGATCTCTTGACAGGGGAAAGAGAGAAACTCACGGATGCGGCCAAAAGAATCAATAAGGCCCGTAAAGAGCAGCGGACGCTCTCCACTGGCGCGATGAAAGGAAAAGAGGGTCTTTGCAAGTTCCTGACGTAAAAGATGGAGCTGTTGATTGAGTTTGGGATTGAGGTTTGTTTTGAGTTGCAAAAGATCGATCTGTTTTGCAACGGATTCCAGTTCTTGGGCAGGGAGATTTTTTTTTCTATCTTCCTGAAGAGCTGAGAGGAGAAGCTGGATGCCCCCCGGGATGCAGTAGGATTTTTGGAGCTCTCCTTTTTCCATCCAAATGCCAGTCCACTCTTTTGAGCCCAAATGCACGATGAAGGCGTCTTTTAAGGGGGGTATTTTCCAGCGCACATAGTGCAAGAGGGCAAGATCGTTACAGGAAACGACATCGGGATCTATCTTGTAGGTTTTTAAATGATCCAAATGCAGATGTAGCGCTTTTCGAGAAAGTGTGCACAGATAAGCGCGCGTCTCCTTTTTGTCTCTTTGCTTTACATAGTGGACGGAGAGAAACTCGTCTTCTGGCAAAAGAGGATCATTTTCTGCTTGAAACGCAAGAGCTTGATGAAGGTGGCGTCGCTTGACTGCTTTGAGAGTTACTGGACGGACGAGCAGGTCTTCAGAAGAGAGCCCTGACACAACTCTTCCTGAGATGAAAGGGCTCATTTCTTCCAAAGACCCGCAGCGGACAAGAAGAGGCGTCCCCGCTCTTTTCTGCACCAAAGCGACTCGCTGGAAGGGAATATCGACGTGGATGCCAAGGCTCATTGTTGCGGAGAAACAGTGATCAGGAATTCTCTTTTGCGGAAGAAGAGAAAATTCCCCTTATTCTCTTCTTCGCTGCACTTTACTTTATAAATAGGCAGAGAGAGCGTTGCGAATGTGGCAAGAAGTTCCGGATCGTCTTTGTCTTTGCAAAAGAAAAGAAGCGGACGCTCTCCTCGCGAAAGCAACTTGTGGATTCTCTCTTGGATCACCCCGGGATCGGAAGGGAGAATAGAGAAGGAGGAAATCCAACCATTGAACCAGGGGAAGCGGGCCAGATAGTGATTGAGAAAGAGCAGGTGTAGTTTTGGAATGAAGCCGAAGAGAAGCAGGCAGGGCCACCATGAAGAGCCCTCAAAAAGCAAAAGAGAAGAGCCTTCTGGAAGCGGTGTGGATATGCGCAGTGATTGCCATTTGTGCAGGATGCGATTTACGAGAAAGGGAAGGAAAAAAACGGATAAGTTCCCCATGAGAAAAAGGCTTACAACAAGAGTGATTGCTCCCATTAAGCCAAATCCTGATGCAGCAGAGAATCCCCATTCATCGCTGAAGAGATAGATTGCAAAAGCAGCGAGCAATACGCCAAAAAAACTGAAAAAATTTGCAGCAGCGATGGCTTGTCCCCGCATGTGATTTGAACTTGCTGTTTGAATGAAGGAATCAAAGGGGATCAGAAAACAGCCTCCGGAAATCCCTAGGAGTATAAGGGTTATGATTACTATTGTCAAAGAGGAGGAGGCGGCGAGAAGAAAAAGAAGAAGGGCGAGACAGAGTCCGGTGGCAGCAGAGAGGCCTGGTTCAACGCGTTCTTTGGAGATGCGGCCTGCAAAGCGCGCGCCGAGTGCGATGCCGATAGCTGCAGCGAGGAAAAGATATCCCCCCCCCACTTCACTCAAGTGGAGCGCTTGCATGCCGAAGGGAATGATATTGAGTTGTAGAAAAGAGCCAAGGAAGAGGAAGAAGGAGGAGCCGAACATAGCTATCACGAGATGAGGCGTTGATAGACTAAATCGTACGGTTTTGTAGATCTCATAGAAAAAGAGAGGATTGATTTTTGTTTCAGATCGCCCTGCCTCAGTGCGTTTGATCCCTAAACTTGTTGCAAGGCCAGCCGCTGCAATGAGAACGCAAAAGCTGGAGGCCAAGCCAAAATTTTTATTTGTAATATCTGTGAGGAAGGCAGCGAAAAATGTACCGAGGATGATGGCGAGATAGGTCATTGAGGTAATGGAACTATTGGCTCTGGAGATCATTTTGTGTTCGACAAGTTCTGGAATGATCCCATACTTGGAGGGGCCGAAGATGGCACTTTGCATTGCCATGAGAAAAAGGGCAAAATAGCAGCCGAAGGGCCACGCAAGAGAGATGGCGAAGAGACCAAAGAGCATGGCTACAAGCTCAAAAACTCTTGTGAGAACGATGATTTTTGTTTTGCTGATGCGGTCGGCAAGCACTCCAGCTGCTGAAGAAAAAAGCAGGAAGGGAATAACATAGATAGCACCTGCCAAAGAGAGAATTTTTGCAGAGGCTGCATCGCCCTGCACATTGATTAGCAGGTAAATGACAAGAAATTTGAAGACGTTATCATTCATTGCGCCGAGAAATTGCGTTGCATTGAGAAAATGCAGGGAGCGGATATCCTGATGAGCAAACCAGCGCATATTGGCAGTATAGCATAGTACAATAGGGAAATGAGAAGACTATTTTTTAGCCACCGGTTAGAACAACTCGCGATTTTTCTCGCCTCTCAAGTGGCTGGAAGGGACCCTAAAGTCAGTTTATTTACTCCACAGATTGTTCTTGTGCCTTCGGCAGCAATGAAGCAATGGCTTCTTCTCTCATGTGCAGATCAAAATGGGAGTGTTATTGGATGTGAAGTTTATACTTTACAGGAAGGACTTTCGCGTCTTTTTCCCAAACTTCCCTCTTTTGCGGAGTGTTTTTTTGCTCTCTTTGAAGCTCTTTCTTCTCTCTCTTTTCCTCTTGTTGCAAATTACGTGCAAACAGAAGAGCGCCGTGTGGAGCTCGCTTATGAACTTGCACAGATTCTTCTGCGCGCAAGACGGGAGCCTGGAATGGACCCTTGCCATTTAGAGGGATGGCAAGGAGATCTCTTTCGCAAAGTTTTTACTGAGCGACAGTGGAAGGACTATTCCTCTGCTCTCAAAGAGCCTTTGGATAAATCTATACCTATACACTGCTTTGGATTTCAGTTTCTTCCAGCAGCGCTTCTGGAGGGGCTCTTTTCCTTCGATGTTCTTTCGCTCTACCTTTTTTCTCCTTCGCTGCATTACCACGGGGATCTCTGCAGTGTGCGCGAAAAAGAAAAGCTTAAAAAGTATTGGCATGTAAGAGGGGCTACTGAAGCGACATGGCAAGAGCTTGAACATTATCTGAGTGATGCGCCGCAGCTTCTTGCCAATTGGGGGAAATTGGGGCGGGAAATGTTGAAACTGCTCGAACGCTTCGAGTGGGATCTGGTAGAGGACTACCCTATCGAAGAGCCCTCTTCGCATTTACAGAGAGTGCAGGCTGCTATTCTTCATTTCCAGGCGCACCCTTCTCCTTCAGAGAAAGATGCTTCGCTTGTCCTTCTTCCTGCCGGCTCTTCCCGTTTGAGTGAAATAGAAGCGCTACGCGAGAGAATAGGTCATCTTTTGGCAAAGAGGGATCTTTCTCCTCGGGAGATCCTTGTATTAAGCCCTGATATTCACCTGCATGCCCCCTTCATCGAAACGTTTTTTATCGATCTCCCATATCGGATTTTTGGAGGAGACTCCATTGCTAAAACGTTTATTTACCGTGGAGTGCAAACTCTCATTCAGCTTGCTCATTGGAATCTGGAATCTCTTCTTTTGCTTCTGGAGAACCCCGCTTTTACAAAAAAGTGGGGGGAGCTGTCTGCTTTGCGAAGTTGGCTTTCTGAAAGGAGAGGCTGGGAGGATGAACTGCTGGAAGAGCTGATCTTTCTTTTGCCAAAAAGGCAGGGGATGCCTGGTTCTTTTGCAGATGTGGAGGGATGGATCTCTCTTTTGCGCACTTTGCGCCGTGATCTTTCTTCCCTGAAAGATTGGAAAACACCTGCAGAGTGGGCATGTTGTCTTCAAGGTTTGATGGAGAAGCATCTTTTTGTCGATTCTGAGAAAGAGATGGAGGAAAGTGCGTGGCATTCTCTGCAGCGCTCCTTACAGCAATTACAGCATATCACTTCTGCTCCGGCGCCTCTTTCTCTTATAGAGGTATGGTTGAAGCGGCAATCGTTTTTCAAAGATATTCACGCTTCCCACTTGCATGCAATTACATTTGCTTCTTTGGACGAGGGCAATCTCTTACCGGCGCGACATCTTTTTCTGATTGGGATGGATGAAGAGAGTTATCCGAGAAAAAAGAACTATTCTTCCATAGATCCTTTTCCCTCTTTTCAGATTGAGAGAGAGCGATCTCTTTTGCTTCAGGCTCTTTTTAGTGCGCGTGAATCGCTGCAGATTAGTTACACACACCTTACGCCTCATGAAGGAAAAAAGGTTTTCCCCTCATTTCTCCTTGAGGAACTCTTTCTCTATGCGCCTCCTCTGGAGGAGAGGCAAAAATTGCACAAGGATGGCATCCCCTTACCTCAATTTTCCTGGCCTATTGCTCCTGTTTCTCTGCTTCCTGAGGGAGAGGTGTCCGTTTCAATGACAGACTTACGCGCTTTGATGCGTCACCCCTGGGATTTTTATTTGAGAAAGGAGTGGGGGCTTGATTTGCGAGAAGAGGAGGTCGATTCTTTTTCTTTGCAAAAGCATGCGGCGTGCAGAGAAGAGTGGAGGGGAAAAGAGGTGTCTGCTGAGGAGCTTGCTCCCGGCATTTGGGGAGAGGCGTTGAAAGAGGAGGTAAAAAAAAGAGTTGCTGCCTGGCGAGCTAAGACTGAGCTTGTTCCTGAACCTCTTGTGCTTCAGATGAAGAAGAATGCTCTTCGCGTGCAAGTGAGCGAAAAACTCGTCGTTTTTCTTACAGGAGAGATCCCCTTTTCTTCAGGAGGATTTCTGCATCTTGGCGAGGACTCTTTCAGAGGGTTGCTTCGCTCCTTTCCTGATTGTCTGGTAGGGGCAAAAATGACAGGGTGCATGGATATTCACTGTTTAGAGACTGGACGGGTTAGAAGGCTCGAAGAGGTAGAGGGGGCTCTTTCCGCGCTTCTTGTCTACTATTTCTCTGCTCTTTCGGCCCCTTCTCCATTTCTTCTGGACTGGGCAGAAAAAATTTTGCAGAAAGGAGAAATCCCAGAGAAAACGCCCTATTTTGACGATCCTGTTTTTCAATGGGTAGAAGGGCGCAAGCTTCTTCCGCCTCTTGACAAATGGGCTTTTTCCTGGGCTTCTCTTTTGCAGCGCTCATTTGCCCCGCTTCTTAAACTTTATACCCAAGAGAAATCTGATGCTCCCTCCTTTTGATGCTCTTTCGCGTCACTCTCCTCTTTTTGGCTCGCATCTTCTTGAGGCTTCGGCTGGTACCGGTAAAACTTTTGCAATGGAACAGGTTGTGGTGCGCCTTCTCCTGGAAGAGGTTTCTCTTGAAAAAATTCTGGCAATTACCTTTACCCGCTCGGCGGCAAGAGACCTTCGCTCGCGTATTCGTGCAGGAATCCAGAAAGTGCTCTTTTTTTTGGAAAATGGGGAGGCTCCCTGGGACTATTTGCAGCCATACATCGGAGAGAAGAAGGCTATCGCTCTGCTTCGAGACTCCCTTCTTCTCTTTGATCGTGCGCAAATCTTTACGATTCACGGCTTTTCCTATCGCATGCTGCAAGAGTACGCCTTGGAGGCCGGATTTTCCCTCTCCTTGCCCTATTCGGAAGAAAAGCCGCTTAGGAAAAAAGAGGAGATGCGCGCTTTTTTGGAAAAGGTAAGGCCAGAGATTTTAAACAGATATCAGGTGAAAATTCTTTTGGCTAGGTTCCCTTCCTGGGAAGAGTTGACGCAAGCGGTCGATCGCGCAGCTCCCTGCTCTTTTGCTCCTTTTTGTGAGTTGGAGGCTTCTTTTCGCGAGGCTATAGCGTCCTCTTCATTGGAAGGAGAGAAGTTATATGCAGATTTTACAAAGCTTGCTCCGAACTATAAAAAGAAGAAGGGGGATTTTTTTGTGCAGCTTTCTGCCCTTGCGCGCTCCGATTTTTCTCTCTTTTTATCAGAAGGCGGAACGCTTGCTTCTTTTTTGCATCCTTCCAATGAAAAAGTGAGAAAAACGCCTGTTTCTTTTCTTCATTATCCCTCTTTTTGGCCCTCTTTTGCAGAAAAAGTTTCTGATCTTGTTGTGGAGACTTTGGATCCACGCAAGATGCTGGCTCTTTTGCAACACTTTTGGCGCAGCGAGAAAAAAGAGCTTCATCCAGATCAGATCCTGCAAGAGATGGAGGACGCTTTAGAAAAAGAGTTATTCCGCACCAAGCTGGAGCAGAAATACTCAGCCGTGATCATCGATGAGTTTCAGGATACCGATGCCGTGCAGTGGCGTATTGTAGAAAGACTTTTTCTCAAAAATCCCCTCAAGGCGCTCTATTTGGTCGGAGATCCAAAGCAGTCGATCTATCGCTTTCGCAATGCGGATCTCTCTACCTACTTTAAAGCTCGCGATTCCCTTGGGGAGGAGGCGCTCTTTTCCCTGAACACTAACTATCGCAGCTCTCCCCGGCTTATTGAGGGGCTCAATGCTCTTTTTGTAAGAGAGTGGCTCTCTTTGCCCGAACAGGGCCGCCTTCTTCCCTCCCCCCCTGTCAAGGCAGGTCTTTCTGTTTCTTTTGAAGACACCCGCGGAGCGATTCATTTTCTCACAGGAGCAACAGATGAGCTCTTTACACTCTATGCAATCCAAGAGATGGAGCGCCTTGCTCTTCCCTGGCATTCCTATGCCATTCTTGTTAAAGATCGCTATCAGATGGAGACGGCATTACGGATTCTGCAGGCACATGGCATTGCTGTACGAGCAAAAAATCCTTTCCCTATAGGGAAAACACCTGCTTTTCTTGCCCTCTATGAATTCTTCGAGACCCTTGCCTTTCCTTCAGACTCAAAGCGAAAGAGAAGAGCCCTCTTTGGTCCTTTTGCCAACTTGCTTTCAGAAGGAATGGAAAAAGGATTAATCTTTCTCTGTCATAAATTATTGAAAGAGTTTCTCGTCGAGACTTGGGAAGAGGAGATGCGAAGGATTATTGAAGAACTTTTGCAGTGGGGAGCGAATCACCAGTTTTCTTTTGAGGGCATTTTGCGTTTTTTGCAAGAGTTGCAGCGCCGCAGTGCGGAAGAAGGGGGATTTTGCCCTGTTGATGCTGAAAAAGAGGGGGTCCAACTACTCACTATCCATAGTAGCAAGGGACTTGAATTTGACGTTGTTTTCCTGCTTGGAGCAGCCGCCAGACAAAGAGATGAGGACGCCGAGGCAAGAGCAGAGCAGCTTCGTCAGTTTTATGTCGGCATGACAAGAGCCAAATTGCGCCTCTATGTTCCTATTGATTCCCAGAGGAGAGATTCATTGATTCAACAATTCATCAGCATTGTCAGTCAGGAGGAGTCTTCTTTTCTCTCTTTTGTCTTACAAAAGGGAATGAGCTGGGAGGAGATCTCTACTGTTACTCCTGCTGTTTGGCAAGCAAAAGTTGTTGCAGAAAGCCAAAGTCCCCATTCGATTCCTGTTATTGCGCCTTCGTTTCTTCATTCGTTTACTTCATTAACATCCAGGGAATCCCCCTTGCCTTTTGTAGAGTTTTCTTGTGTTAAGGATCCCTCTTTTACTCCTCACACTCTTCCTCGAGGAATAGAAACAGGTCTTCTCCTTCATCGTATTTTGGAAAAACTTTTTTCTTCGCGAACGCCCGTTTGGAAAAACCGGGTAGCCTGGACAGCTCTTGTGGATGCAGAACTGCACTCCTCTCCGCTCTTGCCATGGAAAGAGGCGATTTATTTCATGATTGAGAGGGCGCTCCATCTGCCTCTGGTAGACACATTTTCTTTGATACAACTTATGCCCTCCCAGGTACGCATAGAGTTGCCTTTCCTTTTCTCTTCTTCGCCCCACTATTTCACAGGATCCATCGATCTTCTCTTTCGACTTGAAAACAGGATCTATTTTGTCGATTGGAAGAGCAATTGGTTGGGGGAAAATGATGCCGCCTATCGCGATCTTGCTCCAGTCATGCAGGCTCACAACTATCCCCTACAGGCAAAGATCTATCAAGAGGCGCTGCAAATCTATCTTTCTTCCAGAAAATCGGATGTAAAGCCGGCTTTACATCCGGCAAGTGATTCAAATCGTATTGGTTGCGGTGCAGCAGAGGAGTCTGGCTCGGATCTGGTCTACGGCGGTGCTTTTTATCTATTTTTACGAGGCGGTGCTCTATGTCGTCTATAATTCTTACAGAGCTGGATAACTTTTTTGCCGAAAAGTTGCTTGGAGCGGAGGCCTCCGAGGAGACAACGCTTTCTCTTGCTCGTCTCATGGCGATGAGTCGTCAGGGGCATCTCTGTGCCACTTTGAGCGACCTCTCCTTTCCTCCCCCCGCTTCTCTTCTTGAGGAGGGAACTCATCTTTTCCCTACCGCTCCTATTGTGTGGGATGCAGAGCGCTACTATCTTCAAAGAAACTGGGTTTATGAAACCTATCTTCTTCAAGAGACAAAGCGTTTGCGAGCGCAACCGCTTCCTTCCTGGATTGTGCGTTCACAATGGGAGGGAAAACTCTTGGATTCTGCTCTTTTGCCTGCGCAAAGAGAGGCGATTTGTTCTGCGCTTTCTCATAGTTTCTCGATTATTTGCGGAGGACCGGGAAGCGGGAAAACTTATACGGCAAGCCATTTAGTGACTTTGCTCGCTGCTTGTAAGGGACGTTCTTTGCGCGTTGCAATTGCAGCTCCCACTGGGAAAGCTGCCTTTCATCTGCATGCAGCGATTCAAAAGCGGTCTCCTGTGGGAATAGATGCGGAAGTGACGACATTGCATCGGCTGCTCCACCTTCAGCCTGGAGAGGAGCGGCTTTTTTCCCGTCGCATTCTTGATGCCGATCTTGTTCTTGTGGATGAAGCATCCCTTATCGATATCTCTTTGATGGCACATCTTTTTGAGTCGATTGGAGAGGAGACGCTTCTTGTTTTGATTGGGGATCCTAACCAGCTGCCTCCAGTAACCGGGGGCTCTCTTTTTTGTGCGATGGCTGAGCTTTTTGGCTCTTTTCTTGAACGCTCTCTTCGTGTCGAAGCAAAAGAAGTGGGAGAATTGATTTCCGCTGTACAGGAAGGAAACCTGCCTCTTTTTCTCTCTTATCCAAAACTCTATCCATTAGAGGAGCTGCCTCATCAGGAAATTTTTTTTGCAAATGATATTCCAGACCCCAAAGTTGCTTTGGACTTTTATGAGAGGCATCGTTTTCTCAGTGCGGTGCGACAGGGCCCCTATGGCGTTGACGAAATCAATGCTTTTTTTTGGAAAAAAATTATTGCTACGAGGTCTGCCTGGGCGGTTCCCATTCTGGCAACGGCCAATGATCCCTGGAGAGGAATCTACAATGGAATGAATGGTGTTCTGGTTGGGAAAGCTTCGGAGAGCGCCGTTGCCTGGTTCCCCGATCTCGCTACGGGAAAGCTTTCTCCATTTTCTCCGCCACCTCCTTATGAGCTTGCCTTTTGTCTTTCTGTGCACAAAAGTCAAGGGTGTGAATATGAAGAGGTGATCGCCTTTTTTCCTTCAGGCAGTGAGTTTTTCGGAAAGGAGGGACTTTATACAGCAATTACTCGGGCAAAACGCAGCGTACAACTCTTTGGAGAGCCGGAAATTTTCGCCGAAATGCTAAAAAAGAGCGCCCGCGCAATTTCCGGATTTACAGACAGATTCAGACGCGGTTAGAGAGTTCCGGGGAGCGCGTTTTTCTTTTGGCACAGAAGAGTCATGCGAGACTTGGTTCTGGCACCTTTGCGAGGTTTAAAAATTCCTTTCTTTACACCCTTGTCTACCATGCTATAGAGAGAGTTGAGTTGCTCTTGGACAGAAGTGCTCTCTTCCTGTTTGGTAATAGAGGTTCTCAGACCGCGAATAGCGGTATTTACAGAAGCGCGAAAGGAACGATTTGTGGCTCGGCGGCGCTCACTTTGTAAGTTTCTTTTATGTGCAGAAGATTGTTTCACCGCTTTTTTTTGTTCAGCCATACCCTTTATTCTCCAAAAATTGGATTCCCATTCTACACACCTTTGGGGAATTCGTAAAGTCTCAAACTTAGTTTTCTGGTCTGTCTGGCGGATATACGCCATGGCGTATGCTGAAATCATCAAACCATAGCCTGGCCGGGATGAGAAGAAATGTTTTTAAAAACCACCAGAGAAGGCTGGGAGGGCGGTTTTTTTTGGCGATTGCCAGCTCCTCCTTTCGCCAATAGGCAAGGGCGAGGGCGGTGGTTGGATAGCGCGTTGACTGTAGGGTTCGATAGAGCAGGTCGCCCTTGAAATAATAGATAGCTTCTTTTGCCCTTTTTGAGAGCTGTTCAGGAATTTCTGTAGGCCAGGGAATGGCAGGAATTTTTTTGGGAGAGAGGAGGTTGACTTTGCTAAAAAAACCCTTCCTCCATCTTCTCTTCTGGATCAGGATTTCGCACTGGTCGTAGATGATGCTGGGAAGAGCGCGCCGAAAGGAAAAGAAATAGGCTGTTTGTCCTCGCAAGAAGCTCTCTGCAGGGCGCAGCCAGCGTTTGTTGAAGAGTCGGTCGTCGAGAAGCCAGATAATCTCATACCCGAGCCTACGGTAATCGATAATCCTCTGTTCCGCATCTGCCGGCTGGATGAGTGAACATTGAATTTCAAAAATGATGCGCTTTTCTTCCCAAAGAAGATCGGCCACCCTTTGAATATCCAAAAAGGGCTGTTCTATGAGAACCTTGCCCTTGGGAAAGAGAGAGGAGAGTTGTAGTTGGAGCAGTTGATGATCCTCGGTTTTGCTATAGAGATGGCATGAACCTGGGCTTCGTATGTGATAGAAATGAGGGAAGCGGTGCAATCCTCGCCGTACTCGAACAAGAGCGCCGCATCCCAAGCATCGATAGATCCTTCGGGGATTTGCATCCGGCGCAAAAAGAATTTTCTCCCCATCTGTGGCGTAGAGAGCCATTGCAATAATTCTGTAAAGACATATAATTATCCGTAGAAGGACCTCTTTTTTCAAGTTTATCTTAATGAGTACAGCCACCAATTTTGCAAGTCCACAGCACCAGCAGAAAATCGAAGAGCTGGTAGCTATCGCTAAGGAACAGGGATTCCTCACCTATGAGGAGATCAATGAAATCCTTCCGATGACCTTTGACTCTCCGGAGCAGATCGACCAGGTGTTGATTTATCTGAGCGGTATGGACATTCAGGTTCTCAACCAATCAGAGGTTGAGAGGCAGAAGGAGAGAAAAAAAGAAGCTAAGGAGCTCGAGGGTCTTCCCAAAAAGACTGAGGGTACGGCGGATGATCCTGTTCGCATGTACTTGAAGGAGATGGGATCTGTTCCTCTTCTAACGCGCGAAGAGGAGGTGGAAATCTCGAAAAGGATCGAGAAGGCGCAGGTGCAGATTGAGAAGATCATTATGCGCTTTCGCTATTCGGTGCGAGAGGCGATTTCCATTATCGGTTACCTGATTTCCGGGAAAGATCGCTTCGATAAGTTGATTGCTGAGAAAGAGGTGGCGGATAAGGCTCATTATTTGCAGCTTTTACCAAAGCTTTGCGATTTAATGAGAAATGAAGACCGCCTTTTAGAGAGTTACCTTCTGAAGAGTCACAAGCTCGATCTTTCAAAAGAAGAGAGGGCTCGTCTTTTAGAGGACTTGGAGAAGTGTCGCATTCGTTCCCAAGCTTACTTGCGCAGATTCTGCTGTCGACACAATATCACCGAAGATTTTGGTGAAGTGATTCTTACCGCTTACGATCGATTTTTGCATCTGGAGAGGGAGATTCAGGAGCTTACGCCTCGAGCTGAAAAGAACAAGTTTGCTGCGATGAAGCTGGCTGCCGCAAAGCGAAAGCTTGTTAAAAGAGAGTTGGCTGCTGGCCGCACGTTGGAGGAGTTCAAGAAAGATGTAAGAATGCTCCAGCGCTGGATGGACAAAAGCCAGGAAGCAAAGCGCGAAATGGTGGAATCAAACCTACGTCTTGTCATCTCGATTGCGAAGAAATACACCAATCGCGGTCTTTCTTTTCTTGATCTTATTCAAGAAGGCAATATGGGGTTGATGAAGGCTGTGGAGAAGTTTGAGTATCGAAGAGGATACAAATTTTCCACCTATGCCACTTGGTGGATTCGCCAAGCGGTGACACGTGCTATTGCGGATCAGGCGCGTACAATTCGTATTCCTGTGCACATGATCGAAACGATCAATAAAGTGTTGCGGGGCGCCAAAAAACTGATGATGGAAACAGGAAGAGAGCCTACTCCTGAGGAATTGGCGCATGAATTGGGATTGACTCCTGAGCGCGTTCGCGAGATTTACAAGATTGCGCAACATCCGATCTCCTTGCAGGCAGAGGTGGGCGATGGTGGAGAGAGTCAGTTTGGCGATTTCCTCGAAGATACAGCCATTGAGTCCCCTGCTGAGGCAACGGGTTATGCTATCTTGAAAGACAAGATGGGGGAAGTTCTTTCCACTTTAACGGAGAGAGAGAGAACGGTGTTGATTGAGCGTTTCGGCCTGCTTGACGGGAAACCAAAAACGCTTGAAGAGGTGGGGGTTCGCTTTAAAGTTACAAGAGAACGTGTGCGTCAGATTGAGGCAAAAGCACTTCGCAAAATGCGTCACCCCACACGTGCAAAGCAGCTTCAAGCCTTTCTCGATCTTCTTGAAGGGGATTAGTGCTCTGTCAACGTTAATTTCACGTCAGCCCAATCCGTAAAATTAATGTTGACAGAGCACTAGGACCTCTTTCAAAAGAGGTCCATTGGAGCGTATCGGACTCGAACCGATGGCCTCAACAATGCCATTGTTGCACTCTACCAACTGAGCTAACGCCCCGTAAAGTCTCCCATTGTAAGGAAACCCAATGTTTTTTGATACAATTTTAGAAGCGCCGCCGGATCCTATTTTTGGCTTGAACCATGCCTTTGCTGTCGATGGACGTCAGAAAAAGGTTAATTTGGCAGTTGGGATTTACAAGGATGAGCAGCTTCGGACGCCTCTCATGAGCGCTGTGCGCAAAGCGGGGGAGCAGCTTGCAGAGCAGGATGTTGGAGTTGATTATCTGCCAATTGATGGATTCCCTCCTTTTTGTCAGTCGTTGGGTTCTCTTGTTTTTGGGGATGCCAATTGGAAACAGCATCACGGGCGTATTGCTGCTGTGCAGGCAGTAGGTGGAACGAGTGCTTTGCGCATTGCAGGGCAGTTTTTAGTACAGGAGGTGACAGAAACCCTTTCTCTTCCTCATCCTACATGGGCTAATCATCAGCAAATTTTTGTTCAATCAGGGCTTTGTGTAAAACAGTACTCCTACTGTCAAAATGCACGTGAAGGAGTTGATTTTTCAGGACTATTGGCCTTTGTGCGACAAATCGAGAAGAGATCTGCTTTTGTGCTTCATGCGGTGTGTCATAATCCTACTGGCCTTGATCTTTCGATGGAACAGTGGAAAGAACTTGGAAGTTTGATGACAGAAAAGGAGATTTTGCCCTTCTTTGATTTTGCGTATCATGGTTTTGGCGAGGGGCTGGAGAAGGATCGCGCTGTTTTGGAATATTTTTTAGAAACAGGGTGCGAGATGATCGTTGCCTATTCCTGTTCTAAAAATTTCAGTCTTTACAACCAACGCGTAGGGGGGCTCTTTATTGCAGCGAAAGACCCTGCAGTGAAAACGAGGCTTCAATCACAACTCAGCAGGATTATTCGCGCTCTCTATAGCAATCCGCCAGCCTATGGAGCCAGGTTGGTTCATCACATTCTTACGCATCCTCCACTCTTTCTGGAATGGAGAGAGGAGCTGGAGAGGATGCATGGTCGACTGAAAAGGTTGCGGGAATCTTTTGTGAGTGCCCTAACGAGTGAGGGCGCTGATTGGAACTTTCTTCTTCGGCAAAAGGGGATGTTTGCCTTTCTTGATTTGGAAAAACAAGAAGTTTCCCGCTTAATTGAAGAATTTGCTATCTATTTACCTGACCGTGGCCGTATTGCCCTGGCTGCTCTTTCCGAGCAGAACATTGACTATGTAACAGATGCAATTCTCTCTCTTTAATCTTCTTTTTCTCCTTTTCTTGTGGACGCAAGTCCCGAAAGTCAAAAGCGACTCTGTTCGCGGCTGGGCGATGACAGCTCTTGGCTCCTCTTGGCAATGGGGGGAGGGTCTTAGTACCTATCTTGCTCATCGCCCCTGGTATGGGGCATACCCAAATTTTTTTGGTATAAGCAAACAGGGAAATAATGAGGATCTAGTAGCAGAGCTGCGATTGCAAAATCAGATGTTGCGCGCTCAATTGGAATTAGCAAGAGAGTGGATCCTTCAAGAAAAAGGAGCAGAGCGAAGAGGGCAACTTGATGAGCGCTTGGACAAGCAGGAGCAATTTCTTCTTGCAAAGGTGATCTATCGTGTTCCAAGCTCTTGGAATCAAAGTTGTTGGATTGATGTGGGGGAAGAGGCTGCGCCCCTTCTTTCTCGCAACAGCCCCGTAGTATATGGCAATGCTCTTGTGGGGGTTGTAGATTTTGTTGGTAAAAGACAGTCGCGTGTGCGTTTGATCACGGATCCGGGAATGAACGTCTCTGTGCGTGTTGAGCGTGAAAATGGGCTCTATCTGGCAAAAGGCATTGTACGCGGATTGGCTGTTCCTTTTTGGAGCTCTTCTCTTTTAAAAGGAGTGGGGTTTAACTATTCCTACGCAGATTCTTTTGGGGCCGCACAGGATCTTGAATCTGTCATTATACAGGAAGGGGACCATCTTATAACCTCTGGATTTGATGGTCTTTTTCCTTTTGGCCTTTCTGTGGCGACTGTCACAAAAATAGATCCTCGCCTGGAGGGAAATTTTTCCTATTCCCTCTCTGCCATTCCAACAGCTCCTGCGCTCAATGATATGCATTGGGTTTCTGTCCTCCCGGCAAGTGGGGAGTGAAGGGTGCATACCCAAAATGCCAACTCTTGAGTCATTTTGGATGTAAAGCCGGCTTTACATCTCTTCTATTTCTTACAGAGCTAGTTGTTTATGCCAAAGTTGTGCATAGCGGCTCCCCTTTTGGAGAAGCTCTTCATGAGAGCCTTCTTCGATCTGTCTGCCTCCATCAATAACAAAGATGCGGTCCATGCGCGTGATAGTAGTAAGACGATGCGTGACAAAGATCATTGTCGTTTTGCCGCGTAGATGTTCGAGCGCAAGAAGAATTTGTTCTTCAGAGTGGGCATCTAGATGGCTTGTTGCTTCATCGAGAAGCAGAAGTGAGGGATTGCGAAGGAAGGCTCTTGCCAAGGTGATTCTTTGCTTTTCGCCTCCTGAGAGTTCTACATCTCCGAGAAGGGTGTTGTATCCGCGAGGTAAGCGAGCTATGAAGTCTGCTGCATAGGCTTTCTGTGCAGCAAGATGGATCTCTTCCTGGGTTGCTTGAGGTGTGCCGAAGCGAATGTTTTCTTCGATAGTATCATGGAAGAGAAAGGAGTCTTGACTTACAACGCCGATTTGTTCTCGCCAACTTGTTTCGGAGTAGTTTGTAAGGGACTCTCCATCTATGAGAATTTTGCCTTGAGAAGGGGCGCGAAGACCGAGGATGAGATCTAGAATTGAGGATTTTCCTGCTCCTGAGAGACCGACGAGAGCGACAGAGCTTCCTTTCGGAATAGAAAAGGAGAGGTTCTGCAGAGACCACGCATCATTTCCCGGGTATTTTAGCCAAACATTCTGACAATCGATAGAAGAGTTCCAACGAAGGCTTGGTTTTTCTGCAGAGACGAGATATTCCTTCCCCTGTTCATCGAGAATGTCATTGAGGCGCAGGATCGAGCCCCAGTGAGTGCTGATAGTTCCTGCGGCAGACATTGCAATTTGCAGGCGGTTTGCCAAGCGATATGTGAGAGCGATGTAAGTAAGGAGGCTTGGCAGGACTGCTGTTCCTTGCGTATTGGTGAGAAGATAAGAGCCCAGGATGAGAGTGACACCTACAAGAAGAATGCTAATCGTCTCATTGAGGACAGGAAGCGAATGACTCCAGAGGTAGAGCCTTTTGCTTGTTTTATTGACCTGCTGCAGAATGTTTTCTGTTTTTTTAAGGATGTAGGTCTGTTTGCAAAAGATATGAATAGGGCGGAGTCCCTGTAATGATTGCACGATGCGATGGCTGAATTCTACAAGATGTCCTGTGAGTTCTTTGGAGTATTTAGAGATCGTTCGGATCAGACTTTTTTGTGCTCCCGTTAGAAGCAAAAAGAGGAAAAAAGTGATTGCTGTCAGTTTCCAGGAGATAAAAAGCAGAAGAGAAAGTAGCCCTAAACTCATTGCGCAAGAGACTAGAATTTTGTTTGCGCACTCGAAGAAATAGGGAAAAAAAGAGGGAGGTGTTTTGACATATTCGATCAGATCTCCTACTCGATAACGCGAAACAAAAGGGAAGCTGAAGCGAAAGATTTGTGTGCAAATCGTTTGTTGTGCAAGGGTTTGAATCTTTAGTGAAAGAGCAGAAGTTCCAATAAGCGCCAGATAGTTGAGACCGCTGCGAATCATTTGGAAGAGCACGGTTGCAAGGATGTAGAAATAGAAGAGATCCATTCCCTGCAGATGAAATCCGAGCAATTCATGCGGTTGAATATTTCCAAAAAGAGGAGCGCTCTCTTTTCCTTCAAGAGCAGAAAAGGCAAGAAGAATACAGGCAAAGCTTCCTCCTTCAAAAACAGCTGTGAGCAAAAGAGGGAAAAGCAGTGCGATTAGATACTTGGTATGGCTATAACGCGGGCCTAGAAAGAGCTTTCCTACTGGAGACAACATGTTGTATAGAGTACTCGATTTTCCATTTTTTCAGAGGAGAAATTGACTTTTTCTCATTGATTGGGCCAGAATTGTCAACTTTTATTTTGTCATGAGGGCAATTCATGTTGAAATTTTCGATCCTTTTATTTGTTTGCGCGTCCCTTTTTGCTAATCAAATTCTCATCGAAACCATGAGTAATGATCCTGCGGCGACCATTGACGGCAAGGTCAATGTTTTTACGGGATTGCCTAATGTATGCAATGAAGATCTCGTGATTCAGGGAGCTGAGCCTATCCGGTTGTTTCGTGTTTATATTCACGGAGCAGTGGATGGATATTGGAGTATTCCTGGGGATCCGGCGCAGATCATAGCAACTGAGAAGGAATATCGTTGGATCGTCGAAGAGCCTGATGAATGTCCGCTCATCTATCGCAAGGAAGGTCAACCGTGCTCAATTGGAAAAGAGCGCTATATCCGCTGTACTCCTTCGAATCTCAATACCGGCTTTTCCAACACATGCAGGGGGGAAATTTCAAGCCAGACTAACCTCCGGAACCATTGTCTGTTCCTGGAAGAGAAGCGGATAAAAGAAGAGGGCAAGCCAAAGGATGTCACTATTCATCGTTCCAATGGCGCCATAAGGACATATAAAAGAGTCCATCGTACAGAAAATATTTTCGTTCTTCTCTCAGAACATCTGCCCAACAGTAATTGGATTCTTTATGCCTATGAAGAGCCGCTTGAATTACGTGAAGGGAGGCTTCCGAAGCTTCTCTCAATTCGCACAACGAATAACGACAAGACAAAAGAGTATGCAAAGGCCACTTTTCTCTACAAAACCAAATACCGTGAAGATGGCTTTGAGATCGTCGGAAGTGATGGTCAGAAAATCGAGTACCGCTTTACAGAGAAGAATAGCAAAAATAAGCCGAGAAGGCTGAAAGCTGTTATCCCCTCTTCTTTCCCGTGGCAGGAGCTTCGCTATACAAATTTTGATATTGGCGACGGGGTTAAACAAAATCGCCTTTCTCTACTTGAGAATGCCCTGGAGAGAAAGGCTCTTTTTGAGTACTACACTCAGAATAAGGAAACTGTCGCCGGCCAAAAGCTCACGATGGATGATAGAACGGTCGCTATTTATCACGGCAATGAGCCTGCCCGTTATGAATTGGAGCGTGATTTTCGAAGGGGGCGTATTAAAACGATTTCTGCGCCAGTGGGAGACACTGCAGCACTTTGGCCAACGCATTCTTTTATTTATCGCGGCGGATCGACCTCCGTCTACGATCATGAAGGGAAGAGAGCCGATTATTATAACGAAGGCGGTCAAAGACTCGATCGTATTGAGCGCTTTTCTAAAGAGGGGAAATTAGAAAGCATTGAGTGTTACGCATGGGCGGCAGAAGAGAATAAAAGGGGAAACCTGCTTGCCAAAAGTCTTCTTGATGCCGATCGAGCGCCTCTTTTCTCCACTTTCTATGTTTATGACTATAGAGGGAACGTCCTGGAAGAGCACTTTTGCGGCAACCTTACAGGCTTGGGAAGCGCGCTTGTTTTGGACAAGAGGCACTATCCCTTAGAGAATGGCGTGGAAATGGCGATTAAGCGGTGTAGCTATTCTTATGGTAGTGCTGGCGCTCCTGACTTACTTATAAGAAAAGAGCTTCCCTCAGGGATCGTCTATCTCTACAGTTACTTGTCCGGAACAAACCTTCCTGTTTCGCAGTTGAGCTATGATGGTAAGCTCCTACAGATGCGCAAATTTTGGGAGTATAGCGATGGCATTCTCATTCGAGAAATTTCAGATGACGGGAGCTCTTCTGATCCAAAAGATCTTTCCAATGTTACCTACCGAACCATTCAGGAGACAGTCCCCTACTCCAAGGGCTCCTATGTAGGACTTCCAGAGGTCATTTTAGAAAAGTACTGGGAAAAGGGGGAGGAGCATCTTTTGCGCAAAACTGTTTTGCATTATGGCATTGGCGCACAAGTTACAGAGAAAGAAGTGTATGACGCAACCGAAACATACTGTTACACGCAAACTTTTGAATATGACGAGAAAAACAGGTTGTGCAGCGAGACAGACCCTCTTGGAAGACAAGCAAGGTATCAGTACGATCCTCTTGGAAATTGCATTTATAAGAAGGAGTTTTCGGGAAGAGTAGAGCGAAGAACTCATTATGACTATTCAAATCGCCCCTGTAGAGCTACCTGTCAAGGAGATGATGGCATCGTTTTAACCAGGTACTTTTCCTATGATGGTCTTCATCAGCTCCGCAGTGAAACTTCTCCTCAAGAAGCTACCACTCACTATGCCTATGATTCTCTCGGAAGATGTGTTGAAACAGAGCTTCCTCCTATCCCCAATGAAAAGGGAGATCTTGTTCGTCCTCTTTTCCGAAAGGAATATAACAGTGCTGGTCAGGAAATTGTTTCTACGGATGCTATGGGGCACAGAACGACCAAAAAATACAATGCCTATGGCAAGCCTGTTCTCATTAAATATCCCGATGGCTCTCTCGAACAGTATGGTTATTTTCTCGATGGAAGTCTGAAAAGCCACACTGATGCAAATGGCATCTTGACTACCTACGTGAACGATGCCTTCGGTCGTATCATCCAAAAAACAAAAAAGTTGTCGCAAGGATTTTTTCAGGAGAGTTATCAATACAAGGGCAAACTCCTCCTCAGGAAAACAGATGCTGAAGGAAATGTAACCAAATATAGTTACGATGGCGCAGGCAGAAAAATTGGGGAAGAATGCTGCGGTGAGAAAACTCTCTTTTTTTATGATGCTCTTGGACGCATCTGTAAAACGCAGAAAGGAGAGACTTCGTTCGTTGTTCGATATGATTTTATGGACCGCGTTATCGAAGAAAGGACTGAAACACTTTCTCAACAAGTTCTCCGAAAGATCGAGTATGAGTATGATACTGCTAACAATAAAAAGAGGATCATACGTTTCATCGCAGGAAATAGCCATAGTGAGATATTTCAATATGATTCACAAAATCGACTTATTAAGAAGATTGATCCGCAGAAAAATTTCGAGACTACTCATTTTGACGACTTTTATATAGATCGTCATGGGCAGAAAGTTCTTTGCAAAACGCATACTGATTCTCTCGGACTGCAAACGATTGAGACATGCAACACATATCAATTGCCTGCCCGTATAGAAAAAAAGGCTGCAATATCAAAGCTCCTTCATTTGCAGGAAAATAGCTACGATCTCAATGGCGCGCTCTCCCTGCAAATAGACACGATTTTTCATCCAGAGGGAGCTGCTCGCAGTATCAAAACAAGGCGCTCTTATGATTCCTTGGGGCGTCTTACAACTCTTGTTGAAGCAGATAGTGCGCCTTGCTCTAAAACTACCACTCATACCTATACGCCTACTGGTCTTTTTCAAAGCACTACCAAGCCTGACGGGGTCGTGTTGAACTATGGGTATAATGATCTTGGTTGCTTGACATCGCTTACTTCATCGGATGGGACAGTGAGTTATCAGATGGAATACAACTTCCTTGGGCATCTGCTTCGATCAAACCATGCTCTCAGGAGTGTTGATGCATTTGGGCGATTGCTTACGGAGGCGCTTGCGCACGGTGCGCATATCGAAAATAGCTATGACTCTTCCGGGCGGCGAACTAAATGTTTTATTCCACAAGCCGATTGTTTGATTGAATATGAATATCTAGCTTCTGATCTCAAAACAGTTCGCAGAAGAACTTCTGATAGGAAATGTCTGTATGAACACGTTTATTCAGAAAGAGATCTTTCAGGAAATCTTCTTCAGGAACGCTGTATCGGGGATAGAGGGGTTGTTACCTATACCCTAGATCCTCTTTCCCGTAGATCAGCTCTTCAAGCACCGCATTTTTCTCAGCAAGTTCTCGCCTTTGATGCTGTAGGTAATGTCCGCAAAATGAGCCTTCAAGGCGAAGAGATCAACTACGATTATGATGCTCTTTATCAACTTACTTCAGAATCGGGACTTTTTTCTCATAGGTATCTCTTTGACTCATGGAACAACCGCTTGCAGAAAGACGGGGAAAAATATCAGATAGATGAGCTCAATCAACTCATATCTCATGTTGAATATGATCGAAATGGCAACCCAAGAAGATGGGGCGACAACCTCTACACATATGATGCTTTAGACCGTCTTATTCAGGTAGAAACTCCAACGTTTACTGTGAAGTATGCCTATGACTCTTTGCATAGGCGCATGTCGCAAACGACCTTTAAAAATGGCACACGAGAGAAGCTCTATTTTCTTTACGATGGTCAAAATGAAATCGGCTCTCTGGATGAAAATGGTCGCATTGTGGATTTTCGCATTTTGGGTCATGCTCCCCATGCAGAGATCGGCGCTGCTATTGCCCTTGAGCTCAATGGGAAGACTTATGCCCCTATTCATGACCTACAGGGCAATGTAGCGCTGCTACTTCCCCTCCATGAAACAGAAATACCAATTTCTTACAGGTATAGTGCATTTGGAGAAGAAAGAGGGAAAGAGACAGCTCTCTCTCCCTGGCGGTTTTCTTCAAAGCGGATCGATGCGACTGGGCTCGTCTACTATGGACGCCGCTACTACACTTCTGAGCTGGGGCGTTGGTTAACTCCTGACCCGTCTGGGTTTACAGATGGGATGAATCTCTATGCCTTTCTGCGCAATGACCCACTTACCCATTTTGATGAGTATGGGCTTGAGCATCTTTCACAAATGACGCAGATGGTAGAGCGGCAGAGGAATGCGGCTAACTACCTGAATAATACCTACAAGTTCGAAAACCATTATCACCATTATGTCCCTTTTGACTATTCTCAGAATTCTCTAATTTCTAAACCGAGAGGGGAAGTTGTTTTATTTACAGGAATCAGAACGACAGTCGAGGAGCATCGCGAAGCATTGAAATATACTTCTCAGCTCGGCGGAGGTGTCCCAATGCATGGTATCCATATGCCTACTCGTGGTTTGTGGCATGACCTTGGCAATAGCTTGAATACATTGCATCATGGGAGCAATTCCACGATTTTTCATGGAGAGAGATATTTTCGGGAAGCCTCAGAAAGAGTGGGGCGAGATGGAAAGATTTTGGCCATTGGGCATAGTGGAGGTGCGATGAATGAATATTTTTCTGCTATGCGATTACCTAAGGAAGTAAGAGACAAAATCAGCTTTGTAACGATTGCGCCTGCAAAAATTATTCCGCAGACTGATTTCCCAACTGCGCGAAATTTTAGAAGTTCTGGGCTTGATTTCTTGATGTTCTATCATCAGACAGCGCATCGTCAGGAATATCAACAGGCGATCCAGAGCGGTTCTCTATCGACTCTTCCGGTAGATTCATCGCGCAGGTCGAGTCATGATCATGACTACATGAGTCCGACATACAAAAGAACAATACGCGACTCTATTGAATCATTTGCAAAAACGTATGAATGTAGGTGAGTTTATCTGAATTCAATGATTTCTTTAATAAATATCGAGAGAATAACGATGAATGGGATAGCGCTTAGAGAGTAGACCCATCCTTTGTTTTTTTGGGCAAATGAGAATCGCATGAGCAAAAAAACGACTGCGACATACCCGATGAAGATGGCAAGAAGAACCGCAGCTGTAAACAGAAGGAAGAATGTTAGTATATCCATGGTTGCATGATACCATTCTGAAACTGTTTTGCAAGAGGGTTAAGGTTGCGTGCCAGACCTTTTTGGTTATACTATACCAGAAACAACTCAACTTTTTAAGACATGCTGCGCACTTTTTTTCCTCTTCTTTGCCTTTCTTCTGCTCTTTTTGGATTCTATGTTGGGAATCCAGCTGCTCCTGTTGTGATGGGATCGGGATTTTTTTCGGGAAGATACCTTGTGAAAGGGGCGAGTGGGTATCTTTACGATTACAGCACTATTAAGAAGTATCACGCTGCTGGAAAGGAGGCTCTCTTTAATCCGAATTCTGTTTTTAAAGAGTTTGGCATTCACTCTCAAATGGGGAATCTTTCCATGATGTTGCTTGAACGTTTAGAGATTTTCGGCTACGTCGGAGGCTCAAAAGAGCAGACGCAAGGGAAACCTCATCCTGCAGCAATGACGAGTTTTAAGGGGCATTATCAATTTTCCTGGGCAACGGGCTCAAAAGCTGTGCTTTTGAATTGCGGTCCTTTTTCTCTTGGAGGGAGTTTTTCCTATTTTGGCATTCCATCCTCTCCTAAATCCTATTTTCGTTACCTGAATCGCATCAATTTACCGATCAATTTTGGCAAACAGAACACTTCACTGAGTGAATGGCAAATCAATGGCGGGCTCTCCGGGAGATTTGGTTTCCTCAGTCCTTACATCGGTGGGACCTGGTTATATTCCAAACTTCACATTTCTGGAACATCGGGCATCGGGGCGATCGACTACGAAAATGAAGATAAGTGGGGACTTTTTTTCGGCCTCACGGTTTCTGTCACGGGAAAGTTTCATATCAATCTGGAGCGCAGACTCTATGATGAGTCTGGCTATTCCCTTATCACTAGTGCTGTTTTTTAAAAAGAGAGTTTGGTACGAAAGAGGAATGCATTATTACTTCCTTTTCGCAGTTCTCTTGAGTGCCTGTTCTAGTGCCAAGGAGGAGTATTCCGATCGCGGCTATGTGCTTACGCAGTCTGCGGAGGAAGAATTAGAGCCTTACAATCCCGTTTTTCCCAATTCTTTTTCAGAAGATCCATCTTCTTACTAGAAATGCCGCCAAGAAGTTCGATAGCCTGTAAAAATCGGACGCGCGTAATATCTTTGCCAAGAAGTGTTATGGCATCAAAAAGCGGTGGTCCGACCTGCTTCCCAGTTAGAGAAAGGAAAAGAAGAGGCATGATTGCCTTTTTATGCGAAATGCCAAAGCAGTCTGCCACTTCGTGAGATGCTCTTTCCAGTCCATCTCCTTTCCAATTTTCCCCCTCATCCAGACTCCAAATCATTGCTTGGAGCACAAGAGTTGTTGCATCTGGAGTGAGTCCTTTTATAGTGATGCGCTCAGGGGATAGCTTGAGATCGGAGATAAAGAAGAAATCGCAAAGTTCAATAAAATCGCTAAAAGTCTTGATGCGCGTGTGAATGAGAGGCATTAATTTGCGGAAAAAGTCCTCATTGAACTTCCAGGAAACGATGCGTTCCCAAAGCTTGTCCTCAGGGATCGATTCGATAATTTTTTTCTGATTGAGCCAATTGAGTTTTTGAAGATCAAAAAAGGCACCTGAAATGCCGATGCGTTTGTGGTCAAAGTCTGCGATAATTTCTTGAAGCGAATAGATCTCTCTCTCTCCAGGCATGCTGTAGCCCATGAGAGTAAGAAAATTCATCAGGGCCTCGGGAAGATAGCCGCTATCGCGAAAATAGAAAATCGAAGTCGGATTTTTCCTTTTGGAGAGTTTGCGCCCATCCTTGCCAAGTAGAAGAGGCATGTGCAAAAAAAGAGGGGGCTGTAGATTGAGAGCCTGATAGAGACAAATGTGCTTTGGCGTTGAACTCATCCACTCGTCACCGCGAATCACATGCGTAATTTTCATCAGTGCGTCATCAACCACATTGGCCAAGTGATAAGTGGGGAATCCATCTGATTTGAGCAGAACTTGGTCATCGACATCCGCCCATGGGGTTGTAATTCGGCCCTTAATCTGGTCGTCAAATACACACTCCCCTGTTAAGGGCACTTTAAGACGGATCACAAAGGATTGTCCTGCAGCTTCCCTCTCTTGTATTTCAGCAGCGCTGAGATTGCGGTATCTGCGATCATACCCCACGCGCTTTCCCTGTTTTGCAGCAACCTCTCTCATCTCGAGAAGTTCTTCAGGCGTTGCAAAACATTTGTAAGCATACCCCCGCTCTACCAATTCATAGGCATATTTTTGGTAGATTTCTGTTCTTTCTGATTGACGGTAAGGGCCATAGGGGCCGCCTACATCAGGGCCCTCGTCCCATTTGAGACCGCACCATTTGAGCGCTTCAATAATGGTCGTTTCATACTCGGGACGGCTACGCGTCTGATCCGTATCTTCAATTCGCAAAATGAATTGTCCCTCGAAATGACGGGCAAAAATCATATTGAAGAGGGCAATGTAGGCAGTGCCTACATGGGGATCTCCGGTAGGAGATGGTGCAATGCGTACGCGTACAGTATTCATGAAACAGCTCGTAAATAAATAAGATCTTTTAAAATGTTTTTTGCTTCCATAAGTTGTAGGTCAGATTGATGAAAGAGATCTACTGGTAAAGAATCAAAATGTTTTCTCTCCATCTCTTCCAACCCATTTTGGTAAAGGAGGTTTTTGGCGATCCTTTCCTGGGCATTACTTTGCAAGGTGGGCAAAAGAAGTTGGTAGCTTGCTATGGGGAGCTGGAGATGATTTAAGTAAGAAGGTCCGATTTGCAGGCGCTGGAATGGAGGGAGGTCAGAAAGATCATCTTCAAAGTGCGCAGAGATGCGATCATTTGGTAGGGGGAAGGAGGTAAATTCCTCTCCAATTTCTGCTGTGGCAAAAGGGCCAGGAACAACTACATCTGCTTTTACTCCGCGCAGCTGCGGACTCTTTCCAGAAACCGTGTAGTAAATGCCGCGTGTTACCTTATATTCTCCATCAGGACGTACTACAGACTGTGTAATGGCATCAAGAGTGCATATTTGAAAGGAGCCCTTGCCAAAAGTATGCACATCTCCAACAACAAGAGCTCGTCCATAATCCTGTAGCGCTTGGGCCACGATTTCAGCAGCAGAGGCAGAGGCCTTGTCAACAAGAATTAGAAGAGGTCCATCCCATGCAGGCTGTGTCCCCATAGTGCGTAGGTGCTGTATTTTCCCAGTCTCATCTTTTACAGAAACAACAACGCCGCTCGTCATAAATAGGCCGCTTACAGCTACTGCCTGATTTAATAATCCCCCTGCATTGCCTCTAAGATCAAGGATCAGACCTTTCAGTTTTTTCTCCTTCTGCATTTCTGTTAAAGCATCGCGCAGATCGGAGGCAGAAGAGAATTGTTCGTCCTGATAGAAGGAAAAGAGTCGAAGTGCCGCAATAATGCCATCGCCATAGGGCTCTACAGATGTTTTAACTCGCGTCTCTTCAAGGCGAATTTCATCTCTTACCAGCACAATTTCCAGTCGCTCTGCCTCCTCTTCATTGTTTCGCAAGACTGTAAGCTTGACCTCCGTTCCTCGTGGTCCTCGAATCTGCTCTACTGCTTCTGTAATGTCGAGTCCAACAATGGGCTCTCCATTGACCGCGATGATCTTGTCGTTGATTTTAAGCTCGCCGCTTAAGCTGGCCGGACTATTTTCAAGAATGCGAAGTACCCTAAGACCATCCAGATCATCATTGAGTTGCGCTCCAATGCCAAAAAGTCGCTGTTGCACCTGAATCATAAACTGATTGGCTTCGGTAGGCGTGAAGTAATTAGTATGTGTATCCAAAGAGGAGAGCGCCGCCTTCAAAAAAAGAGTTAACACGGTGCTTTCGCTGTTTTCCTTTTCCCCTCGCAGCTCTGCCTCGCGATGCAGGCGTCTTTTTCCCACAAGCTGAATGCATCGATCTCTTTCTTTCTCTTCCAGCTTCCTAAAGGCATGAAGCTGGAGTGCTGTGACCTGTGCAATGCGCTCCTCCAGCTCCTTTTGATCTTTTGCCCAAGGTGTCTTTTTTCGATCATATTCTTCGATTTGATGCTCTGGAGCAGGAATTTCTCCTTCTTTTAAATTCTTTTCGATCTGATGTCGTCGTTCTATCGCTTGAAGGAAAAGAGCGTGGATTTCTGTGAAAAGGGAATAATCAGAGTTTTTCCACTGGACCAGGGCCCTTTTAAGGAGTTCTTCAGATGGGTTGATCCACGCATCAATCTCATTTTCAATTAGATAAACCTTCATTGGGTCCAACTCTTCCAGAAAAGAATTCAAAATTCTTTCCATAAGCTGAGGAGAAAGCTCCTTATAAAGAGCGTGGTTTTTTAGAACATCTTCCAATTTTTTTTTGGCGCTGACAGGGGTCAGAACAGGAGGGATTCCCTCAACGGCAAGGAGGAAGATGAGAAAAAAGAGGACAAATCGCATCAGATTCTTTGAGAGAAATATACTCTTTTCCAGATTTTATCAGTAGGTAAATTGCCAGATATACAACGCAAGTCTCTGACAACGAGCTTGTTAGTTGGTTTGTAGCAGAGATGTTTGTTGATGCGTTGATTTTTAATGTTAGAAAATAGATAATTATTGGAGAATAAATATTAGACATGCTATAATAAGTAAGTAAGAAAAATTAAATTAAGGTGGTTTATGATCGAAGAAGAGAAAAAAGAAGTAACAAAAGTGGTCTCTATCACGGAGGCCGCACGTATCAATAATGTTACGCGTCAAGCAATTTATGTAGCTATTAAGCAAAAGAAGCTAAAAGCAATGAAGGATGCTACGCGCTGGACAATTCATCTGGACGATTTGGATGAGTATCGAAAAAATAAGTATTCTCGTACCAAATCGATCTATCAGGGTGAATTGCTTTTTGATAAGGATAAGGGCTTTTATTCTGTCGGACAGGCCGCGGAATATTTGAACGTACCGGCTCAAAAAGTTTATTATGCAACTCGCGTAGGACAACTGAAAGCTCATCGTAAGGGAGCTGCCTGGGTGATTCATGTTGATGATCTTAAGGCTTATCAAGAGACCTATTTGCAGCGAGCTGTAACGACAGAAATAGCGAACTAGTCATTCGCTTCGTGCAATAGAGAGCTTTTTTTGTAGAGCTACGGTGTGACTCGCATTGCTGCCGAGAAAAATTTTCTTGGCATTAGTACGTGGGGCTCTTTTGCCGAGGTCGCAAAGATCGAGAAGCTTTGGGTCTATGCTTAGACCGGCCAGGAAGCAGATCTGTGCTATTACTTCTCGATCGGGCATCGGGCCTTTTGGGCCGCGATGGAAAGCATCCTCTAATTTTTTGGCAGCTTCCGGGGAAAAAAGGGCTGCCAGAAGTGTTGGATGCGCTTGATAGAGAAAGATTTTTGTCTCTGCGGGTTCTATTTTGAAATATTCTAAAAGCGATGGATAGGGATCTTTGTGTGGAGCGCCCTTCAACATGCGATAATAGAGCTGTTGTAGGGTAGGGCTCCCAAAGGCTACTTTTTCCAATGCAAAAGGATCTTCTGTGTCCCCTCTTTGATCGATTGCCACAAGCCAGGCATCGAAAAAGCGGTTTGCGGAATCTTGAACAAAAAGAGATCTGCCATACAGAAAGTGGAGCATTTTGAGCGCTATCGCATAGAGAAACGGGTCTTTTTTCCCATTAAGGAGCGGGTATAGATTAAAGCGCGAATAGTCTGGATTAAAAGAAGGGGGGGTATAGGAGCGATTGGTCTCTTTATTCGCGCTCTTTTCCTTCACACTTTGTTTGTTTGCGCTCTCTTGGTTTTCATTGCGGGTTCCTGAAATTTTATCAAAGCTGCTTCTTACAGCCTGATTCAGCAAACTGCGATTTGCTTCGAGATGCCCGATGTAAGTTGAGCGAACCCTTTGCGTCGATGTAAATTTTGCAAAAGAAGCCACAACTGCAAAAGAGAGAATGGAGAGGAGAAAGGAGAGAAATCCGATAGCGTTCATTGCTTTTTATATAAGAATCTATCCCAGTAATGAGCTTCTGTCGATTTTCGGGTTCTTTTGAGCCGAATTTCGCTTCTTTTTTGGGGGACTGTATCAAACTTCGTATATTCCCAAAATGACCCCAAAAATCGACGAAGCCTCATTACTGGGATAGGTTCAAGGATATACAACTCAGTCCTGTGAGGTCAAATAAAGCCGGATGCTCCCAGGCGCCATTTTACCTGTGCAACCGTGATGGGGATAATTTCCCCCTTGAATTGCGCCTTTCTTAAGGTGCGCGCTGCTTCCTTCATCGTAGCGCCTGACCCAGTGTAATCATCCAAAAGAAGGAGGGTATCTTCAGAGCCGGGGGAATGCACCTGCATTTTCTGGTGGACATTGTGGTTGCGCTGATCGTTGTTGTGTAATTCCCCTTGGCGTTTTTCTGGTATCTTTTCCCAGGAAAAGAGGTCGAGGAAGAGAGGGATGCAAAGTTTCTCTGCAACCTTTACTGCAAAGAGATTACGCGCTTTCCAGGTTCTCGATGGCAATACCCCAAGTCCACAATTTGGCTTTATAAACGAGCTCATTTTTTGAGTGAGTAAGATCAGAAGCTCTTCATCGATCTCTTCCCGACTGGCTCTCTCCTGCATAAAGCGCAAGAAAAGGGGGGATCTGAGCTTTCCGTCAAGGAGACTTAGCCCTTCTGAGATTTGATGAGTTTGAGAGGCTTCGATAGATACGGTGCGCAACTGAAGCCATTTTTCGATTGTTGAGATCTGAGGAGGTGGCGCGAGAAATCCTCCATTGCACAAGTCACATCTGCCACAAAGAGATGCTGCTTTGTCTCCTAATGACTGTCGCAAAAGTTGCATGCGACAGCGATGCGTTCCTTCTGCATAGAAGATCATGCGCTCGAGTTCTGTTTTCTTTACTTCATGTTGAGTAAGGTAGCGGCTCAGGTCTATATGCCCTTCTTTTGAAGAGAGAGTGTAAACTTGTACCCCCTTCATGGACTGTTTCTCCAGAAATCCTTGATCTACAAGTTCTGCCAGGATAAGAGTCACTCGTGTGGGGTGCAATCCTGTGATTCTTTTGATCGCTGTAAGATTAGGTGGTTTTTTCTCCGTGCGCAGTGCTGACAAAACAGCAATAAAATCGCTCTCCTGGGGAAGCATGGCTTCAACAAAATAGTCCTGAATTTTGCGATCTGCGCGATCATAAAGCAAAATTCCCTCTGCCCTAGTTCCATCTCTCCCGGCACGTCCTACTTCCTGGTAGTAAGCGGTAATTGAGCCAGGAATATCAAAGTGGATTACAAAACGAAGGTCCCGTTTGTCGATTCCCATGCCGAGCGCTGTTGTTGCAGCAACCACCTGATCTGCAGACGAAGCAAAGAACTCTTGGATCTGTCTTTTCTTTTCTGCATCAAGTCCAGCGTGATAGGCAGTTACTGGAATGCCCTCTTCTTGCAGAAAGGCCGCAACAAGCTCTGTATTTTCGCGCGTGGCACAATAGATCAAGCCAGCTTTTTTGGGCCGTTCATTCAACAGTTGTTTGCAGAGTGCCAATTTTTCCTCAAATTTCTTGGCGCGAATCACGTGCAGATGAAGATTAGGTCTATCCATTGCATCGCGCCACACAGTGATGGGTGTCTCAGATGTGGTAAGTTGAGTTGCAATATCCTGTTCTACGCGATGGTCTGCTGTTGCTGTGAGACCCAATACTTTGAGTTGAGGCTTTCTTTTAGTTAGTTCATTGGCGAACTGTAAAATATGACGAAAGCTTGGGCGAAAATCATGGCCCCAAGTGGAAATACAGTGTGCCTCATCGATGACAAGCAGTGTGATAGGAAGCGTTAGGTAAAAGGCAAAGCGCTCCACGTGATCCAGTTGTTCCGGAGCGACAAAAAGAATTTGCAGCTGCCCCTGGAACGCCGCCTCTTTTGCTGCCTGATTTTCTTCTTCAGTTTGGTCGCTGTTAATAGCGGCCGCTGAAATTTGAAATCGGTCCTTCAGTTGTCTTACTTGATCACGCATCAAGGCCAGAAGCGGTGAGATGACAATTGTTAATTCTCCAAGCAGGCATGAGGGTAATTGATAGAGTAACGATTTCCCATATCCAGTTGGTTGAATGCAGAGCAGTCGTTTTTGACGAAAAAGTGCTTCTATCGCCTCGCGTTGTCCTGGCCGGAAGGCTGTCATGCCAAACCGTTTATTCAGGATTGAGAGAAGGGGGTCATCCATATTTTTGGTAAAAAATTTCTAGAGGATTATATGTGAATTGGTTATTCGATGTAAAGCCGGCTTTACAAGATCCAGGCAAAGGAAGTGGTCTCTTGATTCTTTTCCAGTTTAAGGCGAATCATGTAAGGTGGAGAGGGGCGCTCTTTTGACCAGTGTGTGTCCCAGACAAAAGTCTCTTGTTGGGAGCGTCCAAAAAAAGTAAAGTCAGCTTTCTGCACAGAGGAGTAGAGAATTTCTTTGCGCCAAGGCAAGAGAGCATCTCCTTTTTCCAATGGCCACATTGCAAGACTCAAGTTTCCCTTTGAATCGACAAAAATACGTCCCAGAATGGTGCCGCTAAATCTGGGGTCTGGATCCACTCCATTGTCGAAAACAAGGACAATGCTTTCTTCTTTTGCGTCAGGGAAAGCTTGGGTGTAGAAAGAGGGAGGGCGTTCTTTTGCAAGAGTAAGAAAAAGATCGGAAAGGCGCATTTGTAAATGTTGCCGCTGCAGAGCTTCTTCGCGAATTTTTTCTAATCTGACGGTTACAGCCGCATGCGTTGCCATGGAGCGAAATAGAAAAAGAACAAGCAGACTTAAAAGCGACAAGCCGATAAGAATTTCAAGGAGAAGGACGGGTCTCTTTTGTCTCTTGGTACTCTGAGACATAAGTTGAAGTTTAGTCTGCTGGTCTATTGTTTTCCAGAAGATTTGTCAAAAAAAAGTTGCTATGAGATAGTTCCGCAGGAGATCTTATGGAGTTTCCCTTAATCCGCACAGGCATCGGTCAGGATAGTCATCGCTTTCTTCCAGAGGAATCTTCCAAGCCTTGTATTATTGGGGGAGTGATTTTTGAGGATGTTCCAGGGCTTGATGCCGATTCTGATGGCGATGTGATCTGCCATGCTCTTTGCAATGCGATCACATCTGTAACAGGGGTTCCTATTCTTGGGGGCATTGCAAGAGAGCTTTGTCGAAAGGATGGAATTACAGATTCCCGAGTTTACCTGGAGCGTTCCCTTGATAGTTTGCAACAGCAGCGACTTCTTCATGTCGCTATTTCTTTAGAGGGGAAACGGCCTCGCTTTGAAGAAAAAATTCCTCTCATGCGCTCTAAAATTGCAGAAATACTCAAGCTCCAGCTCGAGCAGGTGGGTATCACGGCTACTTCTGGCGATGGTCTCACCGATTTTGGCTGTGGGGATGGGGTTCAGGCGTTTTGTGTCATTACAACTGTAGGTTAATAGACGTCTTACATAATTGAGGGTTCGTCGATTTTCGGGATTATTTTGGCCGGTTTCGCCTCAAAAGAACCCGAAAATCGACGAACCCTCAACTATGCAAGAGGTCTAATAGACATCGGCACGGTATCGCTTGTCTAAACGCATCTGTTTGACATAGCGTTTGCTCTCTTCTTCAGAAAGCCCCCCGTTTTCCTGTGCAACTAACTGAAGGGTGCGCTCTACATCCCGCGCCATTTCTTCTGCATCGCCGCATACGTAGAAGTAGGCGCCCTCTTCAATCCATTGCCAAAGACTCTTTGCCTCTTTCTTCATGAGGTGTTGTACATAGAGTTTTTCCTTTCCATCTCTGGAAAAGGCAAGATCGAGGCGCAGTCTCCCTTCCTTCTCCAGCTGGAGGAAAAAATCGTTATAGTAAAAATCGGTCGTGCGATGGCGTTCACCAAAAAAGAGCCAATTTCGCCCTTCGGCGCGCGTTGCTATTCTCTCTTGTAAAAAACCGCGAAAGGGAGCGACTCCTGTCCCCGGCCCTACAAGAATGATGGGGCTATTTGGATTTTCCGGAAGATGAAAAGAAGGATTTGCCTGAAGATAGATAGGAAGCGTTGTGGTGTGCGGCTTTGCAAGTTCACAGAGAAAATGGCTGGCAGTCCCCCGTCGTTCTTTGCCATCTATCATGTAGGAGAGATAGCTGATTGTCAGGTGAATCTCGCCCGGAAAGAAGCGAGGAGAATTGGCGATGGAGTAGAGCCTTGGAAGCAGGGGGAGCAGTTGTGTGACATCTGCGCAGGGAGGAGGGGAAAATTGGTGACATAGCTCCAAAAGAGTCTGGTTTTGCAGGAGGGCCCTCTCCTCTGTTTTGTCCATCTCCTGAGGATGTAACGAGCGAAAAAAGGCAGGCGATACACGCGCGAGATTGGCACGTGTCAGAAGATACTGTTCTAGGGAAGTTTTTTCTTGATTCCTCGAGTCGTAAATCTCTTCTTCCCCCTGTCTTTTCAAAAGGGCAAGGATTTTTTTTACTTCTTCCGGATCGTTTTGTATCAAGATGCCAATGCTGTCTCCAACAGAATAGGGAAACTCTGCAGCATCGACTGCCAGGACGAGATGAAAGGTTTTTTTTGTTGATTGAGCCCCGGTTAAACGCACTCTTTCCAGGAGTTTGGTGTGGTAGGGCTTTGCACGACTGTACTTTTCCATACTCCTCAGTATACCTGGAAGGCGCTCTGAGGGAAAGGGATCCCTGGATAGTGATCGGAGAGTGTTTTGTAAAAAAAGAGATTGTGGTAGGGTCTTTTCCCAAAAAAATGAATGTTACGGAATTATTGCAAACAGGGGTGAGATCGATGATGGGTGGTGTTTGGGGTGATTCTTTTGTATCCACTGTGCCGCTTGCCGATTCTTTTTCTATCCCATCCATGAGCAGTGTTCGGCAATGGATGAGAGACGTCTCTACCATTACTCCGGTGGCCACAGGAATTGGGCTGTTTGCGTTGAGTGTGTCCGGCATTTTGCCTGCCTGGATTTCGCTTGCCACCGCAGTTTCTGCGGTATTTCTGATGACATATCCCTTGACCAGGCGATGCCAGGAGGCCCAAGAGCAACAGAGTAGGCTGGAGCAGCAACTCTCTGTTGCAGAACAAATGAGAAGCAAGCTCACAAGGGCGGAGGAAAGATGTGATAGTATGGGGCAGAGATTGCAAGTGGTAGAGAATCAGAGAGATGCTTGGAAGAAAGAGATGGATAATGCGATTCAACAACTTGCGGTTCTTCACCAGGAGACGATGACAAATTCGCAAAGTGTCTCTGCGGAAAGAGAGCAATGGCAGAGGGGTTTGGCGCAAGAGAAACAGGAGCATGAGGACACCAAAGAGGCGCTGGGAAAGCTGATAGAAGAAAGAGAGAGAATGGGGCCTATCGACGAGGAGCTGCTGGCTATTTTTCGTCGATTCGAGGAGCAGTATCGCACTGTGCAGCAAAGGGAAGGCAATTTGAGTTGGATTCTGGAGCGACAGATCCCAGCGTATGAAGAGCAGGAAAAGAGGTTTTGTGAACTGTTGGACTCACTTCTCGCAGATGAGAGGCACGCGGGTGTAGAGGCTATGATCTTGGAAACAAAATCGCTTGTGCAGCAAAGAATGAATACGCTAAAACCCGTTATCCAGATACTTTCCTGCTTTATTGAGTCAGAGCGTTGCATCGCGGGCGCCTCTAATAACACTGGAGTGAGCGCATGAATGGAGTGTTGAATTCACGCCTTGTTGAGACGTATCGCGAACAGCTTGTGCAGACGCAGGAAGAGAGCGCCGCTAAGGGGCGTCTTCTTGTAGAAGCATCTTTTAAGTGTGAAAGGGCTAAGGAAGAATGTCGTGAGTTGAAGGAAAGAGAAGAGGCCCTCACAGGACAAGTGCAGACCCTGAACAGTCGCCTTGGGGATGCTCAAAGTACTAATAGTGCGTTGCATGGAAGAGTCAGTCAATTGCAGAGCGAGTTAAATGTTTCTCAAAGTGAACTGCAACTGAGCGCAGAACTAGCGCAGCAATCTCAAAAAATGGTTGCCTCGATGCAACAAATTCAAGAGATGTATGACCAAGTTTATGCAATCGATCGAGATTGGGATGAAATGCTGCAAAAAGAAAAGTTGGCAGATCGTGCAATGGCAGTTTACTCCACGGCAATGACAGGCTTTGTTGTGGCAATGGGAGGGGTATTCTTAGCGCTCGTTATAGGCGCTATAGGGGCAGCTGCTGTGATGGTAAGACAGCATCCCGTGATAGTGGGTCCTGACAGAGCGCTGACCGAGATCTCGTTAAGGCGTATTCCTTTGGAAGTGCAAATCTTATGGCACAAGAAGCAGATTCCGTACTCTCTTTTTGCGAAAAAATCTGCAATTGAAAGGAAAGAAATTTATAATGAACTGAATCTTCTGCCCCCCTATTTAAAAGGGGAGGGAATCTGTAGAAATATGTTGGAGGTTTTTTATTCGCAAGATCCTTCAAGAGATGATGGAGTCAGAAGGATTCAAATAAAATTCCAAGAGGTTCTGGCAACTCTTCCTCGCTACATGGTTTATCCAGAATAGAGCGTCGAAAAAATAGCATCGCTTAGTAGTTCTTCGGTTGTGGGTTCCCCGAACGCCTCCAGATAAAGCCCTTTTTGCCTCCTCGCATACTCTTGATTATTTTGAGAAAAGCAAAGAGAAAGTGTTCGTGCGTCTATAGAGGAGCCGCATGAATGAAGTGCTCCCTGTGGAAAATGTGGAGAGGAGAAAAAAAACATGGGGCGCTCAAAAAAAAGAAAGTCGTAGCCAACAGAAGAGTAATCTCCAAGATAGGCGTCACAGCGATTAAGAAGAGGATAGATCGAAGGAAAGTTGGAAAGCAGAAGAACATTCGGCTTTTTTTCCAGGGCATGTACCGCTATATAGTAGGCTGCCGGATCTCTTATTTCCAGAAGAGGATGCGGTTTTACAACTAAATTCCAGTCAGAGGGTTTGGCTGCTGCAAGAAGAGGGCCTAAATGGAAAAAAGAGGTCGCTGCATCTGCGTCTTTCCAGGTCGGGGCATAGAGAAGTGTCGGAAGATTGGGGGAGAGATGAGAAAAGATCTGCTGCTCTGCCAATTGATCGCAGTAATTTTTGTATTTTTGATAATAGAGCAGGCGGTAGTTGCCGATTCGAGCCCACTTCTGAATTTGATCCCACAGCTGTAATTCTTGCAGCATCGCAATTTGCCTCTGACCATAGAGAAGCACGATGTCCTGAAGAGCATAGGGAGCAAGAAGAGGCTCCTGAAATCCCTTATCCGATTGCCCGTGAGGACAAAAAATCAGGCGCATTTCTTTGTTGCATAAGTGGTTAAACATCTTTTTTAGATGCGGTGGCCAAAATTTGCATGCAACCAAGGCGTTGAAGCGTTTGGCGAGCAGAGTAGGGGATGGATTTTCTATCAATTCCCTTTGTGTGTGTGGGTAGTGCAGAGAAGAAAGAGTGAACATCTCTTCGTCTGCAAGAAGTAAGGGGATATTCAGAAGGCTTGCAAGAGGCGCGATGTGGTCAAGGAGATGAGGTTCGTTATAATCAACACAAAAGGCCCCAAGCAAGAGTTTCTTCATATGCAGGGACTAGTGTATAACAATTGAGATCGTTTGTGGATAGTGTTGCGTTCAGAGAGTGTTTACATCACTGGTTTTCTCTTCATCGTCGCTCTTTTCCGTGGCGTGATGAGAAATCCCCCTATCGCGTTTGGATCTCAGAGGTGATGCTTCAGCAGACACGCGCCGCTGTGGTCGTCCCCTATTTTCAGCGATGGATGCAGCTTTTCCCTAACGTAGAATCACTTGCAGCAGCATCAAAAGAAAAGGTCATTAAAGCTTGGGAGGGCTTGGGATATTATACAAGAGCGCGCAATCTGCATTGTGCTGCAAAAGAAATTGTGGAGCGATTTCATGGAGAGATCCCTTCATCTGCGAACCTGCTCGCCCAACTTCCTGGTCTTGGCCTCTATACGACCGGGGCTATTCTTTCGTTTGGATTTCATCAAAGAGCTTTTGCCATTGATGGCAATGTCATGCGCCTTCTTGCTCGCTATTTTGGGATCGAGGTCCCAGTTCATAGCTCCAGGATGCGTTTTCTTCTGGAAGAAAAACTCTCCTTGCTTCTTGATACAGAGACCCCATGGATCACTAGCGAAGCTTTGATCGAACTTGGCGCCCTTGTGTGTCAAAAAAGAGCCCTTTGCCATGTTTGCCCTTTGCGCTTGTCCTGTCAGGCGCGTGCTAGTGATATGACAGAGCGCTTGCCCGTAGTTAAGAAAAAAGAGCCGGTTACGTTGCTGAAACGATGGGTTATTGTCCTGGAATCACAGGGCAATTTGCTTGTGCAGAAAGGAAAAGAGGGGCGCATCATGGCGGATCTCTATCAATTCCCCTATTTTACCCAGGAAGACCTTGATTTCAGATCACAGGAAACTTTGATCGCCGCGCTAGAAAATGCTATTCAAAAGCAGTTTCATTGCAAAGCGCAGTGGGTGCGCAATTTACCAGAGACTGCTCACAGCTTCACTCGTTTTCGCGCTCAACTTTACCCCTTTTCCTTTGTTGTCAGAGAAGCTGTTCCTGTGGAAGATGGGAGTTGGATCCCCAAGAATCAGTGCGCCTTGCTCCCCTTTTCCGCAGGGCATCGAACAATTTTAAGTAATTTGGATATCATATATCCCGAATGAAGATTATACATTTGGAAGCCTCCACTGGATGGGGCGGGCAAGAGATCCGTATTTTACGAGAAGCGGAGGGAATGCGACAAAGAGGACATGAGCTTCTCTTTGCGGGAATGAAAGGAGCAAAGCTCCTTGATGCAGCTTGTAAAGCCGGCTTTACATGTCGCACATTCTCTTTTCACAGAAGAAGTTGGATCTGGACATTGATGACGTTGAGCAGTTGGATGAGAAAAGAGGGAGTGGAGGTAATCAACACGCATTCTTCTTTAGATTCCTGGCTTGGCGGGATTGCCGGACGTTTGATAGGGATCCCGGTTCTCCGCACTCGTCATTTGTCGGCTGCGATCAGGAAGGGGTGGAATAGCCGGATTTTATATGGGATGTTGGCAGATGCTGTGGTCACTACAAGTGCCTGCATGGTCCCTGTGATCCTTGCGCAGTCTGGGAAACAAGAGACGCATTGCAGCTCTATTCCTACGGGGATTGATCCTGAAAAGATGGTTTATTCGTCTCAAGAAGTAGAGGAATTTCGCAAGAAATTGGGCATTGCTTCTACAGATTTTCTGGTGGGGACAGCCTGCGTTATGCGCTCCTGGAAAGGTATTTTGGATCTTTTGCAAGCTGCAGATACGTTGCGAGATGTGCCAAATTTGCGCTGGGTAGTGATTGGAGGAGGGCATGAAGAGGTGTATCGAAGCGAGGCTGCACGTAGAAAATTAGAGGGCATTGTCTACTTTACAGGGCACCTCAGCAATCCCCTGCCGGCAATTGCTTCTTTGGATCTTTTTACTCTTCTCAGCACTGCAAATGAGGGCGTTTCACAAGCGCTTCTTCAAGCAGCCTGGTTAAAAAGACCTCTGCTTGCCACTACTGTGGGAGGTTCCCCAGAGGTTTGTCAGGAGGGGTACACTGGTCTGCTGATCCCTCCGTTCTCTCCAGAGCGGGTGGCAGAAAGTGTCCTTTACTGTAAGGCAAATGCCTCTTTTATAAAGGGGTGGGGGGAAGAGGCAAGACGCCTGGTAGAGAAGAAGTTTCTTTTTGCTCAAATGCTGGATCAGATGGAAGAGGTCTATCGATTGATTTCTCGCTGATTTGCGTGCTATCTCTTTTGGTGGGGGATATAACTGCAAAGTGATAAAAGAGACAGCCTGCCCCTGCAAGTAGAAAAAGCCCAGAGCTCATGGGAAAGCATCCTCGAATTCCAAAAGGAGAAGATTCTTGAGATTTTTTGGGCTTTGAAGCTTTATCAGTCATGTTCATCATCGGATGCTGCTTTACCTGATCCCTTGGGTTCATTGGCTTTAAGGATTTGGCCATGCCGCACAAAGTAATGATAGGATGTTCCTGCAAGAAGGCCTATAAAGCCGAAGTAGAGAAAAGGAATAAAGAGCGCCACCAGAATTTTCATCGAACCAAAGATAAGTTCGGTTACCTTTTCCTGTTTGAAGGTAAAGGTGTAAAACTGTTTTAACCCCTTTTCAGAGGCAAGAGGAAAGAAGATAGCGAGCAGTGTTCCAACGACAAGGAAGAATACACTAAGCTTTGGTCCAGTAAAGAAATTGAATATGCTGGAAATTCCAGCCACGACCAAAGCAATTACAGTAAGTACCTGTGTGGCGTTTTTGCTCGTAAAATTCTCAATATCATGAATTGAAAGACCATCTTTCATTTTGTTAACAAAGCGATTCTTGTCCACGGTCACCCCTTGTCCTAAACTTCACTCTACTTTTTTATATTATTTATTTCAATCAGCCCTGGTTTAAGCGGTTTTTGGGTACATACCCAAAATGAGTCAAGAATTGGCATTTGGAGCGCGTGAAAGCTGTCGAAAATCGATCGGCGGCGGCGGGGTAGTATGGAGACATACCATCCCGCCGCCGCCGATCGATTTTCGACAGCTTTCACGCAGTTCCAAATGCCAATTCTTGACTCATTTTGAGTATACTTTTTTTCCTGCCATCACTTACACTGGAACAGTTCTGGAGCCGTGACTGCGCGAAAAATGCACCTCTATCCCAGATATCCTTTCTATCCCAGAGGGATCCTCTCGATCGGCCTCACTTTAATTGCATTTGGTGTGATGGTTGCTCTTTTTTCTGACTGGTTGATCAGTCAATCTGCTCTGGTCATCGATCCGATTAGGAGAATTAGCAAAGAGAGCGCGCAGGGGGAGCTTCATTTTTCACTTGGTGAACAGGAGAATTCTATTTCCCTTCCGCTTCCTCATCTTGAATCGGAGTTTTCTTTTTTTCGCTCCCCTTCTCGTCCAAATCAAGAGGAGGATTCGCTATATATTGTATCTCTTCGGGGGGCTGAAGAGCAGCAGGAGATCTCTTTGCCCTGCAGATTAGGTCTGCGATATGAGAACTCACATCTCTTTTTTGCGCCTGAAAATTCTTCGTTCTGGATCGATCTCTCCATGTCTCGCAATCATTGGATTACAGGCGTAGTACAAGCGGAGGGAAGCACAGAGACAGAGACATTTACCGCTTCCTTGCAGGATATTACGTCACAAACAGCGAGCGATTGGGAAGAGGGGGCCTGCTTTCGTTTTCTTGCAGATGCGATTTGGAAGGGAAAAAATCTCTTTGTTGAAAAGACCGAGAGGGTAGATCGTCACTTTCTTCTGATTCAACAACAGATGATAGAGGTAGAGCAGGGAGAATGGCTTTTCTGGAATGGGGAATATTGGGACAAAGGGGAAGCTGGAGAAAAGGCGGTGCGTGTTGTCTTTGTAGGAACGCATCAGATGATCCTGGAGGGCTGGGATGACAAACGCCCTGTGCGTCTGATGATTCCTCTTCAGAGTTCGAGTGCGGCTTCTTTGCGCCCTGAAGAGATTATAACAGCTCTTAGATTGCGATCGGAAAGGCAGATCAGTTGCATGCTTGATAAACAGTGCTTTGTCATGCGCTGCGGAGATTGGGCTCTTAAAAAGGATGGGAAGTGGAGAATTTTGCGTCGCGAAGAGGAGCAGGAAAGTGTGCGCAAAGGTTCTCTTTCAGGGGAACTCTTTGTCTTTGAGGAGATTGAGACAAAGCAGGCGCAAAAGTGGATTCGTGGAACCCTTTTCACTAAGGAGAAAACGGAATCTGTTGCTGTACACTTGCCAGCCACTTCCGGACCTTTACGCAGAGGGAAGCCATGAGGTATTTCCCTCTTTTTTTACTCATCATTTCCCTTTGTGGAAGCCATGAACTCTCGTTCCCTCTGGGAGCGGGACTGGAAGGGGCTCAGAGTTTTAATGCTTCCATGGTAGAGCTGCGTTCCCAGCTCAAAGCTGTCTTTGACAGAGCAGCGGCTATTGCGGAGCGCGAAGGAGAAGAGAAGGAATACCAGGAACTTCTGAAAGAAATGCAATCCCTTCGCGCAAAAATCACTCAGATGGAAGAGGGGTGGCACAAAGCTGCTGTAGGGGATTCTTCAGCAGGTGATGAAGCCTACGCTCTTTGGGATGTGGGGGAGACAACAGTAAGCCAATTGATCATGGAGTATGGGGCAACGGATCATCTCTATATTATTCCTCAGGAACTCAGTTCGATGAAGATAAGTCTCTTTTCCTCTATCCCCCTCCCTCGGGAATGCTGGAGTGAAATGCTCGAGATGGTTCTTGCGCAAAATGGCGTAGGCGTCAAAATGCTAAACCCATTTGTTAGACAGCTCTACATTTTTAAACTCGATCCATCTGCCATTCAGGCTATTGTGAGTAAAGAGAAGGATCTTTCTCTTTTTTCAAATTATGCGCGATTGATCTTTGTTTTTTCTCCTCCTGCGGAACAGCTGAAATCGGTGCAGTCTTTTCTGGAGCGTTTTTCCGATCCCAAGCAGACGACGGTGCAAGCGATGGGGACAAAAATTCTCCTCTCTTCCACTCGTGAATCGATTGAAAAATTGCTGGGTCTCTACCACGTAGTATGGGAGCAGGGAAAGGGGCGCGTTGCACGGCTTTTCAGCTCCCCCAAGATTAGCGTTGAAGAGGCAGAGAAGGTGCTCAAGATGCTCTTTGGCGATGCTGGCTCAAGAGGACGGCCCCCCTATTTCCCCAGTGGAGCAGATGAACTGTCACTTTTACCTCTTCCGCAGGGACTTGTTCTTATTGGGGAGCCAGAGACTGTTGAAAGAGGGCAGCAAGTGCTCTCTGAGCTTGAATGTCAGATGGAGGACCCTGGAGAAAAGATTATCTACTGGTATTGCTGTAAACATGCAAATCCGGAAGATGTAGCAGAAGTTTTGAGTAAGGTCTATGACTCTCTTATGGGGAGCAATTTGGAGAAGAAACAGGAGCCCCCGCCGCCTCCTCCCTGTGCTCCGCCAAGTTGCACTCCGCAGGCCCCTGCTGAGCCGGGGCAATTGCCAGGGCCTATTTACCCCCCCTCATTTCAGCCCTTTAATCCTGTGCTGCCAGCCACGGCGCCTTTTGTTCAGGGCGCTGTCTTGGGTAAGGGGCCGAAAACTGATTTTGGCAATTTCATTGTCGATGCAAAGACAACTTCGATCCTGATGGTCGTGCGCCGTGAAGAATTGTCAAAAATTAAAACCATTCTTAAGAAGCTGGATGTTCCAAAACGCATGGTGCAATTGGATGTGCTTCTTGTGGAGAAGAAGTTGACAGATCGCAAGCAGGTAGGGATCAATCTGCTGAAGCTCGGTACTAGCGCTTCAAATACGACGCAGAATGCTTTGAGTTTTGATAACGAAGAAAAGGCGCTACATAAGGGGATACTGAGTTTTCTTTTCAGTCGTACGGGAGGAGATCATGGACCTGCTCTCGATCTCACCTACAATTTTCTTATGGCGCAAGAGGATGTGCGCATTAATGCGAATCCCTCGATTCTAGCTATCAATCAGACCCCTGCCATTATCTCCATTGTAGAGGAGATTTCGATCGATAACGGCGCGATTCCCGTACAGCTGACAGCTGGCAGTGTTACTTTTGAGCGCTCTTATACTCGAGCGCAATATGGAACGACGATTAAATTGACCCCTACGATTCATATCTCTGATGACGATGAAGGGACTGCTTTTGTTTCCCTGGAAACAAATCTTGAATTTGATACGACTCACCTCACAGCAAATGAGCGCCCTCCGGTGAGCAGACGCCATATTGAAAATCAGGTATGTATCGCTGATGGCGAAACGGTAATCCTCGGGGGGCTTCGTAGAAAACTGGAGGAAGATGCAAGAGACAAGATTCCTTTTCTGGGAGATTTGCCAGGTGTAGGGAAGCTGTTTGGATTAACAAAGACGCACGACATAAACACGGAGATGTTTGTCTTTATTACCCCACGCGTCATTCATAATCCTGTGGAGGATTTGCGCAAAATTCGCATGTCTGAATATGTACAGCGCGCTGGAGATATTCCAGAGTTTCTTGAAAAGATTGATGCGGCAAAGCACATTCAGCGCAAACGCCTTTTTGATAACAGCATTAAAATGCTCTTTGATTTTTATGACCAATAAAGCTGAAAAAGAGTTAGCAGAGCGTTTCGGGCTTCCGGTTTATGAGGAGCTCCACTCTTTTCCCCTGGTACAAGGGAAGATAGCCTTTATTCCCTATAGTTTTGCCAAGCAGAAGAAGGTTTTACCCCTTGAGGAAACAGAAGGGGGCCTTCTTGTGGCTGTGGCAGATCCTCTAGAAGTTGAAGCATTGGCAGAGCTCCGCCTTCTTGTGAAAAAAACGATCGTTCCCATTTATTCTCCCAGGGAAGTAATTGAAGAGGCCATTGAGCGCTGCTATCAGCAAAAAGAGGAGGAGACAAAGCGTTTTTTCTCGGATCTTGCTAAAGAAAAGAGCGACGTTTTAGGGAATGAGGGCGATGAGGAATATGATCTTTTGGAACAGGAAACCACAAGTCCTGTCATTCGCCTTGTAAACACGCTCTTTGTCGAAGCGATTCAGCAAGGAGCTTCTGATATTCATTTTGAACCGACAGAAGAAGGGCTTTCGATACGCTATCGCATTGATGGAGTTCTTCTTAAAAGGCATACGCCGCCACGCGACTATCAACAACAGGTGCTCACTCGTATTAAGGTAATGGCAAAACTCGATATTTCTGAGACACGTTTGCCGCAAGATGGGCGTATCAAGCTCCGCCATGGAGGAAGGGAGATCGATTTTCGCGTGAGTACTCTTCCTATGATCTATGGAGAGCGTGTGGTGTTGAGAATCCTGGACAAGGGCAATATTGTTCTTGGCATCGATAGAATTGGCATGCCCTCGACCACGCTTGAAGCTTTTCGCAGGCTTATCCATATGCCGGAGGGTATTTTGCTTGTCACGGGGCCTACCGGCAGTGGGAAAACGACAACACTCTATAGTGCGCTCTCGGAAATCAATGCGACAGAGATGAACGTGATGACAATCGAAGATCCTGTAGAATATAAGCTTTCCGGGATTTCGCAAATGAATGTCAATCGCAGAATTGAGCTCGATTTTTCAAAGGGATTGCGCCACATTCTTCGCCAGGATCCGGATGTGATCATGATCGGGGAAATCCGCGATCGGGAGACAGCAGAAATAGCCATTCAATCTTCTTTAACAGGGCATTTGGTTTTGAGTACATTGCATACCAATGATGCTCCCTCTGCTCTCACTCGTCTTGCCGATATGAGCATCGAGCCCTATCTGCTAGCCTCTTCTCTTCTCGGTGTTTTGGCTCAACGTCTCGTTCGCAAAATTTGTCCCAATTGCAAAGTTTCTTACACCCCACATCCTCGGGAGTGTGAAGATGTTGGAATGGAAAAGGAAGAACAGCTTCTTTGGAAGGGCGCTGGATGCTCGCTTTGTTTTGGTACGGGGTATCGCGGTCGTTGCGGAATCTATGAATTGATGCTTGTGGACCGGATGATCAAAACGCAAGTTTTAAAAAGCCAGGATGCCGAAGAGTTGCGGCGCATTGCTTTGCAACAAGGAATGCAGACACTGTTTCAGCAGGGGCGTGACTTGGTGATGACAGGAGTAACAACACAGGAAGAGCTGCTGCGTGTTACACGTGTTGGGGAGACAGATTAGGATCTATAAACCTATCCCATCCCCAGCTTTTGATGTTGACGTAAGAGATCGCGAAACCTGGCAGCATCCTCGAAACGAAATTCTTTTGCGGCTCGTTTCATTTCGCGAGTGTATTCGGCAATTTTGTTTTCAAGATTTTCTGTAGTTGTGGCGATGCCTTCCTGTTTTTCAGCGCCAAAGACCTCTTCCAGAGCAGCAAGATCTCCACGCGTAGTAGAGCGCGGCACAATGCCATGAGCCAGGTTATAGGCTTCCTGCTCTTTTCTTCGCTTTGCGGTGAGACTTACAACGCCTTGAATCGCTTTTGTTTCTTTATCTGCGTAAAGAATAGCCCTGCCTCGAACATTGCGCGCAGCTCGACCGCACGTTTGGATCAATGCTGTTTCTGAGCGCAGAAAGCCTTCTTTGTCTGCATCGAGAATCACGACAAGTGCAACCTCAGGTAAATCAAGTCCCTCACGCAACAGATTAATTCCTACCAGAACATCGAATTCACCAAGTCGCAGTGCTTTGAGAATTTGCACTCTTTCAAGAGTGTCCACTTCAGAATGCAGATATTTTGCCTTTACTCCGATCTCCTGGAGATATTTGGCTAAATCTTCTGAGAGCTTTTTAGTAAGTGTTGTTACTAAGACCCGGCTTCCGCGCTCGACTTCTTTGCGAATCTCCTCAAGACAGTCATCAACCTGATTTGTCGCGGAACGCACAGTAATTTCAGGGTCGAGGAGGCCTGTAGGGCGAAGGATCTGTTCGACAATCTCTCCGCCTGCTTCGGTAATTTCCCACGGGCCAGGAGTGGCAGAGATATAAACTACTTGATGCCATTTGCGATACGTCTCTTCGAATTTGAGAGGGCGATTGTCAAAGGCGGAGGGGAGGCGAAACCCAAAGTTGACAAGAGCCTCCTTACGCGCACGGTCACCATTATACATGGCGTGGAGCTGAGGGAGCGTTTGGTGAGACTCATCGATGAAAAGAAGGAAGTTTTCAGGGAAATAGTCGAGAAGACAAGGGGGCGGATCTCCGGGCTTGCGTTTCGAAAAGTGGCGCGAATAGTTCTCGATTCCTTTGCAAAAACCGATTTCCCGGATCATTTCAAGATCGTAGCGTGTGCGTTCCCTAATTCGTTGCGCCTCTACAAGGCGGCCCTCTTGCTCAAAAAAGGCCACTCGCTCCTGCAATTCCGCAGTGATGCTTTGGATCGCGTCATAGCGAACATTTTCAGGAGTCACATGGTGTGATCCAGGAAAGAGGGTAAATTCGTTCAGACGATCAGCTACTTTCCCCGTTAAAGGATCAATACGCGAAATGCGTTCAATGGTGTCGCCAAAGAACTCAATGCGATAAGCAATGTCCTCTTCATAGGCAGGTGTGATTTCTAAAAGATCTCCGCGTACCCGGAAGCTCGCTCGAGCAAGATCTTCACCGCGTGTATAGTGTAATTCGACAAGGTGGAGGAGAAGATCGTCGCGTCGGATCTCTTGCCCAAGGGAGAGGTGAATGGCCATCTGGCTGTAGTGCTCGGGCATGCCAAGGCCATAAATGCAGGAGACAGAGGCGACGATGATTACATCAGGGCGCTCGATCAGAGAACGGGTTGCGCTGAGGCGCAGGCGATCAATGCGATCGTTGATGGCCATGTCTTTTTCAATGTAGGTGTCAGTGCGGGCAATATATGCCTCTGGTTGATAGTAATCGTAATAGGAGACAAAATATTCGACGGCATTGTCTGGGAAAAAGCGTTTGAACTCTTCATAGAGCTGTGCTGCAAGGGTTTTATTGTGTGCAAGGACAAGAGTTGGGAGCTGGGCGCGTTGAATCAGATGCGCCATTGTAAAAGTTTTGCCAGAACCAGTGACGCCAAGAAGAACTTGGGAGCGCTTGCTCTGCTCGATCCCGCAATGGAGGCGTTCAATGGCTTGAGGTTGATCCCCTGTTGGTTGAAAATCTGCCTGTAAACGAAACATAATATCCAAAATACCTGAATTTAAAGCATATCATTAAAAAACTCAAGATGTTGAGATTTTTCTGGATAACCTGATAAAATTGAGAAACTCATGCCGATTTTTCGCTATTGGGCTCTTTCAGATGCTGGAGAACAGATCAAGGCAACAATTGAGGCCGAAGATTTACAGGAAGCAAAGAGGAAATTATTAAGACTTAGGGTGATAGCAACTAAAATTGAGGCTGTCCAAAAAAAGGAAAAGGCTTTTGCAAGAGAAGAGCTCCTCTCTCTTACTCGTGAAATAGGGCGACTTTTACAGGCGGGCCTTCCGCTTTATGAAACATTGATTGCCTTGGGGGAAAAGTATCGCGGCCATAAGGCAGAAGAGCTTCTTTTAAGTCTTGGTGCGAAGATTAAGATAGGGCACTCTCTTTCTCATGCGCTCTCTTGTCACCCAAGAGCTTTTGATGTTCTTTATATTTCGATGGTGGCCAATGCGGAAAAAACGGGAAGGCTGATCCCTTGTTTTGAAGAACTGGCACAGCTTCTTTCTCGGCAGATGCAGGTGCGCAAACAAATCGTAGGCGCTCTGCTCTACCCCTCTCTTCTTGCTGTTTTTTGCCTTGTTGTTTTCTCTTCTCTCCTCTTCTTTGTTGTTCCTGCTCTTAAAGAGCTCTTTGATGATAGAGAACTTCATCCCTTCACGCAGATCGTCTTTTTTGTAAGTGACTGGGCGTGTAATAGTAAGGTTTTTTTGCTTTCTTTTGTTTTGTCTCTTTTTTCTCTGTTTCTCGGAGCCTGTTTTTTCAAACCTTTGCGAGAAAAGGTTTTTTCTCTGTTGCTTTTTCTCCCCTGGATACGCTCCCTATGGACCAGAATTTCTTTAATTCGCTTTATGCGCGCTATGGCGGCTCTTCTTGAAGGAGGGATCCCGCTTGTCGGAGCATTGGCTCAAGCGCGCACCCTGCTTCGCCATCCGACGCTAGCTGCTCTCATTGCAGAGGCAGAAGAGCGAGTTGCAGAGGGCGTTCTTCTCTCCACCTGTTTTACGCATCCCATTATCCCGCCCCTTGTCCCCAGAATGTTCGCCATTGCGGAAGAAAGTGGAAAGCTTTCTTTTAGCATGCATCAGGTTGCGCAAATCTATGAAGAGGAGTTGGAGATGACGCTTGCAAATTTTACGCAACTTGCGCAACCTATTCTTCTCCTCTTTTTGGGAGGTCTCGTGGGATTTGTCCTGCTCTCCGTGCTTCTCCCGCTGACAGATGTGAGTTCTTTTGCAATGTGAGGATTGGTAATGCGAAAAAAAAGAAGCCTGACTCTTTTGGAAATTATGATTGTTATCTTTCTGATCACTCTAATTACTGGGGCGATTGGATATAATATGAAGGGATCGCTCGATCGAGGGCGCGTTTTTCGAACAAAGCAGGCGATGGCGCAGCTCGAAGATCTGCTTCTGATGTGTGTAGAAGAGGGCAGTAAACCTAAAGATATAGAACGCTTCCCCAAAGAGCATTTAGATCAATACAACCTTGCAAAAGATAGTGAAAAGTTATTGCAAGATGGATGGGGAGAAAGATTCATTATTCATTACAGAAAGGGAAAGTTTGAAATTGAGTCAAAAGCGCTTGAGAACTATGAGAGTCGCAAGTCCAAGAGCTCTCACGCTTCTGGAGCTTCTGATTAGTTTGGCAGTGGTTGCTTTCATATCCGGGGCGCTTTTCCTCTCTTCACGTACTACACGAGAGAAGAAGCGCTTTTCTTCGGATATTGCACGTCTTTCTGCTCATATCAATATGCTGCAAAAGATTGCTATGAATACGCAAACGGATTGGAATGCTACTCTTTCCCAGAAAGATGAGAAGTGGCTTTTTTGCGCGGAATGTACCGATCAGAAGGCGAGGAAGATACCTGACCTTAATCTAGGCTCTTTTTCCCTCCTCATCGAAGGTCAGCGCACAGATAGGCTGCAGTTTTCTTTTTTTTCCAGCGGGGAGGTGTTCCCAGCCTCTTCGATTTCCTGTTGTTTGGATGACGCTTGTAGAAAAATAGAAGTTGCTATGCGAGAGGCTGGTGAGGACAGGAAAAAAGGACCCTTACATCCCAATTTTGCAAAATAGCCAGGTCCTGCTTGCTTTTTGCCCTTTTTCCTTGTAAAGTACGCCTTTTTATCAGAAAGAGGTAACGATGCGATCGAAGCTGCTCTTTTCCCTTTGTTTTTCTGCGATTTGTATTTCAATAAGTGCTGTAGCCCAAGTTCTTCCTCCCAAGACTCAACAGCCTAATTGGCGATGTGAAGTTGTAAGCAGTTATGCAAATGGCGTCCCACAGCAAATGATTTTTTTTGAACCTTTAGTGAGCGGCGGAGAGATCCCTGTAAAAGAGATTCTTTTCCATGAAAATGGCGCCAAGCGCGTGGAGGCGGATGTAACTGCTGGAGAAAATGGAAGGGTTTTTCATGGCGTCTCTCTGGAATGGAATGCAGAGGGGAAGCTAACTCAGATTGCCCAATATAAAATGGGCCGTCTGGACGGAGAACTCAAGGGGCTGTACTCGAGCGGTAAACCTCAGAGCATCTTGCACTATGTGGATGGACAGCTGGAAGGGAGCGCGGAAATTTTTTTTGAAACAGGGCGCATCAAAGAAGAGGCTTCCTATGTTGCAGGGAAATTGCAGGGAAAGAGCACTCAATATTATGAGAATGGGAATAGGGCAAAACTGTCCTATTTTGAAGGGGGAGAGGTACATGGTTTTGCATGTGAATGGTTCCCTTCCGGAATACTCAAACAGCAGCTCTCCTATTCTCATGGCGTTCTTCATGGCGATGCGCAGAATCCTGCTGTTTTGAGCTATAACGAGGAAGGGGATCTTGTAGAAGTGAGCGATTTTCGCGAAGGCGTGCGCTCTGGCATGCATATTCGTTACTACAAGAATGGGAAAAAGGCTTATCGCGTACTGTATAAAAATAATAAACGAGACGGTAAGGAGCAGTTTTTTAACGAAGAGGGGGAGATTATTGGCGAAGGCCTCTTCAAAGAAGGTGTAGCCATGGGGATGCACTGGTGTGACTACCCTTCAGGAACTGCCGCCTATCGCGCTCATTTTGATAAGAATGGAGAGTTGCTGGAGCCTATCTGCGAATACAATGCCCAGCAGATAAAGACTCGTGAATTTTCACTTCGCGAAGATAAACTGGATGGCCCCTATTTTGAATGGTATCCCAATGGGAATCTCAAGTGTGAATTTTTCTATGACATGGGACAGTTTGAGGGGGAGCAGAGAGAGTATTATGCAACGGGACAATTGAAGATTGTATCGGAATATAAGAATCATCAGCTCGATGGTGTTTTTCAAGAATGGTATGAGAATGGGGTCCTTGCAAAGAGAATCTTTTTTGCTCATGGAGCAAGAGATGGTCAGGCAGGAGAGTGGTATGAAAATGGCAATCGCAAAGTAGACAGCTGGTTTCAGAACAACCTTGCAGATGGTGTCTATACGCAGTGGCATGAAAATGGAAATATTCGCATCAGCTGTGAGTTTGCGCATGGGGAAAAAAATGGGTGGCAGCGCGAATGGAATGAAGGTGGGATGCTTGTTTTTGAGGGCTTCTTTGAAAAGGACCAACCAGACGGCACTCTCTTAACCTGGTGGGATGAAGATCATCTGCGTACCCGCTTCCATTATGAAGCAGGGAAAAGAGAAGGGAAGCAGGAGTGGTTTTATGAAAATGGCCACCCTGAAAAGGTAGCGTTTTATAAAAATGATCAACTCGATGGTCAAATGACAGGTTGGTTTGCGGACGGTTCTCTTGCTCTTTTCCAATACTACTCTATGAATAAGCGCATCGGCGACCACCTGCTCTATACTTGGCAGCAAGCAGGGCAAGATCCTATAGTAACTCACCACTTTCACTATGATGACCAGGGCCAATTGCATGGAAAGCAAAAAAATTACTACCCCACAGGGAAATTGCAAATGGAGGCCGACTATGAGCATGGAATTGCTCATGGAGCGCGATTTGTCTGGAATGAAGCTGGGGAAAAAATCGAAGAGGCCCATTATGTGCAGGGCAAACTGGAAGGGCCATTCTGTGTGCGGATGCCTGATGGGCGGGAGCTTTTTTGTGAATATCAAAACAACTTCAAAAATGGTCTCCACACGATCTCTACATTCACCCCTCAGGGAGAAAAGAGACTCTGTTTAGAAGCGCATTTTCGCAATGATCAACTGGATGGCCTTTTCTGCGAATATGATTCTGGAGGAATTAAGCGCAGCGAGGTGCTTTTTGTACAAGGCGAAAGAGAGGGAATGGCTAAAGAATATGCCCCCACAGGACAACTTTTTTGCGTTGCTTCATTTCATAAAAATCAAAAAAATGGCACAGAAAATGAGTACTTTCCTAGCGGAGCACTGCGCAGAGAGACTTCCTTTGTCGAGGGGAAAAAAGAGGGCGAAGAGAGGCTTTATCACGAAAATGGATTTTTAGCCGCTCTCTCTCACTACCGAAACGATTGCCTGGAAGGGTTGTCGCAAAGTTGGAATGAGAGAGGGGGCCTTGTCTTTGCAGCAGAGTATCAGGCGGGTCAAAGACATGGGAAACTTTGCAAATACCATGACAACGGTGCCTTGAAACTCGAACAGGCATTCGCCTACGATGAACCGCTTGGGGATAAGCACAGATACGACCAAGAGGGAAAACTCATCACTCTGTCGCAAGAAAATTGAGGTTGGGGGGGGAAACTTTTTGGGATTCCCCCCGTTTGCCAATAAAGAGAGCCTCTTCCGTATCGATGATCAAAAGATCTTCTACGCCGAGAGTAGAAATGAGCCGTTTCTCACCAATGATCAGGCAGTTCTTTGTGTTTTCAGAATGAACGCGTCCGCTAATGACATTTTTCTGCTCGTCTTTGTTGCCTATTTCATAGACGCTGTCCCAAGAGCCCACATCTGACCAACGAAGAGAGAGCGGCGCAACAAGAGCGTTTTTGCATTTTTCTAAAATCGCATAGTCAAAAGAGATATTGGGGAGCTCAGAAAATTGCTCTTTTTCAAGTAGAGAGAGGATTTCTGAAGCGTGTGTTTGAAACAGTTGCCACAAATTTTCAAAAGAAGAGAGAAAAATACCTGAATTCCAACAGTAGCATTGGGATGCAAGATAACTCTCGGCCGTTGCGCGAGAGGGTTTTTCTACGAATGCCTGGACATTGTAGATGTGAGAGGCATACTCTTTCCCCAGTTGTATATAACCATATCCTGTTTCTGGTCTTGTCGGTGTGATCCCAAAGAGAATGGGATGGTTTGCCTTGGCAAGTGGCATCACACGCTCCAGAGTTTCGAGAAAGACAGTGATGGGGTCCATTAACTGATCAGAAGGCAAGACGAGCAGAAGGTCTTTTGATTTGACCAGGCCTTCCGCTTTGAGGGATTTTGCACCAAAAGCGATAGCAGGTGCGGTGTTTTTCTTTTCTGGTTCTACAAAGATACGCACTTTTTTTTCTGCATCAATTGCTGTTAGCTGTTCTTGCACCAATGCAGCGGCATTTTTTCCTGTAACAACAGAAATTGTTTGAATGAGAGGAAACGAGAGGAAACGCAGCACTGTTTTTTGTAAAAGAGTGTGAGAATCCCACAAATGCAAAAATTGTTTGGGGTGCTGTGGTTTGGAAAGCGGCCAAAGACGTGTGCCGGTGCCGCCTGCAAGGATTAGAATGTGCATGTCGTTCTTTTCAGTCATATTGAGCATGGATCCATTCCAGAATGTTAGCGAGATCCTCTTGCCAAAAAGCAGTTCCTCCTTTTGGGAACCAGAGTGGGGAGTATTTTTTGTAGAGCACGGCAAAAGGGACTCCAAGCGCCGCTGCTATGTGCACAGGGACAGAGTCAACAGAGACTACTCCTGCACTGCCAGCAATGAGAGAAGTGAGAGAAGACCAGGAAGTTGTTCTGTAAAAATTATTTTCTGCGCCAATGTCCCGGATGAAGCGCTCCTCTTTGGCGCCATGACCAGTAAAGTAGATCGGAATTTTTCTTTTCTGACATAACTGATAGAGCTCTTGCCAAAAAGAAAGAGAAAATTCTTTTGAATGGTGAGAGGTTCCAGGATGGAAAAGAAAGTAGGGGGAAGGCGGCAGAAGAGAGGAGTCCACTCTCAGAGCAGCTTGAAGGGGCCTTTCCAGAGGAATATGGAGAAGCTCCAGGAGACTTTCGTACTGTTTTGTCAGATAGCAATCATTCCTCCAGGGAATCGTCTGATCTAAAAGATGGCTATACCCTCCCGTATTAAAGCCTATGCGGAAGGGAATTTTGGCATGCCAGAGAATGGGAATGGTATTTGGGAAATAGGGATAGAGTTCCAGGGCAGAGGTGTACTTTTTTTGTGCAATTTCCGCGGCGATAGCGCGATTTTTGCAGAACGTAAAACGAAGGTAAGAGATAAATCGCTGCCACGCTGTTTTATATTGCCAGTCAGTCTCCATAAAAGGGGTCTCGACGGCATGTACCCAATCGATGTCTGTACAGGTAGCAAGAACTTCACTGGAGTTTTTAGAAACAAGAAACCCGATTTTGCAGTCGGGAAAATGATGTTTTAAAATAGGGACAAGAGAGGTGGCCAGGAAAAGATCGCCAAGGCTGGCCCAGTTGGAGAGAAGAATGCGTCGAGGATCAAATGCTTTTTGCCTAGATCTGGAAAAGAAACGGATGCTTTTGTGAAAAAAATCGAGCCACGTAACAAGAAGGCGCAATTTCCAACTCAAGCAGAGGCAATTACGCGAAGAACTCATACTGAACCTATAAAATTATCCCAGATCATGATCTATATTTTCCATCGCATTGTAGAGTAGAGAGGTGAGCATTTCTTGGGTTAACCGTCCCGTTTGCGTATTGCGGGGGCTGGGATGATAGGAGACATAAAGCGTTGGTAGCCTGGGGAGCAAATAGCGCGCTCCAAAACAAAAGCGCATGTTGCGCATGGATACCCCCTCCTCTTTTGCGAAGAGGCGAAAGGCATCAAAAGCTATTTTCCCAAAGACAATGATCCTTTTTAGATTTTTGAGCAGAGCAATTTCATTTCGCAAGTAATGATGGCACTCCAGAATTTCCTCTTTTGTAGGTTTGTCTTGCGGCGGGGAGCACTTGACCGCAGCGGTGATGTAAAGATTATGCAATTTGAGACCATCATCTCTGGAAATCGACGTGGGTTGATTTGCAAGCCCAACTGAATAAAGTGAACGAAAGAGAAACTCTGCTGATCGATCTCCAGTGAAGATGCGCCCTGTGCGATTCCCGCCATGCGATGCAGGCGCGAGCCCAATAATCATGAGCGATGCATGGGGATCGCCAAATCCAGGAACAGGTTTTCTCCAGTAACATTCATTTTGATAGGGCTGCTTAGGAGGAACAGTTTCTCGATAGTGCACAAGACGAGGGCACTTGCGACACTCGACAACAACGCCCTCGAGTTTGGTGAAAGAGGGCTGGCAACAGGGTCTATCTCTTTGATGCACAGGAAGTCCTTTCCTTGTAAAGCCGGCTTTACAAGGCAAAGTTTGAATTGTACTCAAAATAGGTTATAAAGTCTTGAGTTGAAGCTTATTCTTCTTCATTTTACAATGAGAAAGGTCTAAGGTAGGGGTTTTCATGTTGGAGACGGCATATCTCAAGGATTTGCGAGCAAGGATCAAACAGGGAGACTATCCTGGTTTCTTGAAGATCTGGGAAGAGTACTGTTACGGAGATACGCCTGACGGAGAAGAGATGGCAGCTATTTTGGAGAGCGTTAAAGCCTCTGATTTGGCGGTTTCTTTTGGCAGGCATGTAGAACAACTCATTCCATTGTGGCGAGAGTTGCAGGATGCGCGTCTTGCGCAGCTGGTGTTGCGCCTTATTTTTGATCTGCAAACTACAAATAGCGAACAGCTCGCGGAGTTAGGGCTCGAATATCTGCAAAACAGATATCCGGAAGATCCTCTATTCCAGGAAAAGCTGCGTCTTGTGGGGCTGCGCAATCGGGAGCGTTTCCAGGGTGCGATTCGCAATTTTGAACTGCTTACTCATTTAGCCAAGGGAAATTTTGTCTTCCATACGGCGGGATTGGGCACTGGGGAAATTGTCGATCTCTCTTTACTTCGCGAAGAGGTTACGATTGAATGCGAATGCGCTATTGGACCTCAGCATCTTTCTTTTGACAAAGCCTTCAAGACGCTTGTCCCTCTTGCAAAAGAGCACTTTTATGCGCGCCGTTTTGGCAATCCTGACCAACTGGAAGAGGAAGCTCGTGAACATCCCACAGAGGTCATTCGCCTTATTTTGCGCGATCTTGGGCCTAAAACAGCAGCAGAGCTTAAGGAAGAATTGAGCGATCTCGTAATCCCCGCAGAAGAATGGAATCGTTGGTGGCAAATGGCCAGAACAAAGCTCAAAAAAGAGACAACCATAGAATGCCCCAAGGAGGTTAAACTCCCCTTTTCTTTGCGTACCGAAGAGGTCTCTCATGAAGCGCTATTCTACCGGGCCCTGGAGAATAAGCCGGGAATCCATGCAAGTATTAAAACAATTTACGCCTTCTTGAGGGATTTTCCGGAAACTCTAAAAAATGAAGAGTTTAAGGTTTCCTTGCAGGCGCGAATCCATGCGCTTATAGCAGAGGCGACAGCTTCGAGTCAAAAGATTGCTCTCTTCTTTTTTTTGCAGGATTTAGGGCTTATTACCCCAGCTGAAAAGCAGGAAATTGAGACTCTTTTTGTGGAAGCAAGTGAAATTGCGCGAGTGATTTCTCAGATCGAGATTCTTGGCTTCCAAAAAAGAGCTTTGTCTTTGGTACGCGCTTTGCGCAAAGATTGGGAAGCGGTATTTCTCGATCTGCTCTTCTCTGCTGAGCAGCATCTGCTCAGGGATTTTCTGTTACAAGAGCTTAATGTTCCGGCTACGCGAGCGGCTTTGGAGGAAAAGCTGGGGACGCTTCTTGTGCATCCTCTTTCCTTTTCTCCGATCATCGTTTGGTATTTTCAAAAAATTTTGGATAAGGAGTCGGGTCTGCCTTTTGCAACTACTGAAGGTCAGAATCGCTTTTTTGAAAGTCTTCTTATCGTGCTCGATCATTTGGAGAGAAAAGAGTCTTATCGAGAACTTGCAAAAAAAATCATTTCTCTCATCACGGCAAACCGCTATAAAATCGTACGCGATATCCTAAGTCAATCGACTCTGGAAGAGGTGAAAGAATACCTTCTTCTTGCAACAAAGTGCGAAAGTTTGACGGATCACGATATCAAAATACTTCATTCTCTAGCAGAAGTTGTACACCCTTCTCTTGCTCGTTTGCGTAAAGAGCAGAGCGGAGGTAGCGAAGAGAACATTCTCTGGACAACGTATGAGGGATACCAAAAATTGCAGTTCCGCATTCAGCAGATCGCTACTGTAGAAACTGTGAATAATGCAAAAGAGATTGAGGTAGCTCGTTCTCATGGCGACTTGCGAGAAAATGCAGAATTCAAGGCGGCTTTGGAACGTCGGGATAGGCTTCAGGCAGAACTAAAACTCCTCTCTGATCAAATTGCAAGAGCGCGCATTCTCTCCTCGGAGGATGTCTCTATCGATGAGATTTCCGTAGGCTCTGTAGTTCATTGTTTGGATAGCAAAGGGGGGCATAATCGCTTTATTCTCCTTGGCCCATGGGATGCAAATCCTGAAGAGCACATCTTCTCTTTCCAATCCAAACTGGCACAAGCGATGAAGGGCAAATGTGTCGGAGAAAAGTTCAATTTCCAAGGGGAAACGTTTACGGTTTCTGATATCGAAAACTATTTTGACCTCGACTCAAAGCCATGATTATTCTTATAGCTACTCGCAATATTCACAAGGTTAGAGAATTTCGCTCGATGCTAAAACCAATTTCTGAATTGGATGTGCGCAGTCTTGCAGATTTTCCCTCTTATACTCCTCTGGAAGAAACGGGAACTACTTTTGCAGAGAATGCGATCGTGAAGGCGGTGCATGCAGCGCAAGCGCTAAATCTTTGGACGCTGGCCGATGATTCTGGTCTTGTAGTCCCTGCGTTGCGAGGTGCTCCGGGGATCTACTCAGCGCGTTACGCAGGGGAAGGAGCTTCTGATTCGGACAATCGCAGAAAGCTTTTGGAGGAGATGTCTCGTCTGGAAGATGAAGCGCGAAATGGTTTTTTTGAGTGTTCCATTGCGCTTGCCTCACCTCAAGGCCTTGAAAAGGTAACGACAGGGGTTGCTGAGGGTGTCATCCTTGCGAAAGAAAGAGGAGGTGGCGGTTTTGGGTATGATCCTCTTTTCGTGAAACATGGCTATAATAAAACTTTTGCGGAGTTGGATGAGATGACGAAAAATCGCATTTCGCATCGAAGAAAGGCATTGGATAAAATGCTTCCCTTTCTGGAAAGTTTAGTAGCCGCTGAGACTCCATCTCAGTATATACCCAAACAAGATGAAAAGTTGACAACTGGCCTTTGATCTCAGAAAGAAAACATGATGGGAAGGATGTGCATGATACGCATGATAAATTTATCATGCGTATCATGCACATCCTTCCCATCATG
>JAGWKO010000019.1 GCA_028873295.1 Verrucomicrobiota bacterium
GCCTTAATTGGGCACGACGGGTTCTAACGAGGGGGGGACCGAGCAATCGGTTCCTCTACTCACTCACATCCTTCCCATCATGTTTCCCTACTGTGAGCCAAATTTTCATTCACGAACGGTATACCCAAAATAGCTGAAGAATTGGTATTCTGACCGCGTCAAAGCTGCCCAAAATCGATCGTCGGAAAGGGGGCTAGTATTAAGGAAATACAACCCCCTTTCCGACGATCGATTTTGGGCAGTTTTGACGCGGTCAGAATACCAATTCTTCAGCTATTTTGGGTATACCAATTGATAAAATGACTCATGCCCTCTTCAAGGGGCACAGAAGGGAAGAAGTTTAGTATCTTGCGACTCACTTCGATGTCAGCGCATGTTTCGAGGGTCTCTCCAGGCTGTAGGGGCAGGAACTCTTTTCTTGCCTTTTTCCCCAGAGCCTTTTCAATCCATTCGATCAAGTAGAGAAGTTCAATGGGGCGATGATTGCCTAAATTGAAGATTTCACAGGGGGCTCCGAGATCAATAGCAGCTGCAGTGCCACGGACAATATCATCGATGTAGGTGAAGTCGCGTCGCATTTTTCCATGATTGAAGACCTGGATCGTCTCTCCCTTGGCAATTGCCTCTGTGAAGCGAAAATAGGCCATGTCGGGTCTTCCCCATGGGCCATAGACGGTAAAATAACGCAGTCCTGTGACAAAGAGGCCGTAGAGATGATGATAGGCATGCGCAATTGCTTCGTTCGCCTTCTTTGTTGCTCCATAGAGATTTGTAGGAGAATCGGTCTTATCCTCGACGCTGAAGGGAATCTTGCGATTGAGGCCGTAAACAGAGGAAGAAGAGGCGTAGATCAACTTGAGAGATGGCACTTTGCGACAGGCTTCAAGTACTGAAACAAAACCGTGAAGGTTGGAGGCAACATAATCATCCGGTTCATAAAGAGAATGGCGTACCCCTGCCTGGGCCGCCAAGTGCACTACATGGGTGATGGAATGGCGAAGAAGTGCGAGTTGCAACAGATCGCGATCGCGGATATCCGCAGTAAGAAGTTCCATGCCCTCTTCTTGCAGAAGTTGCGCGCGCTTTTTTTTCAGGGTTACATCGTAGTAGGTGTTGAAATTGTCGAGCCCGATGACAAAATCACCGCGTGCATTGAGATAACGGGCAAGGTGGAATCCAATAAACCCTGCCATTCCTGTGATCAAAATTCGTTTCGTGACGGCTTCCCCCGACTCTTCGGATAGAATGCTAACGCGGAGGAGAGTTTAAAGACAAGGGTCGATTGACCCCAAAAGTTTCATTTACCTAGAATAGACGCAAAAGAATCTGCTTCAAAGTGATGTAAAGCCGGCTTTACATTCATTTTTCTGTTTTGTATCAAAGGGTTATGGGAAAAAGTTATCGTGTCTTAGTAGCTGGAGGAAGTGGATTTCTCGGCTCTCACCTGTGCGAGAGGTTGATTAATGAGGGAAATAGAGTAATCTGTGTGGATAATTTCTGTACGGGACGCGAGGAGAATCTCGCCTCTCTTTTACAGCATCCGCGCTTTTCCCTGATTCGCCATGACATCACAGCTCCTATTGATGTTGAAGTAGATGCTATCTACAATCTCGCTTCTCCAGCCTCGCCTATCCATTACCAAAAAGATCCGATTCAGACAGCCAAGACAAGCTGTTTGGGGGCGCTTCATTTGTTAGAGCTTGCAAGACGTCTGGGATGCAAAATTTTTCAAGCTTCTACGAGTGAGGTGTATGGAGACCCCTTTCTTCATCCGCAACCGGAGAGTTATTGGGGACATGTGAACCCGATAGGTCTTCGCTCTTGTTATGATGAGGGGAAGCGTATGGCGGAAACGCTCTTTTTCGACTACCACCGCGTACATGGGGTTAAGATTAAGGTGGGGCGCATCTTTAATACCTATGGCCCGCGCATGGACCCTCAAGATGGACGAGTGGTTTCCAATTTCATTGTGCAGGCACTGCAAGATGCTGCGATGACTGTTTATGGGAAGGGGGAGCAGACGCGCTCTTTCTGCTACGTAGATGATCTCATTGAAGCAATTGTGCGCTTTATGAAGACGCCAGATTTTGTGACCGGGCCGATCAATTTAGGTAATCCTACAGAGTATCGAGTGATTGATCTTGCGCACCAGATCGTTGCTTTAACAAAATCCCCCTCAAAAATTCTTTTCTGCCCTCTTCCTTCGGATGACCCCAAACAGCGGCGGCCCGATATCAATCTTGCAAAGCAACTTCTGGACTGGGAGCCGCGCGTTCCTTTAGAGCAGGGCCTCATGCATACGATCAATTATTTCGAGCGAGAGATCAAATCTCCTGCTTTTTCTTGATTTCCCGCCATTTTTTGATCATCTGTGCGGCAAGGGGGGCTCCTTCCTTTCCTGAATTGCAGAAGCGTGAAAAAACAACGACGATCAGTTCTGGAGTTTCAAATCTCTTTTCCCCTTGCAGATTGGGAAAAGAGATAGCGCCAAACCAAGTGTGCGTGATCATTTGCGCTTTTGCAGAAGGGTTGCTGGCAAAGGAGAAGAGAAGTTGTGCCGTTCCCGTTTTTCCGATCATTTGATGGCGCAAAGAGAGGAAGTCGGGGAGCAGCAAAGGGTGTGCTCTGAGGTAGCGGATGCTTTGAGGTCTTGCACCTCCTTTTTCTCCCCAAACAGTGCGATCCATTCCTTCGAGGATCTGCGAACGAAGTGAGGGGGTGAGTGGGATCTCTTTTCGCACATCGCGCACTTTTACCCTTTTTTGCAGGGAGCGAAACTCTTTTTTTCCTGTAAAGAGAGCAAAGGGGATTCCTAATTTGCTCAATTCCTGCTCCGCAATGCACCCTGTTCGCACAAAAGGAGAAAGTTTTCTCTCATCCAGAGCAAGTCCCTTTATCTCTCGAACAATCCTTGGACGAAGAAGCTTGCCCCCATTGCTTAGTGCAGTTAGGGCCATGGCCGATTGAAGAGGGGTTGTAAGTAGAGTGTGTTGACCGATGGCAAAGGAGTAGAGGCCTGTGCGATTGGTCGCGAGGTCGTTGGGGAGCTGTCCTGCTGTTTCTCCGGGAAGTTCGATCCCCGTCTTTTCTCCATATCCAAAGAGCTGTGCCGCTCTGTAGAGATCATTTGGATCGGACAGGAGATCGCCTGCCAGGATCGAGAAATAGGGGTTGCTGGACTGCTCAAGTGCTCCAATAAGATCAATTTTTCCTATGTAAGACCGACTGCTGCGCGGGAGCCGGCCTCCTTTGTAGAGGCGAGGGTAAGGTGTGCCAGACGTTGTATAGGCAACCGCTTTTGGATCTTTACTGCGATGATCGACGAGAGTTGGCGCGTGTCCCTGTTTTAATCCTTCATATGCTGTGATTAATTTAAAGACAGAGCCCTGCGGTGCACTTGTCTGAAAAGCATAGGAGCGCATTCGTCCAAAGCCTCCTTTTGGCAACCAGAGGCCTGCAAGGTCCTTCTCTGTAGAGCAGTTGCGATAGCTTCCTGAAAGAGAGCGATCCAGGTTGCGAAATGCGCGAAAACTGCGACAAAACTCCTCTGCAAGAGAGGCAGAAAGTCCTTGAATTACCTTGCCAAGTGAAGAGTCCGGAGAAATTTTGCGCAGAGTGGTTGGAATTCTTGTTTCTGCCCAATGTAAAGCAAAGAGTTCCTCTTCCTTGGCATCAAGGTAATCCAGATAGGGTTTTGCAAAGCTGCCACTTTCTTTTTCCTTATTGCGCATTTCTGTCAGGAAATTTTTTTGATTTTCTTTGCGCCACTCAGTAAACGACCCTTTATGAAAAGTCAGTTTCTCCTCTTCGCTTGCCTTCTCTTCAAGGGCATGCCACTCCATGCTGAGATTGCGATACTCTTCAAGGGAAAGCGCCCCTATTTTTTCAATTAGCGCATCGCTAAACCGGGTGCTATCGACGATCAGACGGCAGAGATCGATAGCAAAGAGACGGTCATTGGGAGGCATGGAAGAAAAAAGAGAGGAGAGCCATTTCCCTCCCGCTTCTCCTTTCTGATCAAAAAGCTCTGCTGTTTGCAGGAAATTCTCGTGCTGTAGCACATAGTGTAACCGCGCAAATTCTTCCTGTACTTCGATAGCGCTTTTGATGGTAGATATTTTTTGAAAAAAAGAGGCAATTGGACTCTCTTGAGAAAGGAGTGTCTGTAAGTAAAAATTCCAGCCGAGAGTTTTTTTTTCTTCAATGAACTTACGTCCCGACTGATGTCGTTCTTGATGCGAGAAGCTGAATCTTTCTCTACAAAGCGGAGAAAGGCCATCCCAAACATCTGCAACATAAGCGCGAGATTCTAGACTCTCTCGAATGCGACGGCTTTTTTTATGTATGAAATCATTCGGGTTGAATCTTGGGTAGCTGGCCATTGCAAGGACTTCGCCGCTTTCTGGTTCAATGGCCACGATAGCGCCTCCTCGAATCCAGGGGGCCTTTACTTTCTCGAGTTCCTCCTCGTTTTTTATGAGAAGCTCCTCTGCGAATTTCTGCAATTCCGCAGAGATGGAAAGAGTGATTGCCTGCCCGGGGATAGGCTCCAGACTTCCAGGGAGCTCGCGCAGGAACTTGCCTTGAAGATCCACTTTAAAAACTTTTTTGCCGAAATAGCCCCGCAACTCTTCTTCGAAGGCTGCCTCTATTCCGCTTACCCCCACCCAGTCAGAGAGGGTGTAGGACCTCTTTTTGAGAAGATGCAACTCTTCATAGACCTGTTCTATTGAGGCATAGCCAGGGGGCAAACAGATGGTTCCTTCGGTTTCATACAAAGCGATCGCTTCTTTCAGTCTATGGATTTCCCCTGCAATCTTTTCATATTTTTTTTGACTGATTGCCCCCATCGTGCCAAGAAGATGGCATCCTGTGCTTCCCAAAGGATAAAAGCGCTCTGCGGTCATTTCCGCAAAAAGGCCCGGCCAATCGCGCTCAAGGCTCTTTAAGCGATAGTATTGACCCTCTGTCAGGCCGGACTGAATGGGGTAGAGGAGATTTGAAAAAAGGGATGCCTTGGCATGGATCAGGTCCTCAATGCGCTCAGGATCTCTTCCCAGCTCCTTCCCCAGAAGTTGCGCCAAACTGTGGATATACTCTTTGCGCGGCCACGTTCTTTTGCCATCCACTTTGCGTGATGAGGGGATCTGTGTAATTGCTTGATAGTCAATGGAAGCTCTGTAACATATTCTATTTACCGCCAGTGGAATATGGAATCTGTCGTAGATGGGGCCTCTTTCTGCTCGCAAAAGGAGTGTTTTGGAGCGTGGCTGTTCTGCGTCTTTCAAAAGAGTGCTTTGCTGAGAGATGGAGAGATGCCAGACCCTGCACAAAATGATGATGAGGGCAATTCTGACAAGAGAGAGGATGTGTCCTATTTTTCTTTCGTAGCCGCTCATTTTCTCGCGGGTTTTTTGGGTGTGTAAGAACCTATATTCAGGCAAACCGAAATCTCGGGCAAGTTTTTCTCCTTGGAAAAAAATAGGATTTTAAGGTAAAAGAGTTATACTTTGGTTTTACAGCTTGCGCCTGTAGTTCAATGGTAGAACAGTAGCCTTCCAAGCTACGAGTGTCAGTTCGATTCTGTCCAGGCGCTATTAGACCTCTTGCATAACGAGGTTCTGTTTTGAGGCCTGAATTTCCGGTTTGTTTATTGAGTAAACCGGAAACTCAGGTTTGGAGGACGATGTGGTCGGGTTACAGGAAAAAGAGGAAGTAAGAGTAACGATCAAGGATTTATTGGCATCTGGAGCTCATTTCGGGCATCAGACGTCTCGTTGGAATCCTAAGATGAAGCGCTTTATTTTTGAAGAGCGCAATGGGATTTACATCATTGACCTTGCGAAGACTCTGCAGCAGATTCGAGCAGCTGTTGAGGTAGTCAGAGAAACAGTTGCTTCCCGGCGTTCGATTCTCTTTGTGGGAACGAAAAAGCAGGCGAAGGGCGTTGTCAAGGAATCCGCAGAAGCTAGTGGCGAGTTTTTCGTTTGCGAGCGCTGGCTTGGGGGAACGCTGACGAATTTGGCGACGATTCGCCAGTCAGTGAAGACTCTGGAGCGCATCGAAAAGCGAATCGCTGCAGGTGGCGAAGGATTCACCAAGAAAGAAATGGTGATGATGAGTAAGGAGCGCGTGAAGCTGGAGCGCAACCTTGCAGGGATTCGCGCAATGCGCAAACTGCCTGGTCTTCTCGTTGTGGTAGATCCTACAAGCGAGCATATCGCGGTGGCAGAGGCTTGCAAGCTTGGCATTCCTGTAATGGCGCTTGTTGATACCAACTGCGATCCGGATCCGATTGACTATGTGATTGCCTGCAATGATGACGCTTTGAAGAGCATTAAAGTGGTGCTCGATTCATTGACACAAGCGATCATTGACCAGAAGAACAGCATGGAAACGGTTTTGGAAAAGGGTGAAATGTCTGGAGTGCACGGAGGAGAGGATGGAGATCAGTAGCGATAAGATTCGCGATCTTCGAGAGCGCACAGGCGTTGGCATGGGCAAGTGTAAAGAAGCCCTGGTCCTTGCTGGTGGCGATATGGAGAAAGCAATCGATCACCTCCGCAAAACCGGAATGGCAGCTGGAGTGAAGAAAGAGGGCCGCGAGACGAAGGAAGGGATGATTCTGGTAAAAGAGAATTCTTCAGCCTTTGTGATGCTGGAGGCCAATGCAGAGACCGACTTTGTCGTGCAGAATGACAGATTCAAAGCTTTTGTTGAGGATGTAGCGCAGCAAGCACTTGAGTCCAAGCCGCAATCTCTTGACGCTCTGCTAGCTGAACCCTACTCCAAGGACAAGACAATCACGATCGATCAGTATCGCAGTCTGGTGATTCAGACCCTGGGTGAGAATATCCAAGTGCGCCGTTTGCAAGTGATGCATAAATATCAGGCGCATTCCTACGGCATCTATTCGCACATGGGTGGGAAGCTGGTTGTTGTTGTAGATCTGGAAGGAGCGACTGGGCAGGAAGCATTGGCAAAAGAGATTGCGATGCATATTGCTGCGGAGAGCCCTGACTATTTGCGCATCGAGGAAGTTCCTTCGCAAGTAAGAGAGCGCGAAGAGGAGATTGCTCTTTCTCAAATTAAGGGTAAACCCGAGAATTTGGTAGAGAAGATTGTAGCGAGCAAGCTCCAGGCTTTTTATGCACAGGTTTGTCTGTTGCATCAAAAATATGTGAAGGACAATGCAGTAACAGTTGCGGAGTTTTTAGAGCGCCGCGGCAAGGAACTTGGCAAAACGCTTTCTGTTCATTCTTTCTGGCGTTGGAAAGTGGGGCAATAAGCGCTGTTTATGGCTGCCTATCGAAGAATTCTTCTGAAACTTTCCGGGGAAGCTTTGATGGGGGGGCAGAAATTTGGAGTAGATGCTGAGGCATGCTCTCGCATTGCAAATGAGGTCAAAGAGCTGCGCGACCTTGGCGTGCAAGTTGGCCTTGTGATTGGAGGGGGGAACATCTTCCGTGGTGTCCATGCGGTGGACAAGGGAATGGAAAGAACTCCTGCCGATCACATTGGGATGCTGGCGACTCTGATCAATGGCATTGCGTTGCAGCAAGCTTTTGAGAGGATCTCTTGTGAGAGTCGGATTATGAGCGCGATCAGCTGTGATGTGATGGCGGAGTCCTACTCTTGGAAGGATGCTCTGAAGTACTTGGAAAGAGGGACGTTTTTGATTTTCGTCGGTGGAACAGGAAATCCTTACTTCACGACCGATTCTGCGGCGGCTTTGCGCGCTTTAGAGATTGGGGCGGAGATTTTGATGAAGGCTACGAAGGTGGATGGGATCTATGATAAAGATCCACTAAAACACCAGAGTGCTGTAAAATATGAGCGTCTGAGTTATTCTGAAGTGCTCGCGGCGGGATTGCAGGTGATGGATCCTACGGCGATTGCTCTTTGTCAGGAGAATCAGATGCCGATTTGCGTGTTTAACGTCTTTCGGCCTGGGGAGCTCAAGCGCGCGGTGTGCGGAGAGCCCGTAGGGACATTTGTGGAGGGGTTGTGAGCGTAGAGAACCAAGTAAAAGCGGCGATGCAAGCAGCTCTGGAGCATTTGAGAGGAGAATTGAAAGGTCTGCGCACAGGTCGAGCGAATGCTGCTCTGCTTGATAAGGTGCATGTAGAAGTTTATGGATCGATGACGCCTCTTCGTGCGGTGGGGAATATAACGGTTCCTGAAGCGCGGATGATTGTAGTGACGCCTTTTGATCCTTCTACTGCGCATGCGATTGCTAAGGGAATAGAGGCAGCGAACCTTGGAGTGCATCCCATGGTGGATGGCAAGGTAGTTCGAGTGCCGATTCCTGCGCCTGACGAGTCACTTCGCAAGCAGATCGCAAAGCAGTGCCATGATTTCGGCGAAAAAGCAAAAGTTGTCATTCGCGAAGTAAGGCGCAAATATAACGATGTTGTGCGTAAAGAGAAGGCAGACGGAGTTGTTTCTGAAGATCAGATGAAGAGATTGGAGAAGCAGATCCAGGAATTTACGGACAAGTTTTGCAAAGAGGTGGATCTCATCTGCTCTGAGAAAGAGAAAGAGATCATGACTGTTTAGTTTATTTAATGGCCCCGTCGTCTAGCCAGGTCCAGGACACCGGATTTTCATTCCGATAACACGGGTTCGAATCCCGTCGGGGTCATATTCTTTTTGAGACTTTAGCTCAGCGGCAGAGCATCTCACTTTTAATGAGAGGGTCGATGGTTCGAATCCATCAAGTCTCAACATCTTATCTAGCACATTCCCATACATTTAAGCGCTAATCGGTAGACTCAAAATAAGTTTTGCGCCTATACTTTTAGCCAAATGGTGCAACGAAGAAAAATCTTGTCTGCACATCCAGTCTCAAACCAAAAAACAAAAGGTTAGAGAGCATGGCATCGATTTACAAGAGAAAATCTAAAGATGGTAAAGGCATTGTATGGCGTGCCGTTGTCCGTCTCAGAGGCTATTCCACTGCTTGTGACACATTCGATCGAAAACAGGCGGCTGAAGATTGGGCTGCGGATATTGAACGGCGCATCAAGCTTGGGCAATTTAATTTCGCGGCTCACAATAAACATCACACCTACGCCGATCTCTTAAACCGGATGGAATCGGATGGTGCCCTTGCCTACCAACGTTCATTTAAAAACTGCCGCGCTCAGTTTGCCTATTGGAAAAGGCGCTTAGGCGCTTACGCTCTGGTTCATATCACTCCGGAGCTTATTACTCAGGAGCGCAAGATCCTTGCGGAAGATATTCTTCCCGACGGCTCTTTGCGTGGCCCAGCAACTTTGAATCGGTATACAGCGGTTTTATCCTCTACTTTCGGCTATGCTATAAAGAAACTCCGCTGGATCGTCGAAAATCCGTGTAAAAACCTTCTCAGGCTCAAAGAAAAGCCTCGGGATCGGATTCTCAATGACGAAGAAATTGCCCGTCTATTGGAAGCCTGTAAACAAAGCAAATCGTTTTATCTTTATCCAATCGTTCTTTTGGCTCTCACTACCGGAGCTCGTAGAGGGGAGCTTCTTAATCTCGAATGGAATCATGTCGATTTTGAAAAAGGGATCGCCTTTCTCAAGGAAACAAAAAACGGTCGCCCTCGCAGCGTTGCTCTCACCGATTTGGTAATTGCTGAACTAAAAGTAATTCAAACCGTTCACGATTCTAAGAAGCCTCTAGTCTTTGCAAGTAAAACTGCTTTCGGCCGATTTGACATTAAAAAAGGATGGATGCAAGCGGTACAGCGCGCCGGTCTAGATGATTATCATTTTCACGATCTCAGGCACCAATTTGTAACTTTTGCTTCTGCCCAAGGAGCTTCGAATGTGGAATTGGCTGCTGCTATGGGACACCGAACGCTATCTATGCTGCTTCGTTATACAAATCTGGACGCGAAAAATAGTAAAAAATTTAGTGATCATATTTCAGAGAGAATTCTCAAAGGAAGTGCTCATGCATAAAGAATTTTCAACATTGTCGCAGCGCGATGCGATAATTCGTCTCACAGGAGTCTTTTCATGAATCCAAAATCCACAACGGTCTTAATCCTTTCGGAGAGTTACCCCATATTGTTTCAGGATATCAAAACGCGCATTCGTGAATCTCAAATCAAAGCGGCTTTAGCGGTCAACCAGGAGTTGATTCGACTCTATTGGTGGATTGGCAAGGAGATTGTAGCCCGCCAAACCCAAGAAAAATGGGGTAGCCAAGTACTGGAGAGGTTGTGTAAAGATCTACAGTATGACTTCCCCGGATTGAGTGGTTTTTCAAGAAGTAACCTATTTAGGATGAGGTCATTTTATCTTTCGTATGCAAATGTCGCGCAGGCTGCGCGACAAATTGACTCCCCTCCCGAATTCTGTTTAGGGATACCCTGGTGGCATAACGTAATCCTGGTAGAGAAAGTAAAAAATTTTCTTGAAAGGGAGTGGTATGCCAAAAAGACAATCGAGAATGGATGGAGCCGCAATGTCTTGGAAATGTGGATTGATTCCGATCTCTATCATCGTCAAGGTAAAGCTCCCAATAACTTTCAGAAATCGCTGCCTTCGATTCAATCCGATCTAGCCGAACAAATCCTCAAAGATCCTTATTCTTTCGATTTTTTAACGATTGCCAACGAAGCGCGGGAAAAAGAAATCGAAGATGGCCTGATGAACCACCTTCAAAGATTCCTTCTCGAATTGGGGAACGGATTTGCTTTTGTGGGACGGCAAGTTCCGATCCGAGTGGGAGATGAAGATTATTACCTGGATTTGCTCTTTTACCACATCAAGCTCCGCTGCTATTTCCTGATTGAGTTGAAAGCGGGCAAGTTCAAACCCACGGATGCTGGACAAATCGACTTCTATCTGGCCGCGCTTGATGACAAATTCCGAAATCCTGGCGATAATCCGGCGATCGGACTCATTCTTTGCAAGTCCAAGGATCATATTGTTGTCGAATATGCCCTTCGCAATAAAAATTGTCCCATCGGCGTTGCCAACTTCGAGACCGAATTAATCGACTCTCTACCCGACAATTTAAAGACATCACTTCCAAGTATCGAGGAGATCGAAGCGGAAGCAACTCTGTATGCCCAAAAGGCCAAAATGATTGATACATCTGAAGATTGTCGTGACGCTGTAACGACAATTCAAACATAGAAGAGCAATGGATACATTTCTTGAAGAAGCCTGTGCGATCCTCGACGATTTTGAGAAAGAAGTTACTGATGTAAAAGCAACTTGGGATCGGATTGCGGCGGACAACTCACATCTAGAAGAAACTTCTCCAGATTGCTGGAAGGAACGGTATTGTCGGATGTGGCTTCATGGTGCATCTGATGTTTGGACTCTTACAGAATTGGGGCGGTGGTTAACAGATTACCCACCGACAACGGCTTTAGCTAATGCTCCCGCCCAAAAAATATATGGTGCGTGGCGTGAATGGCTTCTTACTTCAGGTCCTGTAAAAACAATCAAGGTTTCGGACTACGACAAGAGAAGCCGTAGCTATGACCCCTTGAAATATTTTTTTGTATGGAGCCATTTTGCTAACGCTGCGCGCCCTTTTTCCGGGTTAGGGAAGATCGCATAATGGCCAAAATGCCCTATGGAGTCTTGATCACGGGAAAACCAGCCAGATCTATGAACCAAACCAGGATTATTCAGGCGCCAGGCCAGACTGCCTCCGGAAGCAACAAACTTATTCCCAGCAGGGTCAAGATAAAAAATGATTTTTTCGTCACATGCGTGAGCTATCCTATACATAGGCAGATATGATAAAACGAGACGCTGTTTCTATCTATTGAAAAAAGGACTAAAGATATCTTTGCTTCGAGGTGCAGTTTTTCCCGGTGCAATGGCGGTGCACGGAACTTCCTACTGCACCGACAACAACAGCCTGTGCCTATCCCTTTCTCATGCTCCATGACCACTTGCGACTTAGACCCATTGCAAAGCCGCCATTGCCAAATACATTGGCGCAAGTGATGATCGGATCAAAGAGAATGTACAATGCGGTGATTAAAGAAAGCATTGTCGCATCAAATCCTAAATACCGCTCCAGGATCGGAAGCATTACAAGAATTCCACCCCCAGGCACAGCTGCCACAGAAAATTTGGCTAAAACAAAATAACAAGCAAAGATCAGGTAACTCAAAAAATGAGGCTCTGCAACGCCAAAACTTTTCATCACAGCAAAAGCAAAAATCGGAATTGCAAAGCAGTCTCCAACTAAATGGACATTGACCGTTGCGGGGATAATTGATCGTGCAAGATCGGGGTTTTGAGAGTTTTTCTCCACGCCTAAAAGAGTTAACGGCATTGCTGCAGCACTGGACATACTTCCGAAACCGGCAATTGCTGCAGGAACCATGTTTTTTAGGCTCTGCGCAAAAGACAGTTCTCTTCCGCGACTTGTTAAAAAATAGATGATGACGATGTAGGCAAATACAGAGCAGGCGGTGAGGGCAAAGACCATCCCGTAATTTTGAATGATATAGCTCATCACATTGTCATGGTGCATTTTAATCAGGAACCCAGCAATGAATGGAGGGATCGCATATAAGACCCCCTTCAAAATGTATCCAACAACCTGGTTCATTTTCATAGCGATCAAGGCAGCCAATGAAGGTTTCAGCCAGCCTAACACGATTCCTAAGATTAAGGCGGCAAGCATCGCATGGTCATTCCCAATTAATTTAGGGGGCACGAGGACCCAACTCGGTTGTAACTCATCTCCTGCGCCAGGAAATGGCATGGTAAGGTCAAAGGTGTAAGCAACACAACCCACAGAGTAACTGATCATTGTGGATAAGAAATTAGACAGACAGATGGAGACTAAAATCGTCAAAATCATCTTGGATGCGTTGCGCGCAAATCCAACAGTTGTTTTAAACAGCAAGCCGAAAATAATGAACGGCAATGTTGATACGATCAATGACTTAATCGATAAACTCATCCCATAAAGAATCGATTGAATGTCCTCAGGGATCCAAGAATGCAATAGCCCCACGATAATCATGAGAGCCAGTAAAATAAATGGCATTTTGCGAAACATATTTTCTCCGTTTTATTGAGGTTTTTATTGATAAAAGAAGATGTGAGAAAGGGGAAAAATTACCGGCGAGAGCCGGTCGTTGTGGTAGTTGCGGAGAAAGTGTCTGAAGAAAAGTTGGTAAATAAAGACATTTGCTTGCGAAACTCAGTTTTGCTGAGATGGCCTCAGCCTAGCAACTGCAGAGAAATAGGTCAATAGGATGAGTTCTTTGTTCCTGTTTTTTGAGTATATTAAGAATCGGCTCAAAGAGCTGAAACTGTCGTAGCAGCAGGGAGCTCTCCAGCAATGATCGTTTCGTCTTCATCTTTTACTAAATGGATTTTGGAAATGAGGTCATTCATGATCTCACTGGCAAGCTGATCAAATGTTTTTGCGCATCGATCAAATTCCGGCCAAAGGACCTGATCCATGAAGGGTCGACTGACCAAAACCATTGTAGTAGTATATTTTTGTCTTTTATAGCGATAGGTTCGAAGACCATGCTTGTTACAAATCGCTATGAATAACTTTTTTCTCCAGTGACTAGTTGAAGTAATGGTATATTCAATTGGCTTGGCCTCAATTTTATCTTGCAGGCGTCTCCTGGCAAACTCGGCAGCTTGACGTTCTCCATCGCTTTTAGCTCCTGCGATAAGGGCTTCGATTTTACGAATTTTATCTGCTAGATCCATTGGTGAAAAGAGTACTCTGAACAAGCATTTATGAGAATCAAAATTTGCGGATAGTCTTATTGGGTGTGGCGGGCATGAGAATTGAGGTGGTCTATCTTTTATTCAAGAGTGCTTCGATGGCTTTTTTCAGGAGATAGCGGTGACAGTGTTTTTCTTCTTTACAACTGCAGAGCAAGCTAAGAGTTCCCTTTTTTGCCTCTTCTGCCAGCTCAACAAGAAATGTCTTATTTTCTCGCAGCGTTTTGCGATATTCCCGGGCAAACTCTTTCCATTCGATCTTTCCTGCCTTCCATTTCTTAATTAAAGAACTCTCTGTTCCCAGTTCTTTGACCCATCGGTCAAGATGCAGAGTACTTTTCTTTACGCCCCTTGGCCAAAAACGCATGACAAGAATCCTCTTGCCGTCGGAAGGAGAGGGAGGGTCATAGATGGTTTTTTGTGTATGAATACCAGGCACGGCTTTACTAACCTGAGTTTTGGGTTTTGCTGTTTAACCTTCCAAGAGAGAGGGCTGCGAGGGAGAAAACAAATTCTCTGAGGGCAATATCAAAGTGGTGGCCAAAAAAGAAGCCGTTGGCCGCGATCGCAAGAAGCCAAAGCGAGGCTAAATAAGCGAAGGGCTTGGGTTTATAAAGGAGTCCTATAGCAAGGCCAATATCGATAACGCCTACCAAAGTGATCGCTACGCGAGCGTGCCCCCCGAAAAAATGAAGAAGATAGGGAGGAAGGTATTGCGACCAGTTAGCCATTAGATAGAAGAATTTGTCTAGGCCTTCAAAAAGAAAAAGAAGAATAAAAGCAAACTGAAGAATACGAAAAGCTTGAACTTCACCCTCTTGCCAGCGTCCCATCATGATCTCATCTCCTCTTTTTTTTCTCTAACAGGTGTTCAAAAAAAGAACAAGAAGCTTTGTAGTGTACTCAAAAACTCAAGGCGTTACAAATGCCTTACTCTCCACTTGTTTGCGCAACAGCCTTCGCAGCTTTTTCTCGACCTTTCGATAGGCGGGGGTTCCAGTTACATTGTTTATTTCCAGAGGGTCTTTTGAGAGATTATACATCTCATATTGCGGAGGGACATCTTCCGGAATCGGCGTACTGCAACTGCAAGGGAGAGGTGCATTTGTGAATGTTCTGTTTGCAAAATAGATCGCATATTTCCAGATTTCCCCATTCAGACGAGTGATGATTGCATGGATGAAGGCTGGCTGGTCGACGTACGTGTAAGGAGTCCCAGTACGGCTTACCGAGTGTGAGCCAGTAAAGATCTGATCATAGGTGAGGAAGAGCGCAGGCTCTTCAAGAGATGCGATCTTGTCAGAAGAAGCTTCTGCTAATACCACTTCAGACAAGTCCCTTCCTACAAGAGGGCTGGAATTGGTGAAGGTTTCTTGGAGTGTTTGTGTCACGGCATTGGCATCAATATGTGCAAGACCGCAGAGAGTGGGGAGAAGATCGATATGGCTTGTGATGAGGTCGACGTGCTTGCCTTGAGGCAAAAGCGTGGGGGAGTAGAAGATCAGGGGCACATGGATCGACTCTTCATACATGTTAAACCACTTCTGGAAGTTGCTGTGCGCTCCCAAAAGATCTCCGTGATCAGAGGTGAAGACAACGATGGTGTTGTCCTTAAATTGCGTTGCTTGCAGCGCGGTAAGTACTCGGCCCATTTCTCCATCTACTTTTTTCTGCAAGGTGTAGTAAAGCTTGCGATATTCTTCCGTATCGGTCGTTGGCTGAAAGGCCTTTTGGTACTCCTCTTTGTAAGAGCGTTGTGCTGTCGGCTTTTTTCTCAAATCCTCGTTTGCGGTTGGTGCTTGGGGAATCGGGGGTAAGGTAGGATCGACGGTAAAATCAAAGAGTGGGAGCTGTTTAGTAATGTCTCCGTATAGAGTAATATCATGAGGGTTCACAAAAGAACAGACAATGAACCAGGGCTTAGAAGGCGTTTCCTGGGCATTCAGTTTCTGCAAGAGAGCAATGGTCTCATCTGCAAAAAATGGGTCCCTTCCAGGAACTTCAGTCGCAGCTGATGCTCCAGAGAGGTGCGGAGAGGTGCCATGAGGCTCCGGCCCAATCCATCCATTTGCAAACCCAAAGGGAGCAAGTCGATTAGCAGAGCGATAGACCTTTTCCAAATGAGGATCGGGAATGCCCGTGATAGTATGATAGGTGGGTACAGGCGTCTGTGTGCCAGGATCGTAGAGATTGTCGCTAGAAATATGCCATTTGCCGATGTACCAGGTAGCATAAAGCCCTTCAGTAAAGAAATTGCCGGCCGTTGGAACAGTATGTGGACTGAGCCAAAACATGGTGGGATCATAGGCCGGTTTTGCAATCCCATCCGTTTGTGATACGCCATGGCGCGTTGGATATTGCCCTGTGAAGAGGGTCGCTCGGCTGGGAGCACATGCGGTAGAGCCGATGTAGTGATGGTCGAAGTTGACCCCATGCTCCCGTAGGAAAGCCATCGTTTTCAAGTGCTCGGAAGACCACTTGCGCAACGCCTCATCTTCGTAAACGGCAGGATATCTCAGTTCATCGACAAGAAGAATCAGAATATTGGGCCTCGCTACCGGAGAGGCAACTACTGTACAGAGAGCCAGATGCATCAGGAGAACAAACGTCTTCACAGAAACCTCGAATTTGACAGAGTATTGTCCTACAAATTCGTGGATGTGACTTTGTCTGTAAAGCAAAATATTTTCGCTTCATGCTGTAGCAGCCACTAGTGCTCTGTCAACATTAATTTTAGGGATTGGGCTGCGTCAAAGCCCCGGGATTGAGATTGTCGAAGATGGGGGATGTATTAGGAAATACACCCCCCATCTTCGACAACTCAATCGCGGGAGCTTTCACGCAGCCCAATCCCTAAAATTAATGTTGACAGAGCACTAGAGCTCGTCGATCAGTTGCTGCTTCGTCTCGGCGATGTCTGGATGCCACAAAATCGATAATGTGTATTTCTTTTCCGACAAATTAAGCACCTCAGATGGCAGTACTACCATTGTGCCCAAGATCCCATGCAGTAAATACAGGAAGGTGATTATACTCTGTCTTATGAACGACAAGCCCCTTCCTAAGACCATCAATGCCAAGAAACCCCTCCCTATAGGACTTAGCGATTTCAAAAAAGTCATTGATGGCGATTATGCATACGTCGATAAAACTCTTCTCATCCAAGAACTCATTGAGAGAGGTACTCATGTCACACTTATCCCTCGTCCACGACGTTTTGGAAAGACATTGAACCTTTCTATGCTACGCTATTTCTTTGAAAAAACTGACACTGATACAAGTTATTTGTTTCACAACACGAAAATTTGGAATATTGATAGATATCGAGCATTGCAAGGGCAGTTCCCGGTCGTTTTTATTTCACTTAAAGATAAACACTCCTCTTTAGAAAAATCATTGAAATCTATGCGCGGATTACTCGCCAGAGAATTTGAACATCATGCGTATCTGGTACAAGATGGTTGTTTAACAGCACGAGAAAAGAAATTCTATCAAAAAATTCTGGACGAAGAAGACGACCAGCTGCTTCTTGAAGACAGCCTTCTTCTTCTTACAGAATGGTTATATCGATACCATAAAATGAATGTTATTCTTCTAGTTGATGAGTATGATGCCCCTGCACATGCTGCATATTTGGGTAATTATTATGGCTCAATGATTGAAATTCTTAAGAATTTTTTATCCAAAGGCTTTAAGGATAATATATACCTGGAAAGAGGGGTCCTCACAGGCATTTTGCGTGTCGCAAAAGAAAGTATTTTTTCTGGAGCAAATAATATCAAAACATATTCCATTTTGCATGATACATTCAGTGATAAATTTGGATTGTTAGAATCAGAAGTGGAAGTCTTCTTGCAGAATTACAATCTCACGGAAAAACTACCAGAAATACGTAAGTGGTATGATGGCTATCAAATGGGATGCACTCCTGGCATATATAATCCTTGGTCAGTTTTAAATTGTGTCCAAGAAAATGGTGCCATTGCTCTTCATTGGGTGAATAGTAGTGATAATGAAATAATGAAACGCCTTATTACTAGGGGATCCGAAGACTTGAAAGCCGATGTTGAAGACCTCTTGCGAGGTGGCAGTGTCGAAAAACTCTTAGAAGAAGGCATTGTATTTACCAACCTCGAACAAAACCCTAATGCCATATGGTCTTTACTAGCCTACTCTGGTTATTTAACAATTAAAAATACAACATCCTACGGTGCACCTTGTTCTTTAGCGATTCCTAACATCGAAGTGACTGAATTGTATAAAACAATGATCTTAGGCTGGTTTGAAAGCACCCTACAGGAATACAAGTACAGTCTGCTCTTAAAAAGTTTAACGAGTGGTGATGTTGATTCATTTTCTCAGATTTTTAAAGAATTTATGCTTAATTCGGTGAGCGTTTTTGATGTGCCAGCAGAGGATTCTGAAAAGATCTACCATGCCTTTGTATTGGGAATGTTGATAGGGCTCAAAGATCAATATGAAGTAAAATCTAATCGAGAAAGCGGTTTAGGTAGGTATGATGTCATGCTCATCCCCAGAAATAAAAATGATCTAGGGATTATCATGGAATTTAAAAAGGTGGGCCGTTTTGAAAAGACTGACTTGGAAAAAGCTGTGACTTCTGCTCTAAGGCAGATTGAAGAAAAGCAATACGCCATCGAACTTCTAGAGCGAGGCATTAAACATATTTTATACCTTGGATTTGCTTTTGAGGGCAAAGAGGTCCTTATCCGTTCAAAATTTCGAAAATAAATCTGGAGGTGATTGCATTAAAATTTCATAAGCAAGCTCTGCCTCCGTGGAGGAAAACAACCTATACACTTCTACGAAATTACCAGGAAAGCGCCTTGATATGCCATCGTCGCAATCATCGATGATGACAAAACTATCAATATTCCACTTTTGATGATTCTCTCGGAGCCAATATTCAATTTGCGCCCCCCTGGCATCAAGACCAAAGCCATATTTTTGTATAGCTATCGGGGATAGTCTATTCTCATTTTTTCTCTGTCTCCACCAATCATCATCTGCAACCTTATCAATGATCCATCTTGAAAAATTCTCTTTCTCAAACATCCGATCTTTGATTTCATCTACTGTCCCATCCAATCTCCACGCAGAAGAAACCACAATGGCTATTTGCTTTGTCTTGTTCACTCGGTCAATAAGATTTTCCAAATTTTCCACTGCGGCTCTTGAAAGAAATTGACCAGCTGCGATCCTCCACTCCAACTCAGAATACCCTCTGAATTCTCTATCCTTCTTTCCAAACAAATCAATAAGTCTTTCTCTTATCCATGCGTTTAAGGGATCGGTATCTCGTCCTGCGATCAGCACCCCATCAATATCAAGAAAAATAACAGCCAGGGGCTTTTCTGATTCCAAACCAAAAACACCAAACGAGGTTACCCAAAACAGACAACAGCGCAACCACCTTATTATCATAATCTTATATTTTAACTCCTCCTTCAAGAAAAACGCCTCGATCAAACACCTTTCGAGCAAAAGCTATGTCTCGACTTGCAATCGCGATCTTCAAAACTTGATCTTATATGATCAAATGACCAACTTTTGAGGCTGTCGATCTGGTGGGGTTTTGTCGCAACTTGCTGGAAAAGAATGTGCCTGAATCCGGAGTCGAGCCGAAGACCTTCGCATTACGAATGCGCCCTATCCAGGCAATGTCACTGCATCTTACAGTAGCTGACACGAGGGCAGGATAACCCATCTTTTCTTTAGAGTCTATTGCCATTTGATGCAAATTAGATTGGTTTGTGGCCCCTATTTGGTCCACCGTTGGTCCACAGAATCTTGAATTTTGAATGGACGATAAAAGATAGCATTTGCAATTAAAATGATTGCAAGCTATTCTCGGTCTTTTTACAAGATAAAACGGGTTTCACTGTGAACATTAGAGAGTATCTGTTTAAGAAGCGAATTACCCAAGTCGACTTTGCAAAAAGATTGGGGATTTCGCGAGGTCACCTAGGTCAGATCTTACACGGCACTAAACATCCCAGTCGTAAGCTTGCGAAAAAAATTGAAGAAGAAACTGAAGGAAAAGTGACGGCTGTAGAGCTTTTGTTCCCAGAACAACCTGCAAAGGAAGAAAACATATGAGCAAGGAAATTGACACTACTCACCATATGATAGTTTTTAAAGGTAAAAACATTCGAAGGGTATTGCATAATGATGAATGGTGGTTTGTTGTTAAAGATATTGTTGAGGCTTTGATAGATACATCCAATTCTACCGACTATATAAAAAAAATGAGGGTGCGGGATCCTGCTCTTTCTGAAGGGTGGGGACAAATTGTCACCCCCCTTTCTATTGCAACATCCGGCGGCAAACAAAATTTGAATTGTGCAACAACAGAAGGGATTTTCCGTATCATTCAGGCAATTCCCTCTCCAAAAGCTGAGCCTTTCAAAAGATGGCTAGCTAAGGTGGGGTATGAACGCATCCAAGAAATTGAAGATCCCGAGCTTGCCTCCAAAAGAATTCGGGCTACCTATAAGGCTAAAGGATATCCGGATGATTGGATTGAGAAACGGATGCGTGGAATTGCAATCAGAGAAACACTGACGAATGAATGGGAGCAAAGAGGGGCTGTTAACAGTTTAGCTTGACCTTATACATTCTTGCTCATACTATATCAATATGAGCAAATTTTTTAGCATACACAAAGCCGCAGATTTTTTGGGCGTTTCGACTCAAACCCTTCGACGCTGGGAAACAAGCAAGAAATTGGTTC
>JAGWKO010000020.1 GCA_028873295.1 Verrucomicrobiota bacterium
GTAAAACAACTATGGTGAAAAAGATGCAAATCTCCCCGTTTTTCGCGTGTTAGAGGGAAGTCTGCAATATGGGGGGGGATGTCCTTGAGCTCAAGTTTGGGAAGCGAAGAGAGATCCTGGTTTTCAGTCTCTTCCAAATAGGTGGCAAGAGCCTCATCATCGCGTATGATCCGCTCTTTCTCCTCCGATGTGAGCTTTTCCTGAAGAGCTGCAAGAGCTTCCTTCTCCTCATCTGCCTCCCGGGCTTCAAGAGTAGGGTCCGGTTTCATGGTGAGCTGTATACAATGCCTGTTGTCAAGAAGAGTACGGCGAAGAAGCCCAGAGAGAAACTGAGGATCTTCGCAGCGCCTGCGCAAATTGGCAAAGAGGTGATGAATCGAGAGAGCCGTCTCAGGGTCAACACCCTGTTGCGCCAGGAGCCCCGCCCGGAAAAAGAGCGTAAGTCCAAAAGGGCCTTCATCTCCGTTGACCTCACTGCGCTCAAATTCAAACTGATGCAGACTCGCTTCGATCTCTTCCTGAGGGAAGGGACTCTCTGCGATCTCTGCACATGTTGTGTAAATCAGTGCTCTGATCTTATCAGCATCTTCCGGATTACACCCTTTGCAAAGGATAACCCAGGGGGCAATAGCGATCTGTGTGTCCAGAGCGGAGGAGACCTGAAGGAGAAGTCCTGACTTGAGAAGAGCCTTGCGCAATGGCGATGCATCATGCTCCAAAAGCAGGCTGTTTAAAAGAGAAATGGCTAAAAGTTCCTCCTGATGCGTTACAGGAGCTGTCAGCCATGCAAGTGCTACAATACTTCTTTTATCCAGAGACTCGAAAGGGGCGATCGGATAGCTTGCGACAATTGCTTGAGGGACATCGACTTTTGGTTCCATTGACAATGGAGGAAGGGGAGCGAGCTGTTTTACGTCGTGCAGCACGTGCTCGGCGAGGAAATCGAGATGTTTGCAGAGGGGAAGATTGCCGTAAAAGAAGAAGAGGCAGCGCGATGGATGATAAAACTCTTTATGAAAAGCGATGAGCTCCTCATGGGTAAGGCGGGAAATCTCCTGTGGATCCCCTCCAGAATTATAGGCATAGGGAAGCCCGGGATAAAGCGCAGCAAAGAGCCTCCTCCAAAGGCGGCTGTCAGCAGAGGCCATGGCCCCCTTCATCTCATTATAGACGACCCCCTGGAGTTTTAAAACCTCTCCCGACTCAAAGCTGAGCCTATGCCCCTCCTGGAGGAAGCTGATTTTTTTAAGTTCTGGATGAAAAATCGCATCGACGTAGACGGAGAGCAGGTTGTAGAAATCCACTTCTACCTGCGAGCTTGCAGGGTATGCCGTAAAGTCTTGTCCTGTAAAGGCATTCATGAAGGTGTTCAGACTGCGCCTATTCATGGCGAAGAAGGGGTCTTTTACAGGATATTTGCGGGAACCGCAGAGCACCATGTGCTCCAGAATATGCGCAACCCCATTGGAGCTGGTGGGAAGCGTCTGAAAAGAGAGGCAGAAGAGATTCTCGGGATCGCTGTTTGCAATCTGCAAAATCCGCGCTCCGCTGGGGTGGTGAACCGCTTCAATGAGCGTGCTTTGCAATTCAGGCAGAGGAAGATAGCGAGTGATCAGGAAGTTTTTGTAAGACTGCCCCTCTGCCCCTATATCAAATGAAGGATTCATATCTCTTCAATGATAATTGAAATGCCTATTTTCCCTCTTGTAGATTCCGATACTCGCGGATCATGTAGTTGCATTCCCCAAGGAGAATGAGCAGCTTGTTGCGATCTTCGGTAAGCACTTCAATGGAAGCCCTGTTTTTAATATCAGTAGAAAATTTCTTCCAGGCGCTTTCCATGGAGTGCTGTAAATAGCGCATTGTTTCCCATTCCGCTTCGCGGTTGTATTTTGCATCCTGTTTGCTGCTTGAGCGGCGATTTGATCTTGCTGAGTGGGTAACCCCTTTTTGTTTATTTCTCATGAAATACCTCCGTAATTTCAATTTATTATAAATTATAATAAATATCAAATTCTACCAGGTTAGTGCTGCAGAGGATTGATACTCTGTAACGCGTGTTTCAAAGAAGTTTTTCTCCTTGCCAAGATCGATAGTTTCACTCATCCAGGGGAAGGGGTTTTTGCTGTGATAGAGTGCCTTAAGACCAATGCGCTCGAGTCTGCGATCAGCAATGTATTGGACGTAGCTGCGGAACATGGGCGCAGTTAATCCGAGAATTCCACGAGGCAGACAATCTTCTGCATAGCTGATCTCAAGTTCTACCGCCTGCTCGATCAGACCAACGATCTCTTTTTGAAACTCGGGAGTCCAGAGCTCCGGATTCTCCTCTTTGATGCCGTTAATCAGGTCGATCCCGAAGTTAAGATGCACCGTCTCATCGCGCAAAATGTATTGGAACTGCTCGCCTATCCCTACCATCTTGTTCTGGCGCAGAAAGGAGAGAATCATGGCAAAGCCACTGTAGAAAAAGAGTCCTTCCATAATGATGTAGTAGCCGATCAGGTTCTGAAGGAATTTTTGCGCTCCTGCAAAGGTCGACGTGCTGAAGTCGGGCCGCAACACCTCTTCTGTCAGCCGCATCTCAAAGCGATCCTTGTGGTGGATCGTGTTGATCTCATTGTACATGTTGAAGATCTCCCCTTGATCAAGAGTAAGAGACTCGACGATGTAGAGGAAAGCGTGCGTGTGGATCGCTTCTTCAAAGGACTGACGCAAAAGATATTGGCGCGCTTCCGGATTGGTTACATGGCGGAAGATAGCAAGAACGATATTGTTGCCAACAAGGCTCTCCGCTGTTGAGAAGAAGCCCAGGTTGCGCATGATCACTCGCCGTTCATCTTCAGAGAGAAGTTTTGATTTCCAAAGCTCAATGTCTTTTCCCATGGCTACTTCATTGGGCATCCAGTGGTTTGCGCAGCCATTCAGGTAGTGCTCCCAGGCCCACTTATACTTCAGAGGCATGAGTTGGTTGACATCGACGGCATGGCAATTGATCAGCCGTTTACTTTGAGCGATTACCCGCCCTTTTTGACCTAACAGATTTTGTTCCATATTTCCCCCTATTGACAACTTTCACATCCTTCACCACCCAGAGAACAGGCTTTGGGCGCCGCATTGCGTTCCACAGAAATATTTTGCGAAGCGGATTTATTCTTCATCCAGCGCGGCTGTAGCCCGCGTTTATTGATGTCGATCGTCGATTTTTCAATTTGCGTTGCTCCCAGAGTCCGCAGATAGTAGGTGGTTTTAAGCCCTTTATCCCAGGCAAGAAAGTACATTTGATGCAGCTTTTTACCATTGGGCTCTGCGAGATAAAGATTGAGAGATTGACCCATATCGAGCCATTTTTGCCGTCTGGCCGCACATTCGATGATCCACTCTGGCTCAATCTCAAAGGCAGTGAGAAAGAGCTGTTTCACCTCATCCGGAATGCGAGCGATATCGCGGATCGCTCCATCGAAGTATTTAAGATCGTCGAGCATCTCTTCGTCCCACAGAGAGAGCTCTTTGAGTTTTTCGACAAGATAGGGGTTGATGATCGTAAACTCCCCGGAGAGATTCGACTTGACAAAGAGATGCTTATAGATGGGCTCAATGGAGGGGACAACGCCAGTGATATTGCCGATGGTCGCTGTGGGGGCAATTGCCATCATATGCGAGTTGCGCATGCCATGTTTTTTAACACTCTCGCGCACGGTGCTCCAATCAAGCGTTGCAGAGCGATCGACGTCGATCGGCAGAGAGCGCTCCTTTTCCAAAAGGGGGATCGTATCAATGGGAAGAAGGCCCCGATCCCATTTTGATCCCTTGTAGGTGGAATAGGTACCCCTCTCTGCTGCAAGCTCCGAAGAACCAAGAATTGCGTAGTAGGAAATCATCTCCATGCTCCTGTCCGCAAAGGCTACGGAGGCGTGGCTGGCATAGCTTATATTCTGGATATAGAGCGCATCCTGATAGCCCATAATGCCAAGTCCTACAGGGCGATGGCGCAGGTTGGAGTTTTTTGCCTCTATAGTGGGGTAGAAATTGAGATCGATCACATTGTCAAGCATCCGGATTGCAGTGCGGATTGTTTCTGCAACCTTCTTTTCTTCAAGGCCTTGCGATGTCACATGGTAGGCGAGGTTAATGGATCCCAGATTGCAGACTGCTGTCTCTTCCCGAGAGGTGTTGAGAAGAATTTCCGTGCAGAGATTAGAGGAGTGAACGACGCCAACATGGTCCTGGGCTGCGCGAATGTTGGAGGGGTCTTTGAAGGTGATCCAGGGGTGTCCTGTTTCAAAGAGCATGCTGAGCATCTTGCGCCAGAGTTGTAGCGCCTCGACTCTTTTGTAGAGTTTGATCTCTCCGCTCTCTGCTCTTTTTTCATACTCCTCATAGCGCTTCTCAAATGCAGCGCCATAGAGATCGTGCAGATCGGGAACATCGCTTGGGTTAAAAAGAGTCCACATTCCCCCTTCGCGCACTCTTTTCATGAAGAGGTCGGGGATCCAGTTCGCAGTATTCATGTCATGCGTTCTGCGCCTCTCATCGCCCGTGTTTTTCCGAAGCTCAAGAAAATCTTCCACGTCGAGATGCCATGTCTCCAGGTAGGCGCACATGGCTCCTTTGCGCTTTCCACCCTGATTCACCGCTACTGCTGTGTCATTTGCGACTTTCAAAAAGGGGATGACTCCCTGCGATGTGCCATTGGTCCCTTTGATTCTGGAGCCGGTGGCGCGAATGTAGGTCCAGTCATTGCCAATGCCTCCTGCCCATTTGGAGAGTTGCGCATCGTCTGCGACCACTTTGAAGATGTGAGAAAGATCATCCATCACGGTGGAGAGATAGCAGGAGCTGAGCTGAGAGTGAAGCGTTCCTGCGTTGAAGAGCGTAGGTGTGCTCGAGACAAAGAGAAACTGTGAAAGGAGATTGTAGAAGGCAATCGCCCACTTTGTCTTCTCTTTTTCATTCAGGGCAAGACCCATAGCAACGCGCATCCAGAAGATTTGCGGCGTTTCAAGGCGCTTTTCTTCATGATGAATGAAGTAGCGATCGTAGAGAGTCTGAAGGCCGAGGTAGGAGAAGATGTCATCCCTTTTGAGATCGATCGCCTTTGCAAGGGCATTCAGATCAAATTCAAGAAGCCGGGGAGAGAGACGCTCCAGAACAATAGCTTCGCGGATATATTTTGCAAAATAGTTTTGGTGCGCCTTTTCAACTGCCCGGTCTGATGCGGCAACTCCCAGAGTTTCTCGATAGATAATATCGAGAAGGAGTCGGGATGCCACTTGAGAATAGGAAGGATCTCTTTCGATCTTTGCTTTTGCTGCAAAGAGGGTAGCAAGGTCAAGCTCCTTTTCTTTCATTCCTTCGTAGAACTGAACAATGATGGCTTCCAGAAGCTCCTCTACGGAAACCCACTTTTCCAGTCCGCGGCAGGCGAAGGTGAGCCTGGATCGCAGCATCTCATCTGTGACCGAGATTTTTTCTTGCCCTGGAATTTCGACTTCAAAGGTGCGAACAGGTCCCTTTTTCTCCAGGACAAAGCGCCCCTTTTCTTTTTCAGCGCGATGGAGAATGTAGGCTTTTGCAGCGTCGAAGTGCCGTCCCGCCATCAGCTCCTCTTCGATGAGATCTTCCACTCTTTCAATCGTAGGAATTTCTCCCTGTTCAGCGACCTGCTGCATTTGGGCGACAATTCTTTGCGTAATCTCATTGACAAAGCCGCCCACTAGATCCGAGACCTGACCTTCGATTTTGCGCGCTTTTCGAAAGGCTCTTTCAACAGCAGAGGCAATGCGAATGGGGTTAAAGCGCGTCGGAGTTGTTTTGCCCTGTCGATAGATTTTAAGAAGAGAGATTTTTTCTCTTTTTGCCTGGCGCTCATTGCGATAGACGATATAACCGCGCGCTACATCGCAGTGTCCGCGCTTCATCAGGGTCTCTTCAACAATGTCCTGGATGCCCTCTACGGTGGATGTCTCACCTCTTGAAATAAGCTCAGCCAGCTGTTCTACGACTTCTTCCACAACAGCATCGATCTCCTTTTCAAGATCCGCTTCAAGCGTGCCGGAGAGTTTTCGGGCATCGCGAAAAGCTGCTTCCACGGCCCGCACGATCCTCTCTTTGCGAAAGGGCACCACTGTACCATCTCTTTTCACCACACTGCTTGTTGCAATGCCGCTTTTTGTTCCACTCTCTTTGCTGACAAGACTTTCCATATAACCTCCGCTACCACATGTTGTATCTGCAAACGCGCTATATACACTATATATGGTAGTTTCTATTTTTCTGTCCAGAAAAAAAAGAGCATCCTCTATGCTCTGTCTTGTGAGAATGCGACGTGTTTTTCCCAATATGATCACCGCCTTTTCTCTTGCGTGCGGGCTTTTTGTCATTTTCAAAGTGAACATGGTTGAGCCTGGAGAGGGGGTTTATGAGGTGGTGCAATCTTCGGTTTTCCTTCTGATTCTTGCGGCCTTTGCCGATTTTATGGATGGCGCTCTTGCACGAGCTATCCATGCCGAGAGCGATTTTGGGGTCATCTTTGATTCACTTGCCGATGCGGTTACTTTTGGGGTAGCGCCCTCTGTGCTAATGCTCAAGACGCTTTCGTTGGAGCAGGGGACTCTGCTCTCCTTTTTGAGTGCAGCTGGAGCGATGATCTATTCTGTTTGCGGGGTGCTTCGCCTTGTGCGCTACAGTGTGAAGGCAAGAGAGGTAAAAGAGGGTGTGGAGCTTGCGGCGACGCACAAGAGCCATTTTACAGGACTTCCCATTCCTGCTGCCGCTGCTGCGAGCGTTTCTCTCAATCTTTTCTTTCTTTCTCCTTGGGCAGTGCAATTTTTTGTTTTTTCAAAAAGTGATTTAGCCATTCTTTTTTCCTCAGCAGCGCTTGCTCTTGGCTACCTGATGGTGTGCCGGCTGAAATTTCCAAGCCTTAAGATGCTGCGACTTCCTATTCCCTCGTTCTATCTGATCTGCGCGACAGTTCTTGCGCTCATTCTCGTTCTTTATGGCATTCTTCATTTTTTTGCCTTTACTCTGTTGCTTGTCTCCTGGAGCTACATTTTCATTTCTCTTCTTCTCTCCTTCATACGCCTTATGGCGGGGAAAAAATCAAAGACTCTTGAGGAGTTTGAGCCTGATTCCGAGGATTTTTAGGTGTTGTTTCTTTTCCTGTCTCTCTTTGTTGTAGCGGTGTTGTTGATCCTCTTTTTTTTGCAAAGAGAGTGGGGGGCGCGCCAGGAGATGATGAAGGAGTCTTTTCGGGCTCTTTCCCAGGAAGTGATGGAGGGCAATGCGCGTCTTTTTCTTGAGATGGCAAAGGGGACTCTGGAGCGTACTGCCGAGGTTGCAAAATCGGATCTTGAGAGTCGCCAGAAGTCGATCGATGCACTTCTTTCTCCGATGCGCGAGACGATGCAAAAGATTGATCAGCATCAACGGGAGCAGGAGAAAGAGAGGGCGAGAAGTCATGGCGCCCTTGTGCAGCAGCTCGACTCACTTATAGAGGCGGAAAAAGCGCTGCGGAAAGAGACGGCTCTTCTTGCGCAATCTCTGCGCTCTCCCAATGTTCGCGGTTCTTGGGGAGAGATGCACTTAAAGCGTGTTGTGGAGTTTGCAGGACTTCTTAACTATTGCGATTTTTTTGAGCAGAAGCGCGTTGAGATGGCAGGCAAAGTACAACGTCCTGATCTTCTCATTCGCCTCCCTGGGCAAAGAGAGATCGTCGTCGATGCAAAAACGCCGCTTGACGCCTTTCTCGATGCTACGGAGAGTGCGGATGAGGAGACGCGCAAAAAAAAGATGCAGGAATATGCGGCCACTCTCCGCAAGCATATGCGAGAGCTTTCAGCGAAGGAGTATTGGAAGCAGTGTGATCTTTCCCCCGAGTATGTAATTCTCTTTCTGCCTGCCGAGAGCTTTTTTAGCGCCGCGCTGCAGGTCGATCCATCTCTTATTGAGACCGGAGTGCATCAGAACATTCTTCTTGCTACGCCAACGACGTTGATAGCGATTCTCAAGGGGGTGGCGCTCCATTGGAAGCAGGAGCACCTTTCCAAGAGCGCCAAAGAGATCGCTCAGCTTGGGGAAGAGCTCTACGAGCGTTTTGGAGTCTTTTGCGAGCATTGGAACCGCGTTGGCAAGCAGTTGAACCAGGCTGTTGAGGGGTTTAACCAGAGTGTCTCTTCTTTAGAGAGCCGCGTGCTTGTCAGCGTGCGCAAGCTCAAGGAGGCAGGTCATATGCAAAAAGAGCCGCCGGAGGCTCTGCAAATTGACCGCATCGCAAGGGCTTTGACAGAAGGAATTACGCAGTGATAACGGTGAGGACTTCTTCCTGACTGCGGCCTTTAGCGAGCATGAGTTTGGCGACAGTCCATAAAGAGCTATCGCGGCTCGTTTCCTCTTGTATTGCACTTATAATTGTAATTAGTTCTTCCTGGCTGCGATTTGCCCTGAACATCCAAAAAACAAGATCGACTAAAGCCTTATCGCGGTTAATCGGATCTTCTATTGCATTTGCAATCGCAAGAATTTCTTCCTGACTGCGATTCACCTCGATCATTGCAACGGCAATATTTCTTAAAGTCTGATCGCGGTCAATCGGATCTTCTATTGCATTTACCATGGCAAGTATTGCTTGCTGACTTTTATTTGCAATGACAGTCATGTTCTCTTCGTCTGAGGGGGGAATCGCAATGCTATTGGCAATCTTCTGTAAGGCGTCTTTGCGGTCAGACAGGTTTTCTATTTCAGTTGCGATTGCAATCAGATTTTCCTGGCCGCGGCCAAGAGAAATCATCTCCGAAATAATGCTTCTTAAAGCAGAATCGCGTTTAGTATGATAATTTTCTATTTCAGTGGCGATTGAAAGGATCTCTTCGCAACTGCAGCGCTTGGCCACCATTGCGAGAGCAGCACCTTTCAAAGCTGAGTCACGGGTCTCCAGCCACCTTATTTTATTTGCAATACGGAATACTTCTTCTTTGCCATGACCTGTCTCAACCATTCCGGTGAGAATATCACTCAAAACCGACTCGCGAAGCCCTTCTTCATTTCCTATTTTACCTGTGATTGCCAGCCACTTTTCCTGATCATAGCCTGCGGAGGCCATCATGATGGCAATATGCTTCAATACTGAATCGAGATCATCAAAGAGGTGAGCTCTTTCATTGGCAATTCTACACAAATCTCCCGGATCGCAGTTTTTAGAAAGCATTGTAGCAATAGTATTGATCAGACCCAGGGTATTTTGATCTTCCCGTTCAGTTATTTTATCTGTGAATAGAGTCCAGTTTTCTTTGTTAAGGCCTGCATGAGCCATGATGATAACGCTTTCTGTTAAAGCAGAGCTGCAAATGCTTGGAGAGTCTATCGCATTTGCAACTGCGAGTATTTGCTGTCCACTGTAATTTGAGGAAGTCATTGTGATAACAAGATCTTTCAAGGTCGAGTTGCGCTTATCTCGATCTTCTATTTCTCTTGTAATTGCAAGTATTTCTTCTTTGTTGCGCCATTTAGAAGCCATAATAATAGCGACTTTGCGCAAGTTATCATCAAATTGAGGATCAAACTTTTCTTGAATGCCGTCGTTTCTTATGGAAGTCATAGCTCCGGCAACTTCGTCTCTCGTAAAACAGAGTTTTGCCTCAATGTTATGAGCAGTTGCGACTGTGCGCACGTTCGAATTATGTCGAGTTTGTGAGTGTCCAATTTTTGCAATTGCGACAATCTCTTCAGGCTTGCGGCCCAAGTAAGTCATCGCGCAGAGAACGCTCTCTAATGTCTTCCGCCGGTAAAGAAACTGCCACCACTTATCCTTTTCATTATCCTCTATTTTCTTAAGTATCGCAAGCACAGTTCCCTGATCGCAGGTTGCGCAAGTCGCGATAAGGGAAACTTCCTTTACAGTCTCAGTGCGTATCTCTTGATCTTTTATTTCATTTGTGATGGAGAGCACTTCTTGCTGATTGCGATTTTGCCTGGCCATCGCAATGGCAATTTCTTTCAAGCCATCATCGCGTATACTTTGCTTTTCTATTTTGTTTGTGAATGCGAACAAGTCTTGCAGACTTCCTCCTTCCAAAGCCATTCGGGTAGCGATATGAGCTAAAGCCTCGTCGCGGTTCAGTGGGTACTTCTCTATCGCCTTTGTTACTGCCAGCAACTCTTCTGTGTTGCAATTGTTATATACCATATCGATGACGGCCTCTTTCAGACTCTCATCGCGTATCTCTGGATCTTTTATTTCATTTGCAATCACAAGCAGTTCGTTTGAACTGCGATTTATTTCAGCCATTCTGATGACAATCTGAGACAATGTGCTTTCACGTTGATCATTCGACTCTATTTCATTGACGATTGCGAGCAATTTTTTCTGATCGAGTTCCAGGACAGCTATCGTCTCGGCGATATACGTTAAAAGAGTATCGCGGTCTCTTTTCATTGTGTTTGCAAACTGAAGCAGTTGCATTGGACTGCGTCCCGGGGAGCAGATTGCTATGGCAGCGGCCTGTAAGATGCGCTCCGATTCGCACTCTTTGTGAAAAAACCCTTTTTTCGGTAATCTTTTTGCGGTGTTGTATGCCAATTCGAATGCTCTCAAAAGAGCAAGCGATCGCGCTATCTTCTTTGACGGCGGGAATCGATTTATCCAGGAAATTGCCTCCTTTCGCAGTGTTGGGGAAATACTGAATGCCAGTTTCTCTGTTATTGCAGCTCTCTTTGAAAGGGGCGTATAGATGAGCGTTGTTCCTATCATCTCACCTGTTAAGTATTGTCGATCTCGCCGAATTATCGGATCGATTTTCAAGAGAAAAGCCGATCGATAATACCGAGTGTAATCCGATACTCTTCCAGAGAGTGTCTTAGACACTCTTTCGCAGCGAGCCAGGTCTTCGGTCCTGAGCCAGGAAAAAACCAGGTTAAAAATATCTTCCGGTAGAGTTAAAAGAGTGGATGAATTTTTTCGAACATTTGTATTCGCTTCTTGAATGGTGGTGGTAGTGTCTTTTTTTATGATGGTTGTGCAACAATTCATGCAAAAAGTGTAACATGTTGTGGCAATTTATTGCAAATTTGTTTTTAGTTTTTTAATTTTTTTGGGTATAAAGTCTAAGGCTATTGCATCCGACAAGGAGGGTGCCGCCTTCGTGGAGGAGAACAGCAGCCCAGAGAGGGAGCCATCCGAGGAGGGAGGGAAGGGTTGCGGTGCAGATGATGGTGAGGGCAAAGATAATATTTTGCTTAACAATGCGCTCTGTTTTTCTCGCTTTCTGGAAGAGCCAGGGGAGGAGGCCAAGTTCGTCGCTCAAGAGGACTACATCGGAGGCGTCGACGGCTATACCGCTGCCTACTTTCCCCATAGAGATGCCCACTGTGGCTCTTGCAAGAGAGGGGGCGTCGTTGATTCCATCGCCTACCATGGCAAGGGGTGCCTTTTCCATGAGCTCTCCAATTTTTGCCAGTTTCTCTTCCGGGCGCAGATTCGCAAAGATCTGATCGATCCCGATCGCGCGTCCCACCTCTTCCGCATTTTCCAGCTGATCCCCAGTGAGCATGAATGTAGTAAATTTTTGTTTTAAGAGAGAAAGAAGCTCTTTGGCCTCACGTCGCACGGTATCGTTGAAGCGAAAAAGAAAAAGATCCTCTCCTACAAGAAGAAGAGCAGAGAGGCCCTTGGTCGAAAGAGAGCGAAGAACTGCCTCTTTTTTTTCAGAAGGGAGTGTTTCGGAGAGCATTTGAGGTAGTCCAAAGGCAAGGCGCATATTATCTGACTGACCTTCGATGCCAAAGCCAGGAATGGCGCGAAGACTTGTCACAGGCAGGGGAGAGAGCTTTTTTTCAGCAGCTGCCTGGCAGATGGCTCGACTGATGGGATGGGTCACCTCCCTCTCAAGGCTGTAGGCAAAACGGAGCGCTTCCTGAGGGGATAGGCGGGGTGTGCCGATAGGGATAATCTCCTGGCAGCTGAGCTCACCTGTTGTCAGTGTGCCTGTCTTGTCGAATGCGATCTGTTTACAGCTGGCAAGGGCATCGAGAATAACGCCTCCTTTGAGAAGGATGCCTCGACGGGCGCAAACACTGATAGCGCTGAGATAGGCAGTGGGGGTTGCGATGATGAGCGCGCAAGGGGAGGCTGCAATGAGAAAGGCAAGAGCGCGGTAGATGCCCCCTTCCCGTCCCAAATAACCGATTTGAGAGAAGAGTAGCGGGAGAAAAAGGGCAAAAAAGAGTGTCAGGGAGATGATTGAGGTGGCATAGCGTTTGCCAAAACGATCGAGAAAGCGCTGCACTCTTGGTTTTGCTTCACTTGCCTCAGTGATCAGACGAACAAGGGTAGTCAGGGTTGAGTCTCCACTTTGTCTTTCCACAATAATAGTCAGAGCGGCATCGAGATTGTGCGCTCCTGCAACAATGGCATCGTCAGGTCCTTTGGAAATCGGCCTGCTCTCACCAGTGAGATGCGCCAGGTGAACAAGAGAGCGTCCTGCGATAATTTTCCCGTCGAGAGGAACCACTTCTCCCGCTTTGACAAGGAGCTTTTCGCCTACTTTGATCTCTCGCACTGATTTCTGTATGGCAAGATTGTCGGGGGTAAGAAGTGTCGCATAGGTGGGAATGATCGAGCGCAGGTGATGGAGAGCCCCCTTTGCCTTGTTAGTGACGGCGTTCTCCATCCCTTGCGAAAGCTCAAAAAGGACAAGGAGGAGCCCCCCCTCAAGGCCGCTACCTAAAAAAAGAGCAATGAAGGCAGCAAGCGTCATGAGCAGGTCAATGTTGATCTCGAAATTTTTCAAGTCTTGCAGTGTCCCAATGGAGGCGCGCGTCCCAACGAAGAAGTAGACACAGGTAAGAGAGAGTGAGGAGAGGGAAGGGGAGGTGAAAGAGGTGCCAAAAGCAAAAATCCAAAAAAGAGCGCCGCTAAGAGCTGCCTTGAGAGGAAGATTCCTGCCAAAGGAGCGCGAGTCAGGTGTGAGAAAAGGACTTACGCTCTCCTCTTTCCCTGAGGCAAAGAACTCGTCAAAAGGGTGGGGTCTCATGAATATATAATGCAATAAGGGCAGCTGCAGCAGCAAGAGCGAGATTCCAGAGCAGAGCCGGAAGTTTTGGGATCCGTTCCCATCGCGCGACAAAAAGAGTTGCTGCTGCAATGACAAGAAGAGCTGTAAGAGCAAAGCCCCAAGGGGGAAGAAAAAGCGATAGCCATAAGAGAGCAGCCGCAAAGAAAACGGCTATGCTCGCACCACAGGCTTGCTTGAGAGGATGCTCAAAGGCTTCAAGAGAAAGGCCAAGTTCCTCCTCCAACATCACCTGCAATAAGCGATTATCATCCGCCATCAGAGTCTCTATTGCTTCTTCGAGCAATTTTCCGGAAAACCCCTTGGCTGCATAGAGAGCTGTGAGCTCCTCTTTTTCTTGCGGGCGATGATGCTCGATCTCCCACCTCTCCTCTTCAATAAGGCGATGCAGCTTCTCAAGACGCACATAGCCGAGAAGAGCGCTTCGCCCCATCCTCCAAAAGAGAAGAGCGGCAGAAAGAGGAAGAAAGAAGGCGATCAGAAACTGAGGAAGCAGCGTCCAGAAAAGTAGAAAAAAGAAGGCAGTCTCTTTGGCTGCCTCTGCGGCCGCGCTATAGTGTCCAGGCAGCTCTACGCCATGGATTTCGGATGAAGCCCATCGCCCCTTCTTCCGCGCCTCGATCAAATGTTCCAGGGCCTCTTTGCCGTGAAAATGGGGATGAGTCATGGGGATAGTTGCTTGATCTCTTCTTTAAGATAGGGGTGCAGAACACGAGGGATCGGAACCGATCCATCTGCTCTTTGGAAGTTCTCTAAAAGAGCGACCATCAGACGGGAGGTGGCAAGTCCCGAGCCATTTAAAGTGTGCACATAGTGAAGCTTCTCCTTGCCTTTGCGGTAGCGAATTTCTGCTCTTCGCGCCTGATAATCGGTGCAGTTGGAGACAGAGGAGACTTCGTAGTAGCGATTTTGTCCCGGCAGCCATACCTCAATATCGATTGTCTTTGCAGAGGCAAAAGACATATCCCCTGTTACAAGAAGCATTGTGCGGTAATGAAGTTCCAACCCTTGAAGAACCTCCTCTGCAGAGGCAAGCAGCTTTTCATAGACCGCAGCGCTCTCCTCAGGTCGAGTCAGCGCATAGAGTTCCACTTTATTGAACTGATGGGTGCGAATGAGACCTCTCTCCTGCGATCCAGCAGCTCCTGCTTCTCTGCGAAAACAGGGTGTGTAGGCAGTGTAGAGCAGGGGAAAGACCTCCTCTTCGAGGATTTCATCGCTATGAAGGCCGGTCAGGGGAGCTTCCGCTGTTGGAATGAGGTAGAGTGGGTAGTCAGTATCTTCCAGATGAAAAAGCTGGTTTTTGAATTTGGGAAGCTGTCCGGCGCCATACATCACCTTCTCTTGTACAAGAAGAGGCGGCATGATCTGGGTAAAGCCATTTTTGCGATGGATATCCAGCATGTAGTTCAAAAGCGCCCACTCCAGACGCGCTCCCATTCCTTTATAGAGAGGCCAACCAGAGCCGGTAATTTTTGCTCCACGGGGAAAGTCGAAAAGATGGAGCTTTTCGTTTAGCTCTACATGGTTGCGAGTGGGGAAAGAAAAGGAGGGCTTCTCTCCTACGCTCTTAAGACAGACATTTTCCCTGGGGTCGCTCCCTATAGGGATCTCCTCCATGGGGAGGTTGGGAAGGAGCGAAAGCTCTCTTTGCAATGCCGCTTCTACCTCGAGCAGTTCAGGTTCTTTTTGAGAGAGCCTTTCTGCAAGAAGCTGCACCTTTGCCATCTCTGCGGAGGCGTCTTCTCCTTTTTGTTTTTTGGTGCCGATGGTCTTGGAGAGCGCATTGCGCTCTGCTTTCCACTGCTCCAGTTCAGTCTTCAAGAGGCGCAGTTTCTCATCGAAGGCAAGAAGGGGGGACAGACTTGTTTCAGGAACTTTAGAACGCAATTTGCGTTCAATAGCAGCGGGGTCTTTTCTTATCTCTCTGATGTCGAGCATGGGATTTTCTTGGGGTCTTTTTTACAAAAGTATACAGGTTCATTGGATTGTTGTGCAATTTGATTGCGCGTGGTAGCATGGAGGGATATGGCAGCTTATCCCAAAGCTAAAATTCCTCTGATTCTTCGCTACCACCGCCTGATGGACGCCTTTGCAAAATCGGATGATGAGCGCGATTTTTATCTGGACAAGGTGGAGGGCTTTTTGCTCTATGTCGACCTTGATAAAGAAGAGCAGGCACTCGAATCGCTGGAGGAGGAGCTTCGAAAGAATGCAGATCGCTATGTCATTATTCCAAAGATGACCTTCTATGAAGTGAAAAAATTTATGGATGGGTTTGTCCATGAGAAAGTCTATGAGATCGATACCAAGGAGAAGCTGCTCGATCTGATCGCTTCGAAGGATTCCAGAGAGAACTTTCTTGAGTTCATCTACGATCATTTGACGGAACTGGAGAAATGGCAGCTCTACTACCAGGAGCGCTCTCGCATTCGCATTATCGAGTGGCTTCGCCAGCAGGAAGTTCATTTTGTTTTTGAAGAGGATCTCGATTTGCCGCGCCTTACGGTAGAAAAGCTCAAGCGCACAATCTTTGAAACAAAACCGCCCAAAGACGTTCTGCAGGCAAGAGAGCAGCTGGAAGCAAAGGCGCGCGTCTACTATTCGACTGAGGCTCTCAACCCACGCCCCAAGAGAGGAAGGCCTCCGAAGCAGGTGGTGAAGGTGGAGATTGAGCCGCAGGTGACTGCCGATATTTATATGGAAGTGCCACCGGCTTCTCGTCCTTTTCTTTACATTCCCGACATTACCTCCGCGAGTTCTGTTACCTTCTCAGCTAAATTTGAGACGGAAGAGCACCTACTTGCTTCTCTTAAAGGAAGTACTCGCATCAAGGTGGATGAGAAACTGGAAGCCCTCTCTCAGCGTCTTGAGTCTCTGCGTCACCTCACGGCTCACTTGGGCAAAGAGAGCGTTCAACCAAAAATTTCTCTTCCAGTCAAACCAAAGCTGAAGACCTCTATTGAGGCTGTTTCTGAGGAGGAGGGCTCCAAGGTTGAAACAGCGCTTGGAGGGATTCTGGGCAAGAAGGAGGAGGGGGTAAAACCTCAGCGCCGTCGTTTTGCCATTAAGAAAGTGGCTCAGATCAAGACGAAAAAGGGGAAATAAATCCCCCTCTTCTGTACAATCCCCACTGTGCAGGCGCTTAGTGTAACAGAATCTTTTACTGCCCTTTTTTCAAAAGAGCGGGCTACAGCTCTTTTGCGCATCCTTTACAGGACGCGTTTTATTGATGAGAAGATGGGAAAATGGGTGCGTCAAAACAAGGGAGCTACCTTTTTTCTCTCTGTGCGTGGTCATGAGCTGGTAGGCGGCTTTGCGGGGTTACTCCTTCAAAGTGGCATTGACTGGGCTTTGCCCTATTATCGCGACCGCGCCTGTGCTGTGGGACTTGGAGCTTCTCTAGCAGAGCTTTTAGCCTCCTTTCTCGCAAGAGATATTCCCAACCATTCCGGTGGGCGAATGATGCCTGAGCATTTTTCCGATCCCGCTCTGCGCATTCCCTGTCAGTCCAGCTGTGTTGGATCGCAGTTTCTACAAGCAGTAGGCGTTGCAAAATCTGTGCAACTTCGCGGTGCAAAAGAAGTTGTTTATGTTTCTGGCGGGGATGGGTCGACCTCGCAGGGCGATTTCCATGAGGCGCTCAATTTTGCTGCTCTTCATCGTTTGCCGATTATTTTTGTTATTCAGGACAATGGGTGGGCTATCTCTGTTCCTGTAGAAGAGCAGACAGCTGGAGGGTGTTCGAGTCACTTTGGTTCTAACTACGTTGGTCTGGAGTGCAGGGATATCGATGGCTGTGATCCTGCGGAAGTGGGAGAGATTTTTTCGCAAGCAATAGAGAGAGCTCGCTCTGGTGAGGGGCCGACTCTTATTGTGGCGCATGTACCGCGACTTGGGCCCCATAGCAGCAGTGACGATCCTAAGAAATATCGGGAAGAAGAAGATTCTTCACGCGATCCGATTCCTCGCCTGGAAGAGTGGCTTCTTTCTCAGGGTATTCTAACTGAAGAAGAGGTGAAGGAGGCGAGGGACGCGAGTTTTCAGGAAGTGGAAGAGGCAGGGCGCGAGGCAGAGAGTTTTCCTTTCCCTGATGTTAAGACTGTGACAGACCATCTTTTTAAATCTTTTGTGCCGTCATCTCCATCTACGGAAGAGACGCTCTCTTCGGAGTCCGTGGTGATCATGGATGCTTTGAATCATGCGTTGGTTGAGGAGATGGAGAGGGATGCTGGCGTGATTGTTTTTGGGCAGGATGTAGCCAAGGGCAAGGGGGGAGTTTTTGGAATAACGCGCAGACTGACAGAGCGTTTTGGCTCTTTGCGCTGTTTCAACACGCCTCTTGCCGAGTCGACGATTGTGGGGCTTGCGATCGGCCTTTCTTTTGATGGATTTCACAAACCCGTGGCGGAGATTCAATTTGCCGACTATTCCTGGACGGGGATGAACCAGCTGCTCAATGAACTTGCCTCCATTCACTATCGTTCCAACGGGGCGTGGCATTGTCCTGTTGTGATTCGAATGCCCTATGGCGGTTATATCCAGGGCGGGCCCTATCATTCGCAGAGTATAGAGGCCTTTCTTTGCCATGCTCCAGGGCTAAAAGTAGTGATTCCGAGCAATGCAAGCGATGCAAAGCGGCTCCTTAAAATGGCGATTCGCGACCCTAATCCTGTGATTTTCCTCGAGCACAAGGCTCTTTATCGCCAGCGCCTCTTCTCTGCTCGTCCCGAACCTGGAAAGGAGGATCTTCTTCCTTTTGGTCAGGCGATCTCCGTGCGTGAAGGAAGCGATATTACACTTGTCGCCTGGGGAATGATGGTGGGAATGGGAGTCGAAGTGGCAGGTCATTTGGCTGCGGAGGGAATTTCTGTTGAGGTGATCGATCTTCGCACTCTATCGCCTCTTGATTTTCAGAGTATTGCAAACTCCGTAAAAAAGACGGGGAAATGCCTAATTCTTCATGAGGCGCCTCGTACTTGCGGTTTTGGCGCAGAGCTCGCTGCGCGTCTTGCGGAGGAGTGTTTTTCATTTCTCGATGCGCCTGTGGTGCGAGTTACGGGGAAAGATTGCCCTGTTCCTTACTGTAAACTTCTTGAAGAGGCAGTCCTGCCTCAATCCGAAGATGTGAAAGCGGCGCTTCGTCAGCTCGCGGCTTACTAGTGCTCTGTCAACGTTAATTTTGGGGATTGGACTGCCGTGAAAGCTCCCGCGATTGAGTTATCGAAGATGGGGGGTGTATTTCCTAATACATCCCCCATCTTCGACAATCTCAATCGCGGGGCTTTAACGCAGCCCAATCCCTAAAATTAATGTTGACAGAGCACTAGTGTCTAAAATAATAACTTGGATGAGTCTTCCAAGTGGAACGGGTATATCCGCAATTTCATTTCATGCCCAAGATCAATCGAGTGCTCGATACGGACACGAGCTGAATTCACTAAAATCATCCAGAGTTACTGTTTCAGTGGTTTCAGTTGTCAGAGAGGATGGGGAGCCAGAAGTTGAAAGTAGCGGAGTGGTTAGAGAATTATAAGATAATTTAGCAATTTCTTTACGTAGTTGACTCAAGTCCCAATCTTCATCCCGTTCGTCATCGCTTTCTTGATCGATTAGTTGCCGAAATTTTTTTTCTATTTCCTGCTGGTTGGCTACGTTCCAAAACTTTTCTATGACATTGAGTGGTAGCGCTCTTTGCATATTCTGCACGCGTTCCCATGCATTAAGGGCCGTCCACTCCTTCTTTTCAGAACTTGCAAGCCATCTCGATTTTTTAAGTCCTAGTGCAGCGCGAATGCGAATTCCTTCCACTTGGATCAACGAGTCTGTTAGGGGGCTATCTTTCAGCCCACTTGTTTCTATCCAATTGATTTGAGAATTCAGATTCTTGAAATTGATTTCAAAGTTCTGAATATCGGTCTTCTTCTCGTTGACTGCTTGCCATATATTGGTCACAAGCTGTTCACTCGAAGCGGTTAACTTCTCTTCCTTCAAAACAGTAATAACCTTGTAGAGGGATGGGGCATTTACCCTGATCGCATCTAAAAATGATTTCGGGTAACTTTCTTTCGTGTTGTAAAAGCTAACTGACATATAAACTCACTTTTGTTTACTTTATAATTATACAGTTAATTAAGATAAATTACAATTAAATTAATTTTTATTGAATTGGTTGTGCCGCGTGCCAGCACAGAGAATCCCACCTTGAGGTCGTGTAACGGCCGTATGGTGAGATCCCTACCCAGTTCACTCTCGGGACGACCTCAATGCTTGAGTAGCAGGAGTAGGGGGAGTGAACTGGCGATGGTGTCAACTTAAGGGTTATTCTCAAACAAGACGAAGGGCGTTGGTATACTTATTAGGATTGGTTTTTAAAATTTGAAGAATCTTATAGTTTGCTTCACTTTCAGCAATCTGGCGTCCATTGTAATCAGACTCATCGCAAGCAGATGGATCGAGTATGTTGTTCTCTTTCAAATTTGTAAATATCAATTGAAATATCCGAGTGTTCTTGCGACTTGCTGCAAGTGTCAATGGAGTTATGGTTTTGACTGCAACAGAGGGGTTCGCGCCGCCTTGAAGGAGTTCTTTAACGATTTCTTCCCTGTCCAGTGCAACAGCGTAAAATAGAGGAGAGATCTCATCTCTCATTGCTTTGTAATTTAGAGTGTTTTTGTTCTTTATTAAGTTCTTTACGGTTTCTGTGTC
>JAGWKO010000021.1 GCA_028873295.1 Verrucomicrobiota bacterium
CTTTCTAGACATCCTTATCAAGCATATCATGCAAATCCTTCCTATCATGCTCTTCTTGCCTTGAGCAGCGTTTTTTTACGACACTTCCTGCAACTTTTCTCATTAAATCCTAGTTCTTGCTGTCAACTCTTGAGGTTGTTTGTGTATAGTATCTTGCCCTCATCCGCTGAGGTTCGGTCTCAAAAACGTGGCGGATGAAACATCTGCCATGGTCATAAATCGTCGTTTGCATGCAGCTGTTTTTCAAAGGCGTGATATGATATACCGAAACTTTTGAACTTTTTTCGGTATAACGCTTCTAAACAACCGCGCGAAAGATTAACCAACACTTAAAGCCAATAACATATAAAATCCAATGGCTCTCAGATTGACTTTTGTGATAACATTGTAGATACAGAAGGAGCAGGAGGAGCTTATGTTAAAACGCTTGATTAAGCACGGCAATAGCCGAGCAATCGTGGTAGATAAATCTATTTTAGAAACTGCTGGAATTTCCGAAGATGCTCTATTTCAAATTTCAGTAAATCCTAGTGGAGGATTAGTTATTCAATCCGTCATGGATTCTAATCTCAATGATTTTCATGAAAAATTCAAGGAGTTGAATAAAAAACATAAAAAACTCATGCAAAACTTAGCGGATTTGTAATGCATTACATTACTTATCAATATGTTATTGAAATCCATGACAACTTGATTGATGAATATGGTGGAAAGAAAGGAATTTTAAATGAAGGGCTTTTGAGGTCAGCTTTAGAAATGCCAAAAGCACGTTTTAGCGGGAAAGATTTTCACCGAACAATCTTTGACAAAACTGCAGCATATCTATTCCACCTTATTCAAAATCATCCATTTGTGGACGGCAACAAACGTACTGCATCGATGACAGCAATGGTTTTCTTTGCTTCCAATTACAAAAAAGCATTCACTATCTTTGATGCAGAATATCAAGATCTCATTTTAAGAACCGCCCAAGGAATGGCCACGAAAAAAGAAATCGCTGCTTTTTTTCGCAATTCACAAGATCAAACGTGAACCTATCCGTTCAATCATGTACTATAGTTTGGTGACCTTACTCTTAAGTTGCCAAAATATTTCTAAAGCCTATGCCGGGCGCTCTCTTTTCCAGGAGCTCTCTTTGAGCATTTTTGCCAAAGATCGGATCGGCCTTGTAGGTCTCAATGGCTCGGGGAAATCGACTCTTCTAAAAATACTAATGGGCCTTGAGCTCCCCGATTCAGGGATATTGGCTCCGCGGCGGGGGCTTCGGATCGGCTATGTGCCCCAGACCTGCGAGTTTCCGAACCTAAGCCCTCAAGAAATCCTGATAAACAGCCTGCCGCCTGAGACTCCTCACTATGAACGGGAGCGTCTCGCAAAGGCCCAGCTCGGCAAACTGGGGTTCAGCGATCAGGTACCTAACGCTGACTGCCTTTCCGGAGGCTGGAAAAAACGCCTCCGCATTGGCGCAGAACTCATCGCCTCCCCTGATCTTCTTCTGCTCGACGAACCGACAAACCATCTCGATTTGGAGGGAATTCTTTGGCTGGAGAACTTTTTAGCAAAAGAGGCACCTACCTACCTGGTGATCAGCCACGATCGCTACTTTTTGCAACATGTGACTAGTCGCATCATCGAAATAGACAAAGCCTATCCCAAAGGAATCCTTGCCATCAATGGCCCTTATGCAGAATTTCTGGCCCACAAAGAGACATTTTTACAGGGACAACTGCAGCAAGAGCGAAGCATTGCGACAAAAGCGCGCAGAGAAACAAAGTGGCTTCAAGCGGGAGTTAAAGCCCGCACCACAAAATCCCAATCGCGTATCGACGAGGCAGAGGAAATCCTAACAGAGTATGCAAAGATCCAGGAGCGCAACACACAAAAAAGGGCAAAGATCGATTTTGCTGCAACAGAAAGAGAGACAAGAAAACTTCTTGTCGCAAAAAATCTCTCAAAAGGGATGGGAGGAAAAACTCTTTTTCGCAATTTGGATTTTACACTCTCACCAGGCAGCCGCCTTGGTCTGATGGGGCCTAACGGCTCAGGAAAAACTTCGCTCCTCAGAATGCTTGCAGGGGAAATCGCACCTGACTGCGGTACGATCAAAAAGGCAGATGGACTTCAGGTCGTTTATTTCGATCAGCATAGAGCCAAATTACCACTTCACCTCTCTTTAAAAGAGGCGCTTTCGCCAAAAGGTGATTTTGTCTCCTTTCAGGGCACCCAAGTCCACGTCAACGGCTGGTGCAAAAGATTCCTTTTTTCACCCGATCTTTTGGGGATGACGATTGAAAACCTCTCCGGCGGGGAAAGAGCGCGCATTGCCATCGCTCATTTGATGCTGCAACCTGCAGACATTCTGCTCCTTGATGAGCCGACCAACGACCTGGACATCCCTACTCTGGAAGCCTTGGAAGAGAGCCTTCTTGATTTCCCGGGAGCCCTTGTCCTGATCTCCCACGATCGATGCATGCTCGACCGTATCTGCAATTCAGTTTTGGCCTTGGGAAATCCCGACCAAGCAGAACTATTTGCCAATTATTCCCAATGGGAAGCTTCTACCAAAAAAGAGATGCCATCCCCAAAGGCTCCCCCCGAATCGCACTCCCCTTCCCGCTCCTATGCAGACAAAAAAGAGATGGAAAAGGTTGAAAGAAAAATTACCAAACTGGAAAAAGAGCTCAGCTCTTTCAATCATCTTCTTGAGGAGAAAGAGATCGCCGAAGATTCTGGACGTCTTTCCGAGATTTGTAACGCCATTCGTCTACTGGAAACAGAACTCGAGCAACTCTACCTTCAATGGGAAAAATTATATCAACAATGAAACGATCGACGAGCAACATCATCATCGGAGGAGGCGCTGCCGGCATCTTCACAGCCATTCGCTGTAAAGAACTCGATCCCACCTCTGAAGTAATTCTTCTTGAAAAGAGCAACCAGCTCCTTTCCAAAGTACGCATTTCTGGAGGCGGGCGCTGCAATGTGACACATGCCTGTTTTGAGCCCTCCTTGTTAGCAAAGAATTATCCTCGCGGCGCTAAAGAATTGATCGGTCCCTTTCACACTTTTCAACCTAAAGATACGGTCTCCTGGTTTCAGGAAAGAGGAGTCTCCTTAAAAGCGGAAAGCGATGGAAGAATGTTCCCCATGACGGACTCTTCAGAAACCATCATCGACTGCCTGATGCAAGCAGCATCCACCGCCGGTGTCGAGATCCACAAAAAGAAAAACCCTCTGTCGATCCAAAAAAAGGAGGGACAATTTTTCATTCAGCTGGGAAATGAAGAGTTGGTTGCAGATCAACTGGTGCTTGCAACCGGATCCTCCTCTTCCGGCTATCTTTTTGCCAAATCTTTAGGGCATCCCATCGTAGAGCCGGTCCCCTCGCTTTTCACGCTGAATGTCCCCACCTCCCCACTTCTTGATCTCTCAGGCATTTCAATCCCGGATGCGATCCTCACACTAAAAACCAGCAATTTTCGACAAAGAGGCCCTCTTTTACTCACCCATTGGGGATTTAGCGGGCCTGCTGTTTTAAAACTCTCCGCCTGGGCTGCCAGGAAAATCCATGAACTTGACTACCGCGACACACTTCTCATCAACTGGACCGCCTCTTCCAATGCGGAGACTCTCTATCAAACCCTTCTACAGCAAAAAGCCTCCTCCCCTTTGCAAACACTCCCACCCTTGCTCCCACACAAGCTGCTACATAGATTATGTGAGGCTCTCTGCATCGATCCAGCAATCCCCCTGGCAAAACTCCCCAACAAAACACTGCTTCAACTGGCTTGTAAACTCCACGCCGACCCTTATGCAGTTGAAGAAAAGACCACCTATAAACAGGAGTTTGTCACTGCCGGCGGTGTCGACTTAAAAAGTGTCGACTTTAAGACGATGCAAAGCCGCATTACTCCTGGGCTTTTTTTTGCTGGGGAAATTCTTAACATCGATGGGGTTACCGGAGGGTTCAACTTTCAAAATGCATGGACAACTGGCTGGCTGGCTGGGACTGCGATGGGTAAAAAATAATGCTTCCCAAAGACCCTCATGGCTGTCCCTACCTTCAACTGGCTCCTATGGAAGGAGTAGGGGATGCCTCGTTTCGCAAGGCAATTGCCTCGGTTGGGGGATTTGATGAGGCGGTAAGAGATTTCCTTCGAGTGCCGATCAATGCTCATGTCAAATCTTTATGCAGAGTTTACCTTGCAAATGAACTTGTCCCCATTCCCTTGGCCGCACAGATTATGGGATCTGATACCGATCTGATGGCTGCAATGGCACAAGAGCTGATGCTGCGAGGCGCCCCCAGAATCGATGTCAACTGCGGCTGTCCCTCTAATACCGTGACGGGAAAAGGCGCAGGATCGAGTCTTCTTAAAAGTCCCAATACCCTGCATCAGGTAGCAAAAGCCGTGGTACAATCTGTCCCCATACCCGTGACTGTCAAAATGAGATCCGGCTATGAGGACATCTCATTGTTCAAAGAAAATCTCCTGGCGGCAGAAGAGAGTGGCGCTTGCTATATCACGCTGCATCCAAGAACCAAAGTCGATGGATATGGCCCTCCAGCACGGTGGGATCTGATCGCAGAGGCAAAATCTCTTCTCAAGATCCCGGTCGTCGGCAACGGGGACATCCTCACAGTAGAGGATGCTCTGACAATGCTTCGAACAACAAAATGCGATGGTCTGATGATCGGGCGAGGCAGCCTCATCAACCCCTTTCTTTTTCATCAAATCCGCGCCCACTTTGCCAAAAAAGAATACATCCCTCAGAAGGAAGATCTTGCTCTCTACTTAGAGCGCTATTTGACAGTCATGGGACCTGATGCGCCAGAAAAACTCAAGATAAACAAGCTAAAACAGTTGCTCGGGTTTTTGTTCAAAAGTAGCCAAGAGTTGATGCAACATCGGCAAGCAATCTTAACCTCCTCTCATCAGGATCCCGCCTCTCTTTTGAAAGAAGTGATGCCATTGATTAGGCAACAGCTTCCTCAGGCTTGCGGTAATACTTCTCCATCAGAGACTTAACAGAATCCCACACTGCTTCTGTAGACTTATCCTTTAACAAAATGCAATGAGATTCTTCGACAGCGATCACATGCTTGCATTGAGAAAAGCTCTTCCAAGAAGGGTCGCTGAGCAGAGCATTGGCAAGTGAGGCTTCCTTTGTAATCACTCCATCGGTATCTATCAGCTCCTCAGTCCCATTCGCAACAATTGTCGGACCGCAATTGTAACAGAATGGGCTGCCATCCAGCGTGACTGACCACTCTGCGACTTTGAATTTTTTTTGTTGAATGATAATCTCAGGCGCCTTGAGCGCCTTTGAAGACTCAACAGAGCTGAAATTCCATCCTGTAACACGAGTGAGGAAAGCAGCTATTTTACCAAAGATTCCACCGCCCATGACTCCATCTGCTGCTGCACTGAGATCGGAGAAGGTGCGATCCTTAATAAAGCAATAGTGAACCCCCTCTTTTAACTCATGAGTTCTCAACGCCTCCCCCTGTACACCCCCGCCAATCGAAAATCCATATCCGATGATTTCTTCCGCGCCAATCCCCTTCCCCTTATCTTCAAGAAAACTCAGCGCCGCCTTGTAAGCGTTTGTCATCGTCTCTTTGGTTGCACGACCTTTACTGTGACTCACTCCGGGATAATGAAAAAAAAGAGCGTTGTACTCCCCCGCATTGAACTCTTTAAAAAACTTATCTTTTTTAACACTCAGTCTACTCATCTCATAATGCTCGCCATTTCCTCCCGAATAGAGCAGCCATTTCTTGTTGTTCAAGTTTTCTGTCTTCCCTACCATGGTCGCATGAATCTTCACGCCATCCACGTTAAGCTCAAGAGAATGAGCTTCCCATCCTTTAGGAATGGTCGGAAAAGTCCTGGGAGACAGCCAAGTCGCAGGCACAAAAATCCCGCTCCATAGACTTTGGAAAAAAGAGATGGCCCATTTCACAATCTTTGTAACCATCCACTCCTGGTCTGCACCTTGATGCTTCCACTCATAGTAGGCCGGAAGAACCGTGGATGAATTTTGAACCGCTGCTGTCATCATTACCTCTTTTTTACGCAACTAATTAAACTAAATTAACAAAACTTACTACAGAATAAGTGTAGTATGATTCATGAATTACACACAACACAATAAATAATTTAATATTGAAAAAGTTTTTTAAGATCAAGGATTCTTTGGCATGCCGTATTAATCCTCTCCTCTGAAATCCGGCCCGTTTTAACCGCCGCGACAATCGATCGATGGATCTTCCCTACGTCAGCGACCGTCATTTCGAATCCCGCACTTTCCCCATGCAGTAGCCTTCCGCCTATAAGAAGAACGTCTGCTCCTGCCTGTAAGGCTCGAATAGCAGCCTCATCTACGGTACGACATGTTTTAAGAATCGCCTTCATTACAAGAGAGTCGGTTATAATAACTCCCTGAAACCCGATGACATCCCTCAGGTAAGAGAGACTCTTTTCCGACAATGTGCAGCAATTTTCTCTGTCGAGGGCGGGTACAAGAAGATGAGCTGTCATGATTGCCGGTGCAAAAGAGGCAAGAGCCGCAAATGGAGCGAGCTCGCACTCTTCGAGCTCTTCTTTTGTTTTGCGGATAACAGGTAAGTCCTCATGCGAATCAACATCCACATCCCCATGGCCAGGAAAATGTTTTAAAGTGGCAATCTCATGAGCATCCCTATACCCAGACAAAGCCTGTTCTGCAAAGAGAGCAACAACCTCCGGGATCGCTCCAAAAGAGCGATCTCCAATGATCGGATTGCAAGGATTGCTATTCACATCCACAACAGGGGCAAGATTCATATTGATGCCGACAGCACGCATCTCCTTGCCCATTGTCAAAGCGGCGTCATAGGCGCGCTGCGGCTCTCCTGTTTCTCCAATTGCTTTGTTCCCAGGAAACTGTGTGAATCCATTCCGCAATCGAGCGACCCTTCCGCCCTCCTGATCTACTGCAATGAGAAGAGGAATCTCTGCCAACTCCTGCAGGCCGGCACTGAGCGCTTTCACCTGTTCTGGAGAATGGAGACTGTTTGCCCAATTGTAATAGACAATGCCGCCCACCTTGATTTTCTGGACAAGAGTCCTCGCCTCTTCATTGACCTCTTCCCCATGAAAATGGACCATGAGCAGTTGCCCCACTTTTTCTTCCAAACTTAATTCATGACACACGAGAAATGATGCAATAACAAAAATCACAAAACAAACAAAATTGAGTTGAAATAAAATTATCACAAAACTTGAGCAAAATTCAACAACTTTCTTGCCGCTGACTGTTCTTGCGCTATTTTGAATGTCAGTATATGCAGTGCGCATGGTAGGATGGAGAGAAAATTTAAAATACAGGAAGGAGAAAACAGGTCCTTCCTTTGGGACATGGGAACATTCTGACAACAGATGCAAAAGATTTCACAGTCTATCGATGGGGACGAGAAAAGCTCTTCCATAACCACCTATGAAAACCCTGTAAACGCAAAAGTGCGAGTCCCCGGCTCAAAGAGCTACACGAATCGAGCGCTTGTTATGGCTGCCCTTACAAAAGGTCCCGTATCGCTACGGAGCCCTCTTTATAGCGATGATACTGAGGCGATGATTGAGTGTTTAACAACTTTGGGCATCCACATCGAGAAAGAGGCCGATCAAATTATCGTTCATGGCGATGTGAGCGCAGTTGCGAATAAAAACCACCTGCTCTTTACACGGGATTCTGGAACAACAGCCCGGTTCATGCTCGCCCTATCCTGCATTGTCCCAGGTATCAAGACGATCCAGGGGAGCAAAAGACTGAGTGAGAGGCCTATCAATGACCTCGTGAACGCTCTTCGGGAAATGAGTGCAAAAATCGAATATATTGAGAATGACTATCAATTGCCGATAAAAGTCAGCACCTCTTCCCTATCGGGAAATTCGGTTCATTTGAAGGGAGATTTGAGCAGTCAATTTTGTTCGGCACTTCTCCTCATCTCCCCCTATATTTCAAAAGGTCTTACGATTCATATTGCGGGTCCGCTCATCTCCAAACCCTATGTCGATATGACACTCAGCTATATGCAAGAGTGGGACGTAAAGGTGATAGAAAAAGATGGAACATATCGCGTTCCTGAGGGTCAATCGTATCGGAAAAACGAGTGCCTTGTCGAAGGAGATTATTCAAGTGCCGGCTATTTTTTCGCGATCGCAGCCTTAACGAAATCGAAGATCACCGTAGAAAATTTGAATCCCTTTTCGACTCAGCCTGACCGGAAATTTTTAGATATCTTAGCAAAGATGGGAAATGTCGTTACGTACGGGGAAAATGAGGTGACTGTTGAGGGGAGGCAAGTGATTGCACAAAGTGTGGATATGGAAGATTGCCCCGATCAGGTGATGACCCTTGCTCTTCTTGCCGCCTTTGCCAAGGGGGTAACCAGGATTTCAGGAGTCCGCTCCCTGAGGCACAAAGAGACAGATCGCGTCTCAGCCCTCAGAAAAGAACTTGGAAAAATGGGCATCAGAACAGAAGAGATGCACAATAGTTTGATCATTTATGGCACCTCACCACACGCAGCTGAAATCGAGACCTATAACGATCACAGAATAGCGATGGCGTTTGCTGTTGCCGGAATGTGCCTTGAGGGGATGGTCATTTGCCATCCCGAGGTCGTGAATAAAACCTTCCCAACCTTCTGGGATATATTAGACCTCTTGCGTAACTGAGGTCTATACCCGTTCCACTTGAAAGACCCAAAGTTTTTCGACGCCGAAAGCGGCAGATTTGCGTTCGATCGCGTCCAGATTACTATTGAGAAACTAGGACCTGAACGGGTGGGCGCAAAGGTGCCCTTTCGGCTAAGAAAAACTTGGGTCTTTCAAGTGGAACGGGTATATTAGGCGGGACGGGATGAACCTCATATTGATCGGTTTCATGGGATCAGGCAAATCAACGGTAGCAAGGCATCTCAGCCGGTTGCTGAGTCTCTCCTTAGTCGAAATGGACGAGATCGTCTATCAAAAGACAAAGACTCAAAATATGCACGAGGTATTTGCACTGGGTGGAGAAGCTCTTCTCAGGGAAACGGAGATCGCGATCGCAAAAGAATATGCACTAAAAAAGAACCAGATCATCTCCACAGGAGGCGGGATTGTTCTTAATCATCTGGGACTTGATTCTTTCAAAGAAACAGGTGGAAAAGTGATCTTTTTGAACGCCTCATTCGATACGATCCTATCGCGGCTGATAGACGACAACTCAAGGCCTCTATTCAAGGATAAGGCAGTTGCAAAAAAACTCTACGATTTTCGAATGCCGCTCTATCTAAGTTATGCAGATGCAGTGATTGACACGGACGACCTCATCGCTGAAGAGGTCGCCTTAAAAATTCAGCAACGAGATATGTACCGAAAATGACTACTCCAGATACATGATGTATTCCGGCCGATATGTACAACCACATCTATCAAGCATTTCCTTAACCCAAAGTGGTGGAAACTCTGGCGTGTAAAAATCAGATGTAAAAATGAGCTGACAAGTGTTATACCGCCTCTCTGGCCCGCGTATCTGCACCGATCTTCCTAACGCAGCACATTGATTTTTGATCTCCTCTAAGACAGACTCATCGTTCCAGGAGACCTCAACCTGATTGGCAATCATTTCGCAAAACTTCACACTCTTTCCGTTCGCATTATACTTCTCTTCTATTCGCACAAAGTGCCAATCCTCGAGCGTTTTTAAAATGCGGACTTCTTGCGTTCCATCAGGATATTGAGAAGAGTGCTTCCAAACAAGATTGCAAAAGGGATGCTTAAAACGGTCTTCAATCGAAATACCTTCAGCTAAACTTTCCTGTCCTGGATCAAATGATTCGGTAAGGCGCCATGATTCGCTGTCCATCCTTGCGCATGCAATTTCAATATCCCATCTGCTCTTGTTGAATTGATCGCTGTGTTGCAAATAAAGTGTCTCAGTCTTCTTCTGAAGGGAACATGCTAGAGTACTATCACACAATATGTGCAAACGATTATCGACACTATTTTCTACATTTCCTCGTAAAATCCCCCGATAAAGCCGTATCGTTTTACCGACGAGCTCACGAGTCTTTCTCTTATGAGAAGCGATCACCTCTTTAATTGAAGGTGGATTCTGTTGTTCCAGAATCCCTTGCGTAAAGTCACTTGCTTTCTTAGAACTCCACAGCTCAACTCTACTCTTCAGCCGCTCCAATGCAGTGGAATACTCTGGGGCCTCTCGTGAAAATCTCTCTTTTGCGCATAGAAAAATATTACAATCGGAATCTAGCGCCCAGGCATGCTCTCCCTCATTCCAACAAAGATCAGCCACTATCCCATGCAGGCAAGTGGCGACTTCATAGTTTTCACGGCAAGAGTTTGTTATCACTGCATTGCTCCTGGTGCATTAACCTCTACCGAATCTGCGACCCTCTCCAAATTGCTTGCGCTCCTTCTTGAAAAAGGGCCCTGCTTTGAAAGGAGGCCTTCTCTTCCCAAACGAACTCTTACCCTTAGGTTTCAGAGTGCGCTCTTTAACAGCTGGCTCTAATCCAGGGATTGTAAGAATGACCGCCTCTTTATTGGTAAGTGCACCGATTTTGTCCACCAGATGCGAATCCTTGGGCAGTACAAAAGAGAGTGCTGTTCCCTTTGCCTCAGCCCTACCGGTACGCCCTATGCGGTGAATATAGTCTTCAATGTTTGCCGGAAGGTCAAAGTTGATGACATACCCAATCGTCGAGATGTCGATCCCCCTGGCAGCAACATCTGTCGCCACAAGAATCGCAATCTTTCCTTCTCGCATCTGCTGAATCGTTCTTGTCCGCTGCCTTTGGTGCAAGTCTCCATGAAGAACGCCAACAGAAAAGCCATCTTCTCTCAATTTCTCACCGAGCTCTTCTGCAAAAAACTTTGTTGCGACAAAAACAATTGTTTGCTGCGACTGTATAGTGGGAAGAAGATGATTGATCAACTTCAGTTTATGCGGAAGATTATCCGCGTAGTAGAGGGCCTGTTCAATATTTTCATGCTTCTTTGTCGTCCCTGCAAGGTTGATATGGCAGGGGTCTTTCATTAACGTCTTGGCAAGTTTAAGGATAGCTGGCTCAAAAGTCGCAGAGAACATCACTGTCTGCACTCCTTCTGGCAGCTTAGCCGCAATCTGCTCCACAGGCTTTACAAAGCCCATGTCGAGCATCCGATCAGCCTCATCGAGCACAAGCGTTTTTACCTGAGAAAAATCGATACGCCCCCTCTCCATATGGTCGATCAATCTGCCTGGTGTGGCAACAAGGATCTCATAGGGTCTGGAAAGTTGCCGGTTCTGCGTCGGATAGGGAGCTCCCCCATAGAGGCAAACGGTTGTAACCCGGTCCATGTATTTGCTATATTTGACCGCCTGTGAAGCAACCTGCATGGCAAGCTCTCGGGTGGGCACTAAAATAAGAACTTTAGGGCCGAACCCCGATTTGGCTGTCACCTTTATCTTATGAAGAGCAGGCAGAAGGAATGCCGCGGTTTTCCCGGACCCCGTCTGAGCAGAGGCAAGGATATCCTGGCCCTCTAAAATCTTGGGAATTGCCGCTTCCTGAATAGGAGTAGGCGTAACGTAACCCGATTCAACTACGGACTTTAAAACTTCAGGAACAGAATTTAAAAAAGAAAATGGCATAATTTTTTCGCTTCTTTCTATTATTTCAGAGGAAGTATAGCATTTACTCAAGAAATTGAATACGAGAATCTTTCAAGCTGAGTTTTGGAGTCATCCACCCAGGGCATTCAAGAGCCTATATACCCGTTCCATTTGAGCCTTTCAAGTGGAACGGGTATTATACCCAAAATGATCCAAGAATTGGCACTTCAAAATCGCTCAGAGAATATTTCAAGCTGCAACTCTATCACCTGCATAATCAAGGGCACGCATTAGCCGGATGAACCTTTTTTGGTTTACGTGAACAGACAGTGTTGGGACGAGCTGACACGCATAAGATGTCAGCGTGCCGTATAAGTGCCTTAAGGTACAATGTTAAATGAAAAATTCACCTAAATTTCATTCTAACTTATTGAAGAACAGGCACTTAAAAATGTGTGGCAACCTGGATTTGAACCAGGGACCGACGGGTTATGAGTCCGCAGCACCTGCGCCACTTTCCAGCAGCTAACTCCCCGAGATCATAGCGGAAGCCAGCCTTTCGAGCTACTGTGAACTATCGCCATTTATCGCGCTTTTTTGCATGCCAGTGGTCCACAAATGGTCCACGGAAATTGTCGTAGCGTGATACGACTTTTGAGCTATTCGGAATTTCCGAATCGTTGCACAGCTTCATAAGTCATTATTCTGGTATTGAAAGGTCTCCTGCAAGCTGAAGGAATAAGAACTGCCAAGAGATTTTCGTTTAATAAGCCCAAAGAACTTCTAGAAAGTTGGCTAGAGCACTATAGCATCATAAAAAAATGCAAAATCAGGACGTATCGTTCCGCTTTTTCTGGAAAGTCAGAATGGTTCAAGGCTTTAAAGAAATCTAGACTCGAGCAAGACGTGATCTTGGCTCTTCATTCGGCAGCCGAAGCACTTGGGCTTAAGAATACCAACCTGGAAGGATTAGAATTGTATATTCTTGACCCTTCGATTAGGGCGAAATTAGAAAGTGCTCTGCAATTGGAACCACAAGAAAGAGGGTATGAGGTTTTATTGATTGAACCTTACTACAAAATGCTGCTCAAGCAAAATGCGAAGGACGGTAAAGAAATCGGCATTTGCCCGCTTCTCCTTACCTTTTTAGATCTGTATCATTTTCCTTTACGTGGCCAAGAACAAGCAGAATTTATAGCAGGGCGAGCCCCAGAACTGAAGCGCATCTACAAAAATCTTAAGAACAGATGAAACAGAATCAAGAAGATAAGATTATTTCAGAATTTTTAAAATCATTGGGACCATGGCGAGAGTTCGTTGTCATCGGGGGCGGTTTTGCTCTTTTCATTTACAAGCTTTACCTCGTCGATCCCAAACTAGAGAATCTCCCTGTCGGAACGCGCGATATCGATTCGTTGATCCCCAGAAGGGTTCCTGAGATCTCTAAAAAGAACATCGCCAAATACCTCAATGAGGCAGGCTTTATTCATGTCTTCAAAGACGTCGATATTCCTGCAACCGAAAGTTTTGCGAAAGAGATCGATGGCGTGGAAGTAGAGATCGAGTTTTTAACGGACTCGGCAACCCGAGATGATAAGAATAAAAATGTCGTGAGAACTTATTGCTGATAAGCCATTTTTGGGGAAAGACTATCCAGCACGAGTTGATTAGGAATACGCTGATTTAAATCATAAAAATGAGGGCAGCAAGCATCTTCAATAATCGGAAGGTCGTATCCAAAGTAATGATTGAGAATGGTTCTAACTGTATTAATAGGAGTCATTTGATCGGGGAGAGGATGATTGAAATCTGGGAGGTGAAGAGCTTGTAGGTTAGAAAAGCGCCAAGCAATCTCTTTAAGGGGCAGAGTTAGTTTTCCTTTTGGACTACACCCAATGGGGAATTTTCCATGATCGGAAAGAATGAGAATAAGAGGGGCTTCGGAAGAGTGCTCTAAAATGTGATCGATTGTTTTTATGACTTCTTTCGATATGAACTTTGCTTGCCCAAGATAAAAGCGGTGTTGAGAGTCTTTTTCCGCTAAAATCACTTCTTGTTCTGAAAGTGTGCTCCCATCTTCAGTAAATGCAATAGGTCTGTGAGGGCACATAATGTGAGCAAAAGCTAATTTTTTCCCTGGCTTTTCCGAAATGAGCTTTAGTTGCTCTAACTGGTTAAGCACGTGATCTCGATGAGAGTTTCGTTGATACGTTCGATAGGCGCCTTTCCAAGGTGTAATTTGAGAAAGCGTTTGGATCAATCCATAAGACTTTGTTCTAAATAAGAAATCAGAAATAGGGTTATGAGCGGGATTACCCATCCAGTATATGGATGGAATGTGGTGAATGGAATAGCCTTCTCCCTTAAGCATCTGGAACAATTTGTTTTGCTCAATGAGAAACTGTGCTACCCCTGTAAACACATTTTTCGATAGCTGAGTGTTGTGGTAGTCAAAATTCAAGATGGAGGCGATAGAGGTGATCGTCCAGGGATAATTAGAAGTCGAAGAAGAGACAACATGGAATTGTTTTTTTCTTAAAGAATCAAAGAAATGGTCATTGTCAAAATGGTAGTAATCTTTGAAAGCTTGCTCGGAGATGAACTCATCTAAAATGATTATGTAAATGTCCTTTGAGCAAGTACTTGAATGTAGTTTTTGCGGTAAAGGAGTCGATTCTTGCTGAGATATTTCTGTTTGAATGGTTTTTTTTATGTGACCGATTTCAAACAGGTTGTAGGAAATGACAACAAGCAATGGGATACTTAGGCTACAAGATAGGACGGATTTCCATTTTAAGGGGATTGGAAGCCTTAATAAAGCAAGAGCACTTAATGCACAAAGAGACCAGATCAAGGGTTTTGAAACAGAAGAAAGCTCTGCAGATATAATCAGGGAAAGGCAAAGAATGCTCAGAGATATAGAGATTTTTTCTTCATCTTTTATCCATCTCGAAAGCACGAAAAACAGGAAAAAAATAGCAATCGCTAAGAACGAAGAAACAATAAGAAAATCAAAGAAAAAAATTTCCCCTGGATTATTCCGAAAGAGAACAATAAGAGGCGCGATCGCAATGAGATAGGGTTGCATAAGGCGAAATATTTTTTTCATTTTCTAAACAACGATCTTACCTTACCAAAAAGTCCCCGAATATATCCCCGGACTAAATAGACCCCGCTTAATAGTCCCGCGATTAACACTTGAAATAAGACACTTCCAGAGCCTGGATCGATATATGCTATAATTAGTGACATGATGCCTCCTTGATTGTTTCCATGAGGAATAGAACTCTTCCTGAGTCTGAAATTGGGTTTCTTTGTTTTATTTTGAAATAATTAGAGAATTCTTTTTTAAATGAACCTTCGTTGTATGTGTCGTTGTTAATTCTATTTCCTGGGTTCATTTGGATAATTTTTTTGTCGTTTGAAGGGATGAACTCAACAATCAGATGATGGCAGATTTTAGAAAAATACTCAGCGATACGAATAAAAGGAATTCCTCCAGAGATACGCAGATGATGGACAAGAGCGAGGGCCATGAGGAGGTCGGCAGGTCCTCTTTCGGCCAAGCTTTTTCTTTCCCTTTCTCCCCAACCGAATGAGGGGGTAGGCGTAGACAAGTCCATTAAAAGAGGTAGAACTGAAGTTTTCTTGTTAAAAAGGCGGTCTATGCAAACAGGGTCGCCGTCTAGCGATATAACCTCTTTTGCAAACTCACTAGCTATCTGACTAAAATGCCCCTCATTAGCACCTAGATCCCATACGATTTCAGGTTTGGTCAAAGATAAATACTCCTTAATGATGAGCTCTTTGTGGCGAAACCCTTCAGTTGAATAGCTATTATCGTTCTGATAATCTTGCCAGGTTGTTTTTGGAAATTCCCATTTGATCCCGCTTACCGCAGATTTCAAGCTTGAGGTTAGAGCTTGGATTGCAGTTTTAGATGGTCTAGCAGTCCCTGTTGGGAATTTGTGATTCGCTTTATTTTGGAATTTGCTGTGAAGTAAAAGGTGAATCAGAAAAGAAGGTCTAAGCAGTCGCGCAAGGGGTAAAAGTCTGACAATCAAATCAAGAGGGGGGCCATCAATGTGTGCAAGTGAAAGATTTTTAAGTCTCCAATCAACATAGGCTTGCGCTGCTAACGGTCCTAAAAAATGTTGGCAAAATTGCCTGTAGGCAACCCAAGGAATTGAATCTGTTTTTATTTCCAGTGAGAGAGTGTCGATTAAAACAGCTTTGCCCTGATAAAATTGAATATTGTATGCACTGGCATCTTTCAAATGCATGCCGTATTCAGCAGCAATCGTCTGAACTTCCAAGGTCACAAGTGCGGCTTCTTTAAGCTGTGAAAAACTCCACTCGTGAGGATAGCTAATAAAGGGGATTTTTTTAGGTTTTAAGACCAAAGGGTTGTTGCTAACCTCTGCGTGCGGAATTAGTAGTTTGCTTTCAACTAACTTTGCATACAATCCGGAACTCATGAGTTGCTGATAATGAGTTAAGTAAGATTCGTTGACTAATCGAAAAACCTCACCATTTTCGTAGAAAACAGATCCAGATGGATCGCGGAAAGAGCCTTTTTCAATTTGCATGATCCATCTCTTCAAGAATTTGTCTTTTTAATTTTGCAGCTGATTCTTTGGGGCTTCCAAATTGATTGAAGTAAATGAGATCCATTTTTCCCCGAAATGAATCTTGGTTAAAGAATCTCTCTTGGGCTATGCGGTTTACTTTTTCTCTTGTTTTCGCTACTTCTGGGTTGTGCCGAAGCTCTAAGCCTTGTTGAGCATCTCCTTCAATTAGAATCTTTATTCCCTTCAAACGGCTTACTGCGTCAATTCCGTAAGCTGAAGCATTCATTAGGGGATATTTACTAGGGTCAGTAAGATTTGCCAGTCGATATCCATAGTAGGTTTCTTGTTGGTTCATCCAGACAAAAAACTCTCTTTGGTCCTTGCGTTTAATAAACTCATCCACTGAGAGATATTCAAAGTAACGTGGATCGTCATCATCGCGAGGTTCTCGAGTCACTGTGAATCTTGGGATATAAAAAAGATCAGAAGATCCATCCAATAGATGGATCAAAGTCGTTTTTCCTACGCCACTTAACCCAAAGAAAAAGATAGGGTAGGTTTCTTGATCCAGATTTATAGAGGTCTTATCTTTGATCGATAAAACTTCTTTGGCTATTAGATCAGGGGTCAAGCAAGCATTGCAAGGATTGCCATCAACTCGATCAATTGGAAGATCTCTTTTGACGTACATGTGATCGTACATCTCTAAAGCCACATCTATGAGACACAACTTCATATGAGTATAGAAGACATCTAATTCTGATGCTTTTAATGGGCGTATGTCGTTGTAAGCAGAGACAAAGGATCGGACAGTATCTTCCTTGAGCCTGCCCTCTTGATTGAAGCCGTAAAAGAGGTGGCAGCGGGCTAAATCTGTCAGTAAAATATCATTTCGCAGGTGATCGAAATCGAGAAGCGTTAAATTATTTTCTTCATCTACAAGGAGGTTTGTATAAGAGAAATCGCCATGGATAAGGCCTCTAGGAATGCTGCCTCTATATGAAAGATCTAAAGATGCAAATATTTTCTTTAATTCTTCGCAATATTCCCAATCCTTGCAGCTCTCGAATAAGCGGTTATAGTCTTTTAGAGGAGCCAGGGGAGCTTCTGTTGCCTCAACCAGGTGTAGCTTGGCCATCAGTCTAGCTGCTTCTGGTAAATTGCTGTCATCGATGTGATGGCCGTTTACATATGAGAGGACAGATATTACTTTCGATCCAATTTCCGTGGGTGGAATGATTGACTCTGGCACCCTGATTCCTGCTTCACGAACGAGTTGGAGTAGGGATTCGGAGCGCTCTAGCTCTTCAATTGTCTTTCTATTGAAAATCTTTAAAATATGTGGGTCAGAAGTCGAAGAATTAACCACGTAAACTTCATTCGCAACACCGGCTGACATTAAAGTAGCAGTCGTTGGGCTTATCAAATTAGACGGAAGGCAAGTATTTACCTTGGAGAATCCGAGAGAGGCGATACAAGTCAAATGAAAGATTATATGGCGCATAAAACTACCTTAGAAAGAGGGAGATGGGTTAGTTGAGATTTTTCGATCCAGGAGCATCCAGCAACATCTTCCTCGGCAATATTTGCTCGGAATTGAGATGAATCGAATTGAGTTGCTTTATAGATAAGGCACGTATGATGTAGGGAAATAACTTCTTCGCCATCCTTGTATTCGACAATAAAAGCCTGGTTGGTATGAGGGACGGCATCAATAAGTTCGATACCGGTCTCTTCTCTTACTTCTCTTTGGAGGGTTTGAGGAATTGTTTCACCGTGAGCAGGTCTGCCCCCAGGAAGATCCCACATTCCTCGGTAAGGTCCTCTAGACTTTTTGACTAGAAGGATGCGCTGTTCATCTTCGATAACCGCATAGATGCCCAGATGGAATTTCGTGATTTTGGCTTCAGTTGATTGATTTTTCATTTTTCGCCCTGTCTATAGGGAACCATATTATTCTCTTGGGCGATTGGGGTAAATATTAAATAATTGTTAACCTTCTTCCCTAGAAAAGGCAAAAATTTCCACTGACGCCATTTTTCGTTCCAACAGTTTGCAATAGAATTCGATCGTTTACAACTAAACTCGTGCTATAACAATAGGAGCAAAAAATGAAACAGAAGGAAAGCCTTGAGAAGGCAGAAAATGATCTCAGAGGAATTATTGTGAGAACCCATAGGCATTGTCAAACGTATCGAGTGCGCATTCGGATGAAGGGCGGTCAGTGCTTTGACAGATCATTTAGATCAAAGACGTTTGCCAAAAAATGGAAGAGGGATATGGAGTCGGCGATCGAGCATGATCGGTATGAATTTACGAATCCTGCGACCAAACACACTTTTGCCGATTTGATCGATCTCTACATTGAGAGGGTGCTGTCAGGAAAGCCGCGGAATGCCAAGAATGTCCTTCGACACCTGACGTGGTGGAAAGAAGTGCTCGGGCATTTGCTGCTATCTCAGGTGCGACCTAGCATAATCTCTTTATTAGAATCGCTTTCCCTATCTCATAAAGACCATTCCCCGACCTTACCTGGCGAATTGATTTTTCCAGTTCATAGATATAAATGGAGTAATACGAATTCCCTTGCGTTGGATCGATCAGTCTTTCGATGATCAAATCAAGAAATATTCCGCTCTCCGGCCCACAAAGCTCCCGCAGCTCTGCATCATTATCCAAAATGAAGCGCATACGCTGCGCCTTGATCATCATTTCGCGGCGTTCTGCATCGGCAAGCAATCCTTCAGTCACACTGCAGTGCGCAGCCTCCACAACAAGCATGATGTTCAGCAACCTATATTTCATCTCTTTCATATGCCGCTTCTGCTGCTCTGTATTACCGGTCCGGAATCCACCTATCTTTTTTAAATCCTTCTCCAAGCCATTCAATCCATTTTTTTCTAACTGGAAAACGCCCCCTAAAACAGCCGGTTGGGCACACATCAGAGTGCCTATAAAGAGATCCACAGCCCTCTCCACTTCCATCCTGCCAAGGGTCTTCATCGAAGCAAGTACCTGTTCATAAGCCAGGTATATCTGCTCCTCTTGATACTCCATAACTCTTAACGAACTTCTTTCATGAATCCCTTCCGTCTCAAATGCAATGAGCCCCCCGTCGTATAAAAAACAGAAAAATAGCGTAACAATGACCGTTATTGAGAAAACAACCATAACCCCGACCCTCAGATCTTAACATATAATTAATAAATACAAACAAAAAAAACCTTAACGCGCGTGTAAGTCTTTAATTTTAAGACAACTCATGACGTAAAAAAAAAATTGAAATTTTGCTGAAGATGTCAGATTATCACGTAAATATTTTACAGCATAGAAGAAGTTACCAGCGAATCCAGCACGGATCGTATCTATACCGAAAATGGTTGAAGAGTTGACAACTGGCCTTTGGTCTCAGGAAGAAAACATGATGGGAAGGATGTGCATGATACGCATGATAAATTTATCATGCGTAT
>JAGWKO010000022.1 GCA_028873295.1 Verrucomicrobiota bacterium
TGCATGATACGCATGATAAATTTATCATGCGTATCATGCACATCCTTCCCATCGTGTTTTCTTTCTGAGACTAAAGGCCAGTTGTCAACTCTTGAACCATTTTCGGTATACATGTCACCGCGCTGGATTCCACTGCACGTTCATTCGCAATATTCGATTCTCGACTCCACTGCTTCTGTCGCAGCGCTTGCAGAAAGGGCAAAGCGGCTCTCTCTGCCTTCTCTTGCTTTGACAGATCAGGGCAATCTCTACGGAGCAGTCGACTTTTATAAAGCGTGTAAAGCAGCGGGTGTAAAACCTATCCTCGGCTGTGAAATCTGGATGGCCCCAAGAGGGCGGCACGAAAAGAAGAGAGAGCCAGAGGGGCGCCCTTCCGGATTGCCTATCCTTCTTCTTGTTAAAAATAGCGAAGGGTACCGCAATCTTTGCCATCTCTCCTCGATCGGATTTCTGGAAGGGTTCTATTTTGCTCCTCGTATCGATAAGGAAGTGCTTGAAAAACACGCCAAGGGACTCATCTGCCTATCGGGTCCTCTGGAGGGACCTATCAGCGATCAGATTCTTCATGGCACAGAAGAGAGCCTTGTAGAGGAGATCTCCTGGTACAAGGATCTTTTTGGCGAAGATTTTTATCTGGAGATCCAGAGAACGCCCCTTGATGAAGCAAAGATGGGGAGCGAAGCCTGGCTCGTGCAGAGAGCAAAAGAGTATGTCTCTTTGGAAGAGAAGAGAAATAGACGGCTTATCGACCTTGCAAAAAAGTTCTCGATCCCTCTGGTAGCGACGCATCCGATCCACTACATCGAGCCAGAAGATTTTGCAGCTCACGAGGTGTTGCTGAATATCCAATCGGGAGAGCCCTGTCTGATTTGGGAAAGAGATTCTGAAGGGCATCCAAAGGGAAGAGTTCCCAATCCGAAGCGACAGGTGCGCTCCACGCGCGAGCTCTACTTTCGCTTGCCTGAAGAGATGGAGCGCCTTTTTGCCGACCTTCCCGAGGCTATCGCAGCTACAGAAAAGATCGCTGCTTCCTGCTCCTTTGCATTTGACTTTCAAGCAAAGTATTACCCGACGTTTGTTCCGCCTCTTTTGCAGGGAAAAGAGATCTCTGGAGAGGAGAGGGAAAAGGCGGCGCGAGATTTCTTGCATGACCTTTGCCAGCAGGGAATTGAGAGGCGCTATCAGCAAGACCAGTTGCAGGAGATCGCGAAGGTCTACCCGGGGAAAGACCCATTGGCGGTGGTAAAGGAGCGGTTTGCCTATGAGTTTTCCGTGATTACCTCCAAGGGCATGACCGACTACATGCTCATCGTGTACGATTTCATTGATTGGGCCAAAAAGAGAAAGATTCCGATGGGTCCAGGACGCGGATCCGCTGCGGGCTCCATTATCTCCTATTTGATCGGCATCACAGATATCGAGCCTCTGCGCTTTCACCTCTTTTTTGAGCGCTTTATCAATCCGGAACGGATCTCTTATCCGGATATTGACGTTGATATCTGCATGGAGCGCAGACAGGAGGTGATCGACTACGTCGTTGCAAAGTATGGCAAAGAGCGGGTGGCCCAGATCATCACCTTCGGCACCATGAAGGCGAGAATGGCAATTCGCGATGTCGGGCGCGCGCTCGATGTTCCTCTTGCGAAGGTCAATCAGATTGCCGCTCTTGTCCCTGAAGACCCTAATATGACACTCGAAAAGGCTCTTCAGATCGACGGTGACCTTGGTCGCAAGATGGAAGAGGATGAGGAGACGCGCCTTCTTTTGGAGATGGCAAAGAAAGCAGAGGGCTCTATCCGCAACACCAGCACACATGCTGCGGGGTTGATCATTTCGGAGCATCCGATCATCCATCATCTTCCCGTCTGTATGCCAAAAGACTCACAGATGGTGGTGACGCAGTACGCGATGAAACCGGTGGAGAGCATCGGCATGCTCAAGATCGATTTCTTGGGACTCAAAACATTGACCGCAATTCAGAGATGCGTCGACTCCATTGCAGAAGAGCATCATCGCGAGATCGATTGGGTTAACCTCCCTCTCAATGACACTCCCACCTTTGACCTGCTCAATCAGGGAAAAACATTCGGTGTTTTCCAGCTTGAATCTTCCGGCATGCAGGACCTTGCCAAACAGCTGCATATCGATGTCTTTGAAGAGATCATCGCCGTGGGCGCGCTTTACCGTCCCGGCCCAATGGATATGATTCCCTCTTTCATCCAAAGGAAGCATGGCAGGGAAGCAATTGAGATCGATCACCCCCTGATGGCTGAAGTGCTTCAGGAGACTTATGGCGTCATGGTCTACCAGGAACAGGTGATGCAGATTGCAAGTCTCCTTGCGGGGTACACTCTTGGCGAGGGCGATATGCTTCGCCGCGCCATGGGAAAGAAGGATCGGGAAGAGATGGCCCGGCAGAGGGAAAAATTTCTGCAGGGATCAAAAGGAAAGGGCGTTTCTCCAGAAATTGCCGGAGCGATCTTTGACAAGATCGAGAAGTTCGCCTCTTACGGCTTCAATAAATCGCATGCGGCTGCCTATGGGTACCTCTCCTATGTCACTGCCTTTTTAAAGGCCCATTTTCCCCAGGAATGGATGGCGGCGCTGATGACTTGCAATCGCGACAACCTCACGGAGGTGACAAGCTGCATTGCGGAGTCGCAGGCTCTGCAGATACCTGTTCTTCCTCCAGATATCAACCAGTCGAGCTGCGTGTTCCGCGGAACAGAGCGAGGGATTCGCTTTGCGCTTTCCGGCATTAAGGGAATCGGTCAGGCCGTTGTAGAGCATATCCTGAAGGAGAGACAGGGGAAGGGCTCTTTTGCCTCGCTCTATGAGTTTATCGAGCGCGTGGATAAGAGCTGTGTGGGTAAGAAGCAGATCGAGATCCTCTCTGAGGCGGGTTGTTTTGATTTTACGGGCTGGTCTCGCGATCAGCTTCGCAGCAGTGTCGAGGAAATGTATTCCACAGCCTTACACAAGGCCAAAGAAGAGAGCGCAGGTATTTTGAGTCTTTTCAGCGAGCTGGAAGAGCCTCTTTTTACCTCCGCTCCTGAAGTGAAAAACAGCTCCCCCAAAGAGGAGCTTTTGCAGAGAGAAAAGGAGCTGCTGGGTTTCTTTTTAACAGGCCATCCGCTGGAGGCTTTCCGCCCTGCTTTTAGAGAACTCTCTTGTGTCCCCCTACAGGAGATCTCCTCACTTCCTGACGGCTCGCTCTTCCGCGCGGCTTTTCTTATCGATACGATTCAGGTAAAAATAGCGCAGAAGACGCAGAAAAAATTTGCTATTCTCACAGTGGAAGATGGGTTTGCTCGCGCTGTGATTACTGTTTGGTCTGATCTTTACATCGCTGAGCTGCCCCTTCTTCGCGAAAACCAGCTCGTCTATGCCATCTTACAAGTGGAAAAGAGAGAAGAGGAGAGAAATCTTGTGTGCAAGGCTCTGACCGATCTCGCTCATGCCGATGCCAAAAAATGTCAGGAGTGGGATGCCCTCTCCCAGAAACTTCGCGCTTCCGCAAAACATTTTGAAACAAAGAGGCGTTCCATGAGTGCCAAAGAAGAGCCTAAAGAAAACAGCCCCTGCTATTCTTTTTCTATTGACGCCGGCCGAGTGCGTCTCAGTCAAATTCTTGCCTTAAAAAAACTTTTTCGCTCAAGTCCCGGATCTTCTCCTGTAGAAATCGAATTTTCTCTCAACAGCAAAGTGATCGGGAAGCTCGCCATCGAAGCGCGCTGGGGGGTGGCTCTTTCCGAGACATTGCAACAGGAGGTTGGGAGGATAACAGGAGGACAGGATGGACAGGATTGATATATTTGATACAATGGTAGCCCTATGATAAAGCCTCTTTTACCTTTTTTTGTTGCTACAGCTCTTTTTGCTGCAGAGGGCCCCTCTGTGCTGGAGTATACGCATGTTCTTCAGGAAGCTCTGGAAAATCATGAGTGGAGTAGAGCGGTCGGCTACGCAAAAGAGATCTCTACCTCCTACGGCAAGAGCCCTTTTGCTGCAGAGATTCCCTATATTTTGGGAGAGGCCTACTTTCATCTGGAAGAGTGGGATAAGGCAAATGAGAGCCTGAGCGATTACTTGACGAAGGCAGCTTCGCCAAAACACTTTGAGGATGCTCTTAACTACCGCTTCCAGATTGCAGAAAAATTTCGGGAAGGAGCAAAAAAACCTCTTTTCGGGGTTTCCTGGCTTCCCAGACTTCTTTCAGGGGAAGAGGATGCCCTTTCTATCTATGAAGACCTGATTACTTCGATGCCCCATGAGCAGATAGCGGCGCAGGCGTTGCTGGGGAAGGCAGAGATTCAGGCGCGATGGGAGGAGTATAAGCCCTCTTTGGAGACGCTGGACCTTCTGATTCGGCGATTCCCGAAGCATGACCTTGCTGCTGAGGCCTTTTTGCAAAAAGGTCACATCTATGCAGCGCAACTGCAGGAGCGCAATGATCCAGCCCTGCTCGATCTTGCCGAGATGAATCTCAAAAAGTTTCGCCTCGCTTTCCCAAGAGAGGGGCGTGTTGAGTGGGTGGAAAAAGAGTTCAAAGAGATGCGCGAGAGCTTCGCAGGCTATCTCATGGAAACGGCCGCTTTCTTTGAAAAGACGAAAAAAATTCCCGCCTCCATTCTCTACTATTCCAAGATCGTTTCCCAGTATCCGGAAACTGAATCTTCCGGGATTGCGAAAGAGAGATTGGATCGCTTGCAAGATAAGAACCCGTCCAAGGCATGAGGCGAGCGCTTCTTTTTTGTCTTCTTGCAGGGTGTAGTTATCATTGGGGGCCGCCCCCTTCTTTACCTTTGGTTAGCGTTCCCTACATTGCAGGGGACAGAGAAGGCACTTTAACAACAGAACTGATTCATGCGCTCGCTGTTTCTGGGGTGGCTCAAGTTGGCAATGAAGCTTCCTATGTTCTTGAGGCGCGTATTGTTTCACAGGAAAGCGAAACGATTGGGGCTCTGGACGGCGAGGATGCTGAAGAGAGAATGCGCTGGAAAGTAGAGGTAGCTCTACGCGATGCCAAAAGTGGGGAGGCGGTTTTTGGCCCTACTGAGATCGAAGCTTCTATCGATTATGATTATCTGAGTGGTAAAGAGTTGGCGCACGCCGGGGAGATCTCCTCTTTTTCTCTTGGGCAGTTGGGAATAAGAACAGAGGCAAAGAGGGCGGCAACTCCTGGTATGGAAGCCGAGGTGGCAAGAAAAATTGTCGATCTCCTCTTTCGTTCTTGGTATATAGAATAACATGGACGAGAAAACTCGTAAAAGTTCACTCCCCCTAGATAGTGTATACCCAAAATGGTTCAAGAGTTGACAACTGGCCTTTGGTCTCAGGAAGAAAACATGATGGGAAGGATGTGCATGATACGCATGATAAATTTATCATGCGTATCATGCACATCCTTCTCATCATGTTTTCTTCCTGAGACCAAAGGCCAGTTGTCAACTCTTCATCTTGTTTGGGTATAGTCACGAGATCCCCGCCCAGAGAGCAATGCACCTATGTGGTGTCAACAGGCATTTTCTCGTTCCCAAATGATGATGGTTCCGTCTGTTATAAATCAGATGCAGGATCAGATTTTAAGTCTATGTGTAGAAGCAGTCCGTTTGGCTAGATCTCAGTTGTTTGCGGAGGGATGTGCTGCATACCATATTGAAAATGGAAAAATCATGGAGTGGAATAATGACTAAATTTTTCCCGGCAACTCTGGATAAAATTCCTGTGATGCTCACTTGGGTACGCGGGGAATTGCAGGCAGAGCACCTGCCTTCTGCAACTATCCGTAAATTGGAACTTATTACAGAAGAGGCGGTTGCGAATGTGATTCTTCATAGCTATCGAGAATCGCCCGGAGAGATCGAGATTGGCATTCAAAAGACAGCAAAGGGCATGCAGATGCACATCAGGGATTGGGGCCCTTTCTATAACCCACTGCTTCACGCGCCCCATATCGATCTTGAGGCGCCGCTTGCAGAAAGAGAGGCGGGCGGTCTCGGCATTCATCTGATGAAGCAGCTCGTAGATGAAATTTCCTACTGCAGAGATGTCGAGACAAACCTCTTAACCTTTATAGTTAAGAGTCCTTCTCCTCAAGAGAGTTGACGGTGGCCTCTGTTTCCAAAAGATCGTGAAGAAAGTGCTGAAGCACTTTGAGCACATATTTTGGCGTATTGTAGACGCCTTGTGTGCTAAAGGCGATCTCAAGGGATGCGCGTTGTGTATGGTTAAGCGCAATCAGAACGTTTGTTACAGGATCCTCGTTCTCTGCTTTCGGGATGATCCATACGATGAACTGCTCATTAAAAAGAGTCACCTTTTCATCGCTCTCAATAACGTGAAAAAATTGTGTTAGATCTTCAACTTCATTCTCTCCCGTTTGCAATCCATCCATAAGTCCTTCATCATGCAGAAACTGCAGGTTGATTGAAAAGACTCCATCGTGTATCCATTTGGACGGATTACGAGTAAATTCCTGATACGCTTCCTCGATTTGGGTCGGATGCAACATATTTCTCCTCCAAATAAACCTCCCAACGTGGGGAGAGCGATCTGGACAATCCACCAGCCGCAACTTTATTGTAATTTCTTTTTTTGAGTTTGTCAATGCGCTTCTATTTTCCTCATGTTCAGGGTGTTGTAGTTTTTTTTAGTTTTTTGTTGTCGTTCAATTTGTTTGCTCGAGGCCTGCGCGTGGAGGTAAAGGGGCCTGTTGCGATGCTGATGGATGCAGAGAGTGGGGATGTCCTTTATGAAAAGCGCGGGAAAGAGAAGATCTACCCAGCGAGTGTGACGAAAGTTGCGACGGCGCTTTTTGTGTTGCAAGAGAAGAGAGACTGGGTAGAGCGCTTTATTACGGTCTCTGCAGAGGCGCTCCGCAAGCGCCCTTCGAATGGGGAGGGGGCGCCCTGGTGGTGGTATGTGGATGGCTCGCGCATGGGGCTTCTTGAGGGCGAGGAGCTGCGAGTGATCGATCTTTTGCATGGAGTTCTTCTTGTATCGGGCAACGACGCGTCCAACGCAATTGCAGAGGGGATCAGCTGCTCTATCCCTCGCTTTATGGACGAGCTCAATGCCTGGTTGCAGAAGATGGGATGCAACAAGACGCATTTTGTCAATCCACATGGATGTCATCACGTTGATCATTGGACGACTGCCTATGACCTCTGTTTGATGATGCAGGAAGCGTTAAAGAGCGAGCTTTTTTGTGAAATCGCCTCCCAGGTCTCTTACGCCAGGCCCAAGACAAATAAACAGGGGAAGTCCGTAATGAAGAGCGGCAACCGGTTTCTCCAGGAGAAAAGTTCTGTTTACTACCCCAAAATTTTAGCTGCAAAAACAGGATATCACGCAGCGGCCAATTATGTGCTTCTTGCAGCTGCCGAAGATCGCGGCAGAAGGCTTATTGGGTGCCTTGCCGGATGTGCAGAAAATCAGGATCGCTACCAGGGCATGATTCAGATGTTTGAAGCTGCTTTTCAGGAGGAGAGGCGGGAAAGGCTGCTTTTTGATGAGGGCCGCACTTTTGCAAGAAAGGTCGATGGAGCAAAAAAGGAGTTGCGCGCTGTTCTTGCAAAGAACCTCTTTTTCAGCTACTTCCCCTCTCAAGAACCGGAGATACGCCTTTTTCTCTCCTGGCAAGTTCCTGATTTTCCGATCGAGAAGGGGGCGTTTGTTGGAGAAGTGCAGGCGATAGATCAAAAGGGAAGGCTGGTTGCGCGAGGAGAGCTCAGAGCGCAGGAAAGAGTGGAGGCGACCCTGCTCCATCGATGCAAGCACTTGTTCAATAGATGATTACGCAGTTGCGAGTTTGATCATCTCTTCCGGGCGTCGATCTTGTCTTTTAGCCATCTGAACAGAGAGATCCCATAAGAGATAAGCTCGATGACAGGAGTTGCCTGTCGTTGTAATGAGGAGAATGTCTTCTACGCTATACCCTTGAGTGATCATTTGTGATGTGATCTGATTCATAGGGTATGAATCGAAGTAGAGCGTTTGGCGGAACGCTGCCTGGATGAGGTGCAAAAGATCATCTACTTTACAGCCGGCCTTAATCATTTCAACGGAAATAGAAGTGACGATCTTCTCGAGAGTCGCTGGCCCCTGTATTTCTCGACTTATAACATTCAAAATCTCATCTGTGCTGTATCCAGCTGCGACCATTTGATCGGCAATGCATTGAGAAGCAGAAGCGTATGCAGCTCCAATTGCTTCCGTGGATATTTCATTAATAAAGGATAATATTTTATCCGTAGGCTGTCTGGCTTTGAGCATCGTGGCAACGATGTGCTGCAAAGCAGCAACTTCCTGATAGTGACAGCCATTTACGGTTTTCTTAGCTCGTGCTGTCCTAATATGCAAAAGCTCTTGTTTGCACTCTTCGAGCGTTGCCATGGAGATCGTCTGTGTAAGAGCGTGACGAAGAGTGTTGTTGCGTATCTCCTTTACAGCGAGAAGGAGGTTTTCTTTGTTGTAATCAGTCCAAGCATTCAGAAGAGAAATTAATAAAATAGCATCATCATGTTCTTTTTCGTCAGGTATGCCATTTGCAATCAAAAGGGCGTCATCTGAACGACCATTATGACACATGTCAGCTGAAAAACTTCGTAACAGTATACCGCGCAGAGATGTGCTTTCTATGGAAGATGCGAATCGCAATAGGTCATTTACACTGCAATGAGCATCTTGCATTGCGCTGAATATGTTAATGACATTTGTTGTTCTTTTTTTATTTGTTACATTTTTTAGAATATTTGCAATTTCATCTGCATGTTGGTTTCTTGCAAGCTTAATAATAACGCGATCGCGATCCTCTGTGTTTCTTATTTTTTGTGTAGCATTCAAAAAAGTGTCAGCCTCTTCTTTGTTAAGGGTCATTTTGGTAGCGATACTTCTTAATGCTTTAACATACAGAGTGTCATTTTTTATTAATGATGCGATTCCTAGTATTTCGTTCAAGTTCCGTCCAGAAGAGACCATTGCATTAACGATGACATACAGATCTGATTCATAATGTGGCAGATCTTTTATTCCTTTTATGAAGTTAAAGAGCTGATTTTCGCTATGCCCAACAGAGAGCATTGCCTTCACAATGCCTTCAACCTCTGTGGCGATTTCGTAAAAATTCAGTGAGTAATTCTGTGTATTTGCATTCACAACTTCTAAAATCTCGCCTATACCCCGATCTTCTCTCTCCTGGTAGGCAATGACCATGAATTTGGCAAGCGTCAAAAAAATTGTGGTACGAGCAAGTGTACCCTCCTCCATTTGCAGTGAGTTTGCGAAACGCATAAGTGCGTCAAAATTGTAATTGAGAGAAACCATCTCTTTAAACATCATATATGAAATATTGTTACGAAATTCCGGTCTGCTCGCATGGGCAATGCGCAAAAGATCATCTACAGGAGTTCCCGAAGCGATTTTTATTTTGGCGATCTGTTCCAATAGCGAGTGGAGATAATAGGATTCATTGGGTAGCATATTTACAACTTCCAAAAGATCCTCCACTCCGCACCTGGACAATGCCATCACGAGGGCAATGGTGCACAAAGCTTTTTCGCTTTCACGCTGATCCAAAAGAGGGATGGGGTGAGGGGGGATATTGTGCGCAACCTCGCACGCTCTCTTAAAAGCTCCAACACGCGCGAGCGTTCGTGCGTTTTCATAGGACACAGGTTGTGCGGATGTTTTAGCAGCTATGCCCAGTTTTTGCAGTTGAGGGGGGATGTTGTGGCGCATACTAGCAAGGAGGGGTGCGGTTAGAGTGGGCGATGCCAGGAGAACCGACTCTATCTTTTCAATCTCTTCTCGAAGGGGTAACAAATTTAAATTTGGCGGAACTTCTTTAACAAACCTGGTTGTCCAGTTTTTTGTTGTCATTAATGTGGTATAATTGATCGCTCTGCAGACAAGCGTGCAATGTCTAAGAGACTTAGTATCAAGCCAAGAAAGACAGTTCGCCACCATGTCTCTGGTGTTGAAAAATTTTTCTACTGTAGGAGGGCGTTCTGCTGCTGTTTCTATTTTTACGACAGCGTTAGTATAATTGTTTGCTATCATCATACATCAACAAATTATACAATATTGTACAACAAAAAACAAGTTGTATGTTTTTAAATAATATTATCCTATAAAGTCAAACTTTTAATGTGCCGGTTGCTGCGATTTGGTTCCATACTCGCGCTTTCCAATGAGCCGCTTGTCTTGCGCTTTATCAATGATGCGCCATGCGGCATCATAGAATGGAGAATATGTGCCGCGATCGGAGTCTTCGTAAGAGAGGTGTCTCCAGAGAAATTGATGCAAAGATTCTCCGGTCTCCTTTTCGAAATCTTCTGAGAGCCCCTGTATGTCTAAAAGAAGCAAGAGCTTTTTCTCGTGCTGTTGTTTCCAGGCAACCTGGAATTCGGACCCTAGCGTCATGCCAGAGTAGAGGGAGTTGGTTAGTTCCTTGAGAACTGCTGTTGCAAACTCGGGGTCAGTATCGCACACTTCTCCAAGTGTTTTATAAAACAGAGGAGGAGAACCTGCGTCTCTGGAACGTTCATGCGCGGCATGGGTTTGAAAATCTTTTTCGATCAGCGCATTCCACCCAGTACTGACGAGTTCTTTCACGCAGTGTATATCGCGATTGATGAGTGCATGAGCCATTTTACTTGGACTGCCATTTCCTTTAAGGCGGTAAAGAAGAGAGAGCTCCTCTCCTATAGGCTGAGGTGTGATGTAGGATAGAGCAGTAACAAACTGTCTGCCTATAGCATACTGGGATTTTTCTATGCTTTCGTCCCAATAAGGACGATGGATCAGGTTTCGAGGCAATCGATTGACGATTAGGGCAAGTTCTTTTGCTCTCGGACCTCTTTTGTTCGAAGTGGAAAAGAGTTTTTCGAGCCTTTTATTGCCCGATATTAAACATGCAAGGTCGTAGGGTGTGATGCCCTGGTTGTCTGGAAGATCAGGAGAGAGCCCCTTGGAGACCAAATATTCAATGAGGGGTGAATGGTTTGCATTCACTGCGAGATGAAGGAGGCCCCATCCATTTTCATCTCGAATAGTAAGATCCTTTGTATGATTTGCCAGGATCATAATCGCCTTGCGCAGATTTATATTCTCAATCTTTCTAGTATGAACTGGGTCAAGTCGTTTTAGGGCCTCTTGTAGAGCTGCATCTGCAGGAACGCCTTTTTCTACTAAAAATTGAATCTTGTGATGCAGAACATCGTAATGTTCGCGCTCGATCCTCTGTATATCCGAAATGAGGGGATTACCGGATTTATGAGAACCTCTGAACCGTAGAATGAGATCGTCGTGTGATTGGATAAGCTTCATCAGCAACTCGGAGCCAGATGAGTGAATGTCCACTCCTCCATCCATTAAAATCTGCTCGGTGCGGAAAGCAGGATCGAAATTGACAGTTCTGAGAAGGGAGTCTTCGAGCATTTTTGGTAGGACTTTTGCCTTTTTATCGATGAGTTCTTTGGCCAAGAGAGGATAGCCAACCTTTGCTGCTATGTGAAGAGGGGATTCACTATACTCATTGGTTGCGTCCTTGTTAGCGCCCTTTTCCAAAAGGAGCCTAACATATTCCACAGGAAGCTCTTTCCTTACAGGGAAGCGTATCCCCCAGTGTGGGCTTGCTCCAGCAAGAAAATGAAGAGGAGTCACGCCATCCAGCTCTCTTTCATTGACTGAGTGGGGGTTTTTTTCGACAAATGTTTTAAACGCTTTGAAGTCAGCTCTGTCAATTGCTTCAAAAATAGTTTTTGGATCGTTTGAAAAGTAGCGTTGGGAGATGGTTCTTCCGCGCCAGACGCAGGAAGTTGGTGCGAGTCGGAGAGTGCTGCTCACTGTTTTACTGAACCGGATGCCAGGTATCATCATTTCCCTCTTGAATTTGAAAAGAGGGAGGAAGATATCAGACGTCAAATAATTTTACGAGAAAAACTCGCACCACTGCTCCAAAGAGAGCTCCTCTGGCCTTGCTTGTGGGGACGCCCCTGCTGCTAAAAGCCCCTTTTCAATCTCCTCCTGTGAAAGGAGATCTTTAAGGGAAGTGCGGAGCATTTTGCGGCGCGTTTGGAAGGTGCGGCGAATCGTGGAAAGCGCAGCTTCCGAAAGAGGCGATTTTTTTGGCAGGAAATGAAGTACCCGTGAAAAGATCTTGGGCCGCGGGTAAAAACAGGAGGGGGAAACGAGAAAAGAATCGATCAGTTCCGTGTGAAACTGCATGAAAAGAGAGAGAGCCCCATAGTCAGAACTGCCAGGGCGGGCCATCATGCGAAGTGCAACTTCCTCTTGGACCATGATGGTAAAAGAGGAAAAGAGAGATTTATGCTGTAGAAGCAGTTCAAGAATCGGTGTAGTGATATGATAGGGGAGGTTTGCTACCACCTTAAAAGGCGCTTGGGAATGAAGCATTTGCCAATCAAAATCAAGAATGTCGCAAGAAAAGAGGCGGACCCCTCTTGCCTGAAGAGCCACAGCAAGGACAGGATCTTTTTCAACAGCGATCAGCTTTGCGCCGCGCTGCATCAGCTCGGATGTGAGAGCCCCTGCTCCAGGGCCAATTTCAAAGACTGAATCACCATCTCTAACAACTGCAAGATCGACGATTTTGCGCACAATGTTGGGATCTACAAGGAAGCTTTGCGACAGCGCTCGATTCGGGCGCCTTCCCAACTGATTCAGGAAGGGCAAAAGTTCTGAAAGAGTTCTCACTGCAGCGAAAAGGGGTGAAAATCCTTGGGTAGATGTGCTGTTAGAGATTCCGGGTCTACGCCATAATGGTTGCGAAGTTTACTTACATACTTTTGAGACTCGCGAAGAGTCATTTTCTGCAGAAGTTCATTTCGAAGAGAGGGTGCCATCTCTTCAAAGGATGGAGCGGGGTGATCCTCTTTCCCAATAAGGTAAAATATTTTCACAACGGCCTGGTCCTTCTGTTGCAGGAAGGGAGCGCTATATTGTCCAGGTGAAAGAGAGGCAAGGAGCTCTTTTTGCGGCTCTGCCATCTGCTTGCTCGGAAGAGTGTAGGAAGAGGAGATCTGCAAAGAAGGGAGGGCTGCCAAGAGTTCTTCCCGCAAGGTTTCTGGTGTCTCTTTTTTGTCTTGAAGAAGCTGAGAGAGCTTTTCTGCTACCTCTTCGCTCTTCTCTGCGCGAACAGAGAGAATCTGGTAGGTGTAATCCTGGTAAGAGGGGTTTGCTTCAAGATGGAGGCGGTAGGCTTTGCGGATATCGCCTGGTGTAACGCCCTGAAGAGCTTTTGCATGAATGAACCACCAGCTCATTCTCTGCACCAACATTTCTTTCTTTATCAGCTTCCACGCCTCTTCATAGCTGAGCCCCATCGGGTCGAGTGTGGAAAGAATATTGGGGCCAAAACGCGCTTCCATCTCTTCGCGGATATCGCCATCGCTGAGCTTGACCTCTTTGCTTTCTGCATCTGCAAGGATCAGTTCATTATCCACAAGATCCATGAGAACCCTGCGCCAGCTGGTCTCGTAGAACTGATAGCGGGCAGGAGCCATATTTTGTGCGCTGGAGTAGCGTTGGAGAAAGAGCAGATCCATCTGCTTTTTGACATCCATCACGGAAATCGTCGTGCCGTTGACCTGACACAAAATACAATTGCGCATCGCAATCTGTGGTTCGGCCAGTCCTTGAGACATCGGCAGAGCAGCTGCGAGAGAAGAAAAAAAGAAGAAAGAAGCAATGATAAGGCTCACGGAGTGCAGTATAAATCCGTGGGGATATTTTTTGAAGGGGGCATTCTCAGGCAGGCAGAGAAAAATCCATCCATCCCTCCCTGTTCGGGGGCAAGGAGAAGGGGAGGCTTCACAAGAGTAAGAGTTTTTTGGGAAAGCAGCCAATCGATCTGATCTTCATTTTCTTCCTTGAGAAGGCTGCAGGTAGCATAGACGAGGTGTCCTCCAGGCTTGAGGTAGAGAAGGGCCTCTTCGGCGATTGTTCTCTGAAGAGAGACAAAGCGCTCGATGTCGCTTTCCTGAAGGCGCCATTTTTGGTCCGGATTCCTGCGCAGCGTGCCTGTCCCACTGCAGGGGACATCGATAAGCACCCAATCGCATCTTCCCTTTAGTTTCTTGAGTTGAGGATGGTCGGGAGAGAGGAATTGCCCATTCTGGATGCCGGCGCGACGCAATCTTTTTTTTGCCTCTATAAGGAGTCTTGGACGGATATCGTGAAGGAAAATTTGTCCTTTTCCTTCCATGGCGGGAGCAAATCCCAAAGTTTTTCCTCCTGAACCGCTGCAGAAATCAAGTACCAGATGCCCAGGTTTTGCACCCACTTCCTGCGCGACAAGTTGACTACCCTCATCCTGCACTTCAAAAAGGCCCTCTTTGAACTCGGGGAGGGTAAAGAGAGGCTCCCTTTTCGCAAACTGAATGCCGTGGGGCGCCATCTTGCAAAATTGAATGGAGTAGTGCTCTTTCCATAGAGAAAAGAGCTGCTCTCGGGTAGTTTTTGCGCTATTTGCGCGAACGGTAAGGGGCGCTTCGCTATTTAAAATGCGCGCTATCTCGCGTCCCCGATCCGCTCCAAACCGCACGATCAGGCGTCGAAGGAGCCACTCAGGCACTCCTATGCGCACAGCTTCTGGAACGGAAGAGGTCTCGCGCAGTCTGGAGAACCTTTCGCTCTGATAGAGAGAAAGGCGCTCATGCCAGGAGGAATGCTCCCCTACCTCCCAATCAAGCAAAGACTTCCATCGCACCATGTCATAGATGACAGAGCCGACCTCTTTGCGATCTTTTGATCCCAGCGCTTTATTCTCTTTGAAGTAGCGGGAGAGCGCGAGGTCCAGGGGCATATCCCAGGCAAAGCGTCCAAAAAATCGCTCGATATGGTGCTGACAAAAAGATTTCTGCATCGTGCCACCTATTGTACAGATGAAATGATATTACCGTGAATCAAATAGAGATTTTCTGTAATCTGAGGCTATGCCCCTATTCAAAGCAGTTCTGACCGTTCTTGCAAGAGCTCTGCTCAGCCTTGTTTTTCTTGTGTCGAGCGTTAATCAAATTCTTTATTGGAAAGAGACGGAAAAGCGGTTTATGGCGACTGTTGCCGATTGGCAAACCTACAGCGTCTCGTCCGATTTTCTGCAGGGCCTCTTCCACTTTCTCTTTGCCAAGTCGCCTCTTTTTCTTATGACTGTCTCTGCACTTCAATTGCTCGGCGCTCTACTCCTTCTTTTTGGAAAGTATGAAAAGTGGGGAGCCTTGCTCCTGATCTGCATCCTTCTGCCGGCGACTTTCTTTGTTCAGCACTTCTGGTTTTCCGAGGCGCATGTGCGCACAATCCAGTTCTCTTTTTTCCTGCGCGATTTGGCCATTGTCGGGGGGTTGCTCCTCGTTGTGCTGCGCGGCACTAGAGAGAACATGCGGTGAATAGACCTCTCTCCAATCTTTTTTTTTGCATTATAAGTTGGGTCATTGTCGCTTTTGGCAATCCCGCTTGGGTTCCTCTCCTCGGCCCTCTTGCCTCCGCAGGGGGGTATGCGCTCTTTTGGTGGTCTTTTCGCAATCACGCCAAATATCTCCCCCTCTCGTTTCTCTGGTATGCGGGGGTAACGGCGATTCACCTCTCCTGGATGACCTCGATCCATTACATGGGGCCGCTTTTTCTTTTCGTCTATCTCTTCCTCATACTTCTCTTCGCACTGCAATTTGCTCTTTTGTCCCGTTTTGTTTTCACGTTTTCCCCATTAGCCGGAGCCTCGCTCTGGACGCTTTTTGAGTGGTTGCGCATCTTTCTTTTTACTGGATTCACCTGGGACCCTGTAGGAATGACTCTTGCTTGCTATACCCCTTCAACGCAACTTGCCTCCCTTTTTGGCGTCTATGGACTCTCCTTTTGGGTGATTTGGACGAACCTCGCTCTCTTGCGAAAAAAACTCGTTCTTTGGGCGTTTCTCTTTCTCTTCCCCTATGCCTATGGGTTGATTTACGAGTCCGCGTTGCGCCCACAAATAGCCTCCTCGCCATCGCTTGCCCTGCAGTTGATAGATACCAATCTCACTATCGAAGAAAAAGAGACCCTTATCCCACCTGTTGACCAGTGGGAACTCCTTTGGCAGCGCCTTGATTCTTCTCCCTGCGATCTGATTGTTCTTCCAGAGGGGGCTTTGCCCTATTCTCTTTCCACCCCGCTCTGCTCGGTGGAATTTGCTAAAACTCTCTGGCAGGCCCACTTTCCTACATCCCCCTTTCCGCCTCTTCGCGCGCCATTTGTTTCTCCAAGAGAGCGCCTGGATGGGACGACAGACTGGGGGGCGACCCATGCTTTTTTTGCGCAAACGCTTGCAAACCACAGTGGGGCAAGCGTTCTGATGGGCTGCAGTGTGGAAAGGTATAATGCTGCGACGCTCTTTTTGCCAGGAAGCGAGGAGGGGCCCCAAACCTACGCCAAAAATATTCTGGTGCCTGTCGGAGAGTATCTTCCCTGTGCCTTCCTGGCTCCTCTGATCGAAAAACTCTTTGGCATTCATAGCTTTTTTATGGCTGGGGATGATCTGAAACTTTTCTCTATTCCACAAGCCTCTTTTGCTACTCCCATCTGTCTGGAGGAGACGCGCAGCGATTTTGTCCATCGCATGCGCAAAAGTGGCGCCACTCTTTTTGTCGCTCTTTCCAACGATGCATGGTTCCCCGAGTCGCGCCTTGCAAGACAGCATTTTGAACAGGGAAGGCTGAGAGCTGTAGAGAATGGGACCTTTTTTGTGCGCGTATGCAACCAGGGAATCACGACAGCACTGAACTGTTTTGGAGAGAAAGAGTCGCATATGATTCACTCTTTTTCCTGGAGGACTCCCTATACGTTCTGGGGGGATGCAGCCATTCTTCTCTTGAGCCTTCTTTTTCTTGCGGCCCAAGTTCCAGTTGCCTCTAAATGGAGGTCTGCGCTAACTTTTTCTAAACTCTTCAAGAGAGCATCTTTTGTTGTCTTTGCAAAAAACGATTCAGAGTGAAGCATCGATCTCGGGAGTGGGACTTTTTACTGGAGAAAAGGTTTCTCTCAGGCTTTGTCCAGCAGCTCCGGATACAGGTATTCGTTTCCGCAGAATGGATCTTTCGGGGAAACCCTGGGTCCCTGCGCTACTGCCTTATGTCGGAGAGGCGGTGAGATGTACGCGACTTGTTGCGGGAAGAAGCAGCGTGATGATGGTAGAACATCTTCTCTCTGCCCTTTTTGCTTATGGGGTCGACAATGTTGTGGTAGAGATCGAAGGGCCCGAGATACCAGCTGTCGATGGAAGCGCGCAACCTTTTCTGGAACTGATTGAAAAGAGTGGTCTTGTTTCTCAAGAGGCGCCGAGGCGCTGTGGGATTATCTCTCGGCCTGTCTCTTGGTCAGAAGGCGAAGTGCATCTTGTGGCGCTGCCGAGTTCCGAATTTCGCATCAGTTATACCCTTCATTACCCTCACTCACCTCTTTTACGCTCGCAGTACTACTCTTTTGTCGTGCAGCCGCTCCGCTATAAAGCAGAAATAGCTCTGTCTCGTACCTTTTCTCTCTACGAAGAGATCCTGCCCTTTGTTGAAAAGGGATGGATCAAGGGGGGAGGACTTGAGAATGCTCTTGTAATTCAAGGGGGCAGGATTTTGAATCCCGAGGGGGCGCGCTTTGAAAACGAGATGGTGCGTCACAAGATTCTGGATCTGATTGGCGATTTGGCTCTGATCGGGATGCCAATTCAAGCGCATGTCATTGCAATTCGTTCCGGACATGCAAGCAACGTGGCTTTTGCCAAAGTGCTCGCCAAGGCATTGGAGCAGGAGGAACGAGTGTTTATTCCCAAGGCGGTGGAATGTGGGCGATAAAAATGTTTCCTATCTCTTAGGAGCCAGGCAGATTTCTGACATTCTTCCTCATCGTTACCCCTTTTTGCTTGTCGATCGCATCCTTCATATGGATGTAGAGGCAGGAGAGATTGTGGGTGTAAAGAATCTGACATGGAATGAGCCCTTTTTCCAGGGGCACTTTCCAGGCATTCCAATCATGCCGGGTGTTCTTATCCTGGAAGCCCTTGCGCAGACCGGGGGCATTTTAGTGCATCAGAGGGGATATACGAACAAGATCGCTCTGCTTCTCAATGTTACCCAGGCAAAATTCCGCAAGCCCGTTGTGCCTGGAGATGTGCTTCATTTGCACTGCAAGGGCATTCACCTGAGCGTCAATGGTGGAAAAGTGCAGGCAAGAGCCATGTTGGGAGAGCAACTCGCAGTAGAAGCGGAACTTGGATTTGCTTTAGTTGATAAGGAAAAGTTGTGATGTCTCAAGAATCAGAGATCCATCCTCTCGCCATTGTAGAGCCGGGAGCGCAGTTGGGGAAAGGTGTGAAGATTGAGCCCTTTGCCATAGTAAAGCAGCACGTTACATTGGAAGATGGTGTGCAGATCAAGGCGCATGCCTACATCGATGGCTACACCACGATAGGAGAGGAGACGGTTGTTTGGCCTGGAGCTGCAATCGGAACAAAGTCACAGGATCTGAAATATCGTGGAGAAAAAACCTTTGTTTCCATTGGCAAGCGATGTGAGATTCGCGAATATGCGACGATTAACTCCTCCTGTCAGGAAAATACGACCGTGCGAGTTGGCGACGACTGTCTCATCATGGCCTATTGCCACGTGGCACACAATTGTGAGCTTGGGAATCACGTTGTAATGTCAAATGGCGCAATGCTTGCGGGTCATGTGACTGTTGGCGACTATGCGCGCATTGGAGGGATGACCCCGATCCATCAGTTCGTCAGAGTTGGTTGTCATGCGATGGTGGGAGGCTTTAGCGGCATTCTCCGCGATATTCCTCCTTATACTATTGGCGGAGGAGTGCCCTACCGTTTTGGTGGTATTAATTTAGTCGGGTTGAAGCGCAATCATTTTTCTCTTGAAGTGCGCATCGCCATCAGCAAGGCGTTCAAACTCACTTTTCGCTCAGGCCTTCATTTAGAGGAGGCTCTTTCGACGATTGAAAGAGAAGTCCCTCTTTATCCCGAGATTCAGCATTGGCTCGAGTTTTGCAGAAGTTCCAAGAGAGGAGTTGCGAGCCTGGAGGGAGCTGTAAAGCAGGAGGCTCCTGAAGAGGAGACTTTGCTCGAAGCGGTCTATGCCGAAAAAAACTCAAAAGTTTGACTTTGGAGCTTTTGGGTATACCCAAACAAGATGAAGAGTTGACAACTGGCCTTTGATCTTAGGAAGAAAACATGATGAGAAGGATGTGCATGATACGCATGATAAATTTATCATGCGTATCATGCACATCCTTCTCATCA
>JAGWKO010000023.1 GCA_028873295.1 Verrucomicrobiota bacterium
ATTTCGCTTCTTTTTTGGGGAGCTGTATACACGTGTTGATACAGCTCCCCAAAAAAGAAGCGAAATTCGGCTCAAAAGAACCCGAAAATCGACAGAACCCACGATTCGAAGGAGGTCTAAAGAATGGCTAAGTTTAATGAGCTTCTCAACTTGCGTTTCCGGCAGAAGGAGACAAAAGAGCCGAAGATCGCTGCTCTTGTAGAGAGGGCTAATAATGGCGATCTTTCTAGTTTTTCTGGTGTTTTTCGAGTTTCTCCCTTAAGCGAGGGAGAAAAACAGGAGATCGTTGCTATCCTTGAAGATCACAGGCAAGAGACTTCTTACGACATTGGCGATGATCTCGCTTCGCTCTCCGCTCTTACATCTGAAGTGAAGGCCATCGCAAATCAGGCAGTGATCCTGCATGGAGAAAGGATTAAAAAGGCGCAGGAGATTCTCAAAGGATATCGCGATGGGGCATTTACTGCCTGGCTCTATGCGACTTATGGCAATCGACAGACCCCCTACAACTTTTTGCAATACTACGAATTCTACATGCTTATGCCTCCTCCTGTTCACCCTATCATCGATCAGATGCCAAGGCAGGCGATCTATACGCTGGCAAGTCGTCAGGGCACTTCAGCGAGTAAAGAGTCGCTCATTCGCGGTTATTCCGGACAAAGCAAGAGAGAGCTTCTTCAGCTTATTCGCAAGCAATTCCCCTCTGTTGAAGATCAGAAGCGCCCTTCCCGTCTTGCCGCCCATGCGCTACAATTTCTTAAGAGAACAAGCGATATTCTCAAAAATCGTTGGTGCACACCTACAGCCCAGGAAAAAGAAGATTTACAATGCCTTCTGGATCAGATTCAGCAGCTTCTCAAAAAATAGTTCGCACTGTGGCGTAAAAGAGAAACCATGTTATACTAACCTTGCATGTTAGAAGACGTTAATCAAATACTAACTCAGATAGTTTTTTCTATAAATAAAGAAAGTGTCGGCATTGATTTCGATTTTGATCGAAAAATGTTTGTTCTTTCTGTGCCTGTATATGAGGCAAAAAAGATGGCCTATTCCGTTGAAAAGTATATAGAGGCGAGGCGAGATCGCATCTTTTTGCCCCATGCAACCTCATTTGTCCGCAATGGGGAGTCGGTGCTTCTGGTGCAAAAAATTCCTTTTCAGTGGGGAGTGTCTCTGAACACGCGAAAAGATATTTTAGACTTTTTGCAGCTCGGCAAGCGTTGTCACGCTCTATTGCATGAGCTGGCCCTTGAAGAGCAGTATCAGGCAGCTCTTGATGCTCTTCTAACAGAGTAAAATTTTTCCACAAATCGGACAATTTTTGACTACGTGCCCTCTTGCAGGACAGTAACGCCTGCAAAAGAGGATGATTTGTAGATGCCGGCGGGTCCATTCCTTTCTTGGGAAAAGGCGCTTTAGATCCTTTTCTACTGCAATCACGCTTTTCCCCTTACTCAGTCCCCAGCGATGTGCTGCGCGAAAGATGTGAGTGTCTACGGGGAATGCCGGTTTTTGAAAGGCTTGTGCCATCACGACGGAGGCTGTTTTATGTCCAACGCCAGGAAGTTCCTCCAAGGCGCTTAGCGATGCGGGAACTGAGCCGCCATGTTTTGTAATGAGAAGTTGAGAGAGTTTGTGGATGGCTCGCGCTTTGGTTGGAGCAAGACCACATGGTCGAATCACTTTTTCGATCTCTTTTGGGTCGAGGAGGGCCATTTCCTCCGCTGTTTCTGCAAGGGAGAAGAGCTCAGGCGTAATGCGATTGACGCGCTCATCTGTGCATTGTGCGGAGAGGAGGACAGCGATGAGTAGAGTATATGGATCTTTGTGGTGTAAAGGGATCGTGGGGTTTGGGAAAAGTCTGTCGAGAGTTTCCCCAATTTCGCGTGCTAGTGAGACCAGAGAAGACCTCATTTTGAATCTATTTTAACAAGTTAACATTTTTTTGATCATTAGACCTCAGTTGCGTAAGAGGTCTATTCAGATTGTTGTCCTGTTGTACCCCAAGGCGCTATGATGGAAAGAATGAAGATTTATCGCCTTTCGGAAGAAGTGATTAACCGCATCGCTGCAGGAGAAGTTGTAGAGAGTCCTGCTTCGCTGCTCAAGGAGGTTTTGGAAAACAGCGTCGATGCAGGGGCAAAACGCATTGCAATCTGGGTCGAAGAGGGTGGAGAGCGGTTGATCCGCGTAGAGGATGATGGCTGTGGAATGGATCAGGAGGACCTGAAACTCTCCGTTGAAAGGCATGCGACCTCAAAAATCCGGAGCGATGAGGACCTGGAGCGGCTTCTTACTATGGGATTTCGTGGAGAGGCTCTTGCTGCCATTGCTGCTGTGTCCCATCTTACTATTTGTACTTCTGAGGGTGAGGAGGCGTATCAGCTTCATGTAGCAGGCGGGAAGGTAGGAGAGGTGCGCTCCGGTGTGCGCAATCGAGGCACGACCGTGGAGGTGCGCTCTCTTTTTTTCAATGTTCCTGCACGCAAAAAGTTTTGTGCATCCAAGCAGAGTGCACCTCTTGTGCGCATGGTCGAAACGATTGCTCTTGCGCATCCGGAAATAGCCTTTTCTCTTGTTGTCGATGGGAAAGAGCGGTTGATGCTCGATGTTGCAAAAAGAGAGGAGAGGGTGGCCGAGATTTTAGGGCCCATGCCCTATTGCATAGAAGATGAAAATATTTGGGGACGGTTTGCAGATCCTGCAGCAGCGCGGGAACAGAGGCGTCAGCAATACCTTTTTATCAATCGCAGGTCGCTTTTTTCTCCCCTTGTTTCCCGCGCCGTTAAGGTGGGCTATGGCACGCGTATTGCAGAGGATCTTCACCCCTCTTTTGTGCTCTTTTTGACGCTGGACCCCGAAGAGATCGATGTCAATGTCCATCCTCAAAAGAGAGAGGTACGATTTGCCGATGAGAAGAGGGTTTTTCATCAGATTGTAGAGGCGACGCAAAATGCCTTCCAGCCAGCTTCCCTTGTCTTTACCAGCTCACTCTCTTTTTCTCCTTCCGCTTTGACTCTGCAGGCAGAGGATCTTCCTGCCAAAATCGCTATGCCTGCGATGGAGAGTAAAGAGGTGGAGCTCCCCTTTATCTGGGATGCCTATCCGCTGGCAGTGATTGATCAGTTTTTCCTTGTACACAAGGAGCGTGTGCTTCTGGTGGACCTTGCAGCAGCGTCTGCGCGTGTTCTTTATGAACAGATCTCCTATCCGGAAACAAGGGAGCTTCAATCGCTCCTTTGGCCACTGGAATGGCATGCGGAGAGCGAGGAAACAGTGGAGGAGCTCGCTCAGCTTGGGATCGAATGTCGCCTGATTGGAAAAAGGCGTCTTGCGATTGATGCGCTGCCTTCTGGCATTTCTCTTGCGGATGCACAAGAGTTTTTGCTTGCCTGGAGCGAGTGCAAAAGAGTGGATACTGCAGTTTGCCGCTATGCGCAAAGAAAAAAAAGATTATATACCAATGAAGAGGCGCTTTCTCTTTGGAAGCAGTTGGAAAAGTGTCGCGAACCGCACCATGATCCTTCAGGAAAAAGGATTTGGATGCCGCTCGAAAGTCATCAATTGGCGAGATTGTTGGAGGAATGAGTATGTCAAGATGGGAAAAATGTAGGCGTTGGATGAAAGAGAAGGGATTGAATGCCCTCTGGCTGGAAGAGGAGATCGATATTTTTTATCTCACAGGCATGCGCTTTTCCATGGCAAAACTTTGTATCGGAGAAAAGGAGGCGTTTCTTCTGGTGGATGGGCGATACCATGCGATGGCAAAAGAGGGGGCCTCAGAATGCGAGGTGCTTCTCTATGAGTCAGGAAAAACTTTGCCTCTTTTTCAGAAGGGGGAAAAACGCATTGGATTCGATGGAGCCACTCTTCCCTTTGCTCGCTATGAAGCATTGCGAAAGGGGTATCCAGAGCAGGAATGGGTCTCTTTCCCGGGCCCAATGCGCTCCGTTCGCGTGTGTAAAGAAAAGGGGGAATTGGAGGCGCTGCAAAGAGCTGCTGATCTGACATGGCAAGGCTACTGTATGCTGGTAAAAGAACTTCGAGAGGGGGTCAGTGAAGCAGAACTCGCCTGGTCTTTTGAGCGCTTTTGTAGAGAGAATGGGGCATCAGGACTCGCCTTCTCACCGATCATTGCATTTGGAGAAAAGAGCGCATATCCCCATCATCGCGCAAGTCCCGAAAATCGGCTTAAGAAGGGAGATATCGTTCTGATTGACATCGGAGCAGTGGTGGATGATTACTCTGGGGACATGACGCGGACGCTCTTTTTTGGCGAACCAAATCAGCAACTCCTGCAATTACAGGAGTGGGTCTATGAGGCTTATCAGATCGCATTTGCTGCAGCTCGCCCCGGGATGCTTGCAGGAGAACTGGATGAGTGTGTGCACAGCTACTTTAGAGAAAAGGGGGTCGACCCCCTTTTTTGCCACGGCCTTGGACATGGAATTGGATTGGAGGTCCATGAATATCCACGACTTCGCTACAATGGAGCCGATCGCGATTGTCCTCTTCTTTGCGACATGGTCTTCACAATCGAGCCTGGGCTCTATTTGCCGGGAGTTGGGGGCATTCGCTACGAGAACACGGTTGTCTTGACGCAAGAAGGGGCAAAGAGTTTATACCCAAAATAATGCTGACTTTTCGTAGAAAGATTTTTCTTTGCCAAGCTTTTTGCATTGGATTTTTTACTCTCTCCTTTTTTTTTATCGAAAAGATAGAGCATCTCTTTTTGCTATTTTGCATCTATAGTGTGGTTAGTGGATGGAAGCTTCATCGAATTACATTGCCTTTGCAGCGCATCATCGATGCCATCGTGCCCTTAAAAACAAAAGAGCTGCCTCATCCCATCGTTCTGGATCCAAATTTGTGTGGGGAATTTGAAAAGCTTGGCCTTTTTCTTAATTCTTTGACCGAGCGTATTCAAAAGCAAGCCCTCCGCTCTGAAGAGCAAAAGGTTGAAAGCGAGGGTATTCTCCATTCGCTTGAAGAGGGAGTGATAGCGCTCGATAAACAGGGGATCATTACTTTTGCCAACAAAGCTGCCTGTGTCATGCTGGAGATGAAAAATCGCGATCTGCTTGGCTGCTCCTTCCACTCTTTTGCTACGCATGCAGATCTTTCCTATACATGCCATGAGCTTGTGCAGCAGGTATTGCAAACTTCAGAGGGGGCTGAGGAGAATTGGGCCAAGGGAAAGGTTCATATGCATCTTGCTGCTCTTCCTCGAGTGAAGCACAACGGTGTCATTCTGGTGATTCAGAATAGAACCTCGGAGTACAGGATGGTTAAGATGGGGACCGATTTCATCGCCAATGCTTCCCATGAACTGAGAACCCCGATCACTATCATTCGAGGATTTGCGGAAACTCTTCAAGAGCACCCGCAGCTCTCTTTGCAAATTATACAGGAGATCGGTGGGAAGATTATGCGCACTTCGCGTAGATTGGAAAGACTGATCCAAAGTCTTTTGACACTTGCAGATCTGGAGAATGTGCTGCCAGAGCAATTCCAACGGGTAGATCTCACAGCTTTAGTGCAGCAGTGCAGGGATCAGTTTCTCCAGAGGCAAACAGATATCTCTCTACGCCTCATTATCCCCTCATCATCACTTCTCATCACTGCGGATCCTCTGCTTCTTGAATTTGCGATTATGAATCTTTTAGACAATGCAGTTAAATACTCCGCAGAGATGCCACGGATTACACTTTCTCTCTACAGCAAAGACTCTCATTCGAGAATTGAGGTGAGAGATGAGGGGATAGGCATCCCCAAAGAAGATCTTCCCCATATTTTTGATCGCTTCTATCGAGTCGATAAGGCTCGCTCGCGCGCATCAGGGGGCGCAGGCCTCGGCCTTGCTATCGTCAAAACGATTGCTCAAAAACACAAAGGTCAAGTCGAGGTGATGTCTAGACTATCTCAGGGAAGCACTTTTACTCTCGCGCTTCCTCTATGATAGTTGTACGTCTCTAATCGTTAACTGAATTGTTGCTTGTCCGCGAAAGTGGTGAATATGAGGAGTGAAAGCTACGCGTAAAAGAGAGCCTATTTTCCCAAACTCCTCTTTTCTCCAGGCAAGGCCCCAGCCAATGCCTTCGAGGATGCGATCGCTCTCTTTTAAACAAAACTTGAGATGGTATTGCTTGAGGACTCTGGGCGCTCGAATCTGCACCGCTTCACTGTAGAGAATCGGAGGAGGGTTTTCCTGCCCAAAAGGCTCCAGAAGTTGGAGAGATTCCAAAAAGTCAAAGGTGAGATCGCGAAAATGTACTTTGCTATCTACGTGAAGTTTTGGAATTACATCCTGATCAGATAATTTCTTCTCCGCAGCAGCAATGAAATGTTTGCGAAAGAGAGGGATTTTCTCTTCCCGAATGAGAAGTCCCGCTGCATAGTCATGGCCACCAAAGTTGAGAAGAAGCTCCCGATTGTTCTGCAATATGGGAAGTAGAGGAAATTCAGGGACCGTTCTTAAAGAACCTTTCCCAATACCATCTTCGATCGCAAGAATTAGGGTGGGGCGATTGTATTGTTTTGCAAGCCGCGCCGAAAGAATCGCTATGATCCCAGGATGCCAATTTTTGGATGCAAGTACGATCGCTTTTTGCGACACAAGCTCCGGAGATTCCAAAACCATCATCTCCACTTCATCCATCGCAGCTCGTTCGATTTTTTGTCTTTCCAGATTGTTGATATCGAGTTCGTTGGCCAGTTTCTGCGCCTCCTCTTCGCTCTTGAGGAGAAGAAGTTCAACTCCCTTGGCAGGATCAGAAATGCGCCCAAGGCTGTTGAGGCGTGGCGTAATCTTGGAGGCTACATCGATCGGAGAGAGATTTTGTGTTTTTACGTGACTTAGTGCAAGTAGCTTAGAGAGACCTACGCGCTTTGTCTCCTGGATTTGCTTTAATCCATAGCGAACAAGAATGCGGTTTTCCCCCTTTAAAGAGGCCATATCGCCGATGGAGCCGAGAGCGACGAGATCGAGATAGGATTTAAGGTCAAAAGGATGCGTTTCTTCTTTTTCACTCCAGCGATTGGCGATTGCATGGATGAGCTTAAAGGCGACGCCTACACCGGTCAGTTCGCGATTAGGATAAGTGCTATTCAGCAGTTTGGGATTTAAAGTAGCGATGCAGTGCGGCAGTTTGGCTGTCGGCTCATGGTGATCGGTAACGATGACATCGATGCCATGCGCAATCACCTCTTCAATCTCTTTGGCAGCAGTGATGCCACAATCGACTGTAATGAGCAGAGTGCAGTTCCTTTTTTGTGCACAACTGAGGGCATCCTCCATCATGCTCGTCTGAAGTGCAGCGCGTTTGGGTATGACAAAAAAGACGCTTGCCTTGAGGAGACGTAAAAATTCTACTAAAAGCGCCGCAGCTGTCATCCCATCGACATCGTTGTCGCCATAGATCAAAATCGATTCCCCCTTTTCGATTGCAAGCAGAATGCGATCTACTGCGACATCCATATCGGGAAAGAGATCGGGATCATAGAGCTGAGGCAACTTGCTGTAGAGAAATTCGTGAATTTCAGGGATCGTACTGAATCCCCGAGAAATCAGAAGCTGCGCAATCACAGGAGAAATGTTCAAAGCTCGAACGATCTCCTCCACGAGATGAGGGTTGTGAGGGGGAAAGACCCAAAGCGGAGCTCGCATTTATGCTTTAACTCCGCGGCCTTTATGAAGGAGGAGGAGAAGAGGCGACGCGACAAACCAGGAGGAGAGAGTCCCTAATAAGACCCCAATTGTTAAGGTGAGAGAGAAATTAAAGAGCGAAGCGCCTCCAAAGAGCAGAAGAGCTATAAGAACAAGAAGAGTTGTCCCGGAAGTGATCGTTGTTCGACTCAAAGTCGCATTGAGAGAATGATGCACAATATCGCGCCATTTTTTCTGCGGTGTAAGAGCACGTTCTTCCCGTACGCGATCAAAAATGATAATCGTGTCATTGAGAGAATAGCCAATAATAGTCATTAAAGCAGCTATTGTAGTGAGATCGATCTGTACAGCTACTCCCATCCAGTGAAGCAGTCCAAGTACTCCAAGAGTAATCAAAAGATCATGGACTAGGCAGAGGAGAGCAGCAATAGCATAGCGAAATTCAAAACGTATAGCCAGGTAGGCGAAAATCGCAATGAAGGCCAGAGAGAGCGCTGCAAGAGCTTGTGTGCGCATCGTATTGGAGATCTGCCCGCTCATTGCTGTCCAATGGGAGCTTATTTCTGTTTTAGAGGCAGGGGTGAGAGAAAGCCCCTCTTCCTGTAAAGAGTGCACGAGCCAGTCGATGCGCGGCGTCAACTCTCCACTCGGCATGCCGTGGAAGGGCTTGCCAGGCATCTCCAGTGCACTTGCTAAAAGAAGGCGCATCTGGCCCGCTGAGCCAAGATCCTGTATTTGGAGATCAGAAGAGGCTGCCCCATGTGCAATGAGAGCCTCTTTTACAGCAGTGGCATTTCCTTCTTCTATCGCGAGTTGCGTAGCATAACCCCCAGTGAAATCAAGGCCAAGAAGAGACTCTTTTTTTGTCAGCGCCCCCCAATTGCCCACAAGAATCACAGCCAGAGCCGCAACGCAAAAGGGTTTTGCCCAAGTGAGTAGGGGGAGTTCGAGATTCTTCATCCAGCTCTTCATGGTGAGTCGTGGATTTTTCTTTTTCTGAATCCAGCCGCTAAAGAAAAAGCGTGTGGCAAAAAGAGCAGTGAAAAGAGAAGAAGCAAGGCCGATGAGAAGATTGAGGGCAAAGCTTTTGATGGGGCCAGCGTGGAAATTCAGAAGAATAAGAGCCGCAATCAGCGTTGTTAAATTGGAGTCGATAATGGCCCCATACGCTTTGCGATATCCAGCCTGTAGAGCAAGAGACAAATTGGCTGTTCGGGCAAGCTCCTCTTTCACCCGCTCAAAAACAAGAACGTTTGCATCGACTGCCATGCCCACTGTAAGCACTATCCCAGCGATGCTTCCCAAAGTGAGAACTGCTTCGAGGTTTTGCAGGATCGCCCAGAGGATTAAAATGTTGAGCAGTACAGCGCAAGAGGCGACAAAGCCGGCAAAGCGGTAGAAAAGCACCATACTTCCAATCACAAGTGCGCAGGCAAAAAGGGTTGCCGAGATGCCCTGCATGCGATCCTTTTTCCCAAGTTCAGGGTGCACATTCTTTTCAAGGAGAATACGAGGGGTGAAGCTGAGAGAGCCCGATTCGAGGTCTTTTGAAAGATGGTCAACTTCACGAGAAGAGAAGCTGCCTGAGATGGACCCTCCATCGCGGAGCGCAGCTTCCAAAGTGGGAGAGCTGATGATCTGGTCATTCAGAACAGCTGCCATGCGCCAGCCCCTCCCATGCGTGGGAGTCGCAAGATCTGTTCCTGCAATCGCTTCTTTGCAGTAGCGGTTTGTCCAGGAAAAGAGCCGCTCTTTTGCCTCCTCTCCTTTTACGCTGAAATTGAGAAAATTTCCTTTAGAGGGATCATATGCGGCGTGGATGTTGGTGAGCGACCGACCTTCCAGGGCTGCTTCTTTAAAAAGAATGACAAGGGGGTGGCTTTGTCCGTGCCATTCCTTGTGTTCTTCGCCGCGCATGGGAACAATCTGCGATGAAGAGAGGCGAAGGCCTGCGTTCCACAAATGCTCTGCCGCCTCTGATCGCTTTTCTGCATTCAGCCTGCGCTCGGCAATGGCCTGCAGACTCTGAAGATCTTTGCAGTCCGTTAGAACTGCCTCGTTCCAAATGTCTTGCAGAAAGCGATTCACATTCTCTGCCATTTCAGGATTGTGAAGAGAAAAGGTCTCATTCACAAGATAAAAGGACATTGTTGAAGCTGTGATCAGATCGCGCGCATTCAGCTTTTGAGAACCGGGAAAATCGAGGACAATATGGTGTCCCATCTGGCGAATAGAGACCTCAGAGACCCCCATGCGATTCACGCGCTCTGTCAGCTCTTCAATCCCTTTTCTGATCGCGCTTTCTTCCTTTACTACGCAGTTGTCTGCATCGATAAGTTCAATCTGAACGCTTTTTCCTCCAGAGAGGTCAAGCCCCCAGCGAACAACTTTTCTCTCATCTCCTCTCCAATATTTTTTGAAGGAGAGAAGAAGGTTTTGACAGAAGGCGTTCTTTGTTGGGCGAGGAATGTCAAGGCGCACTTTGGGATCGAGGTGCACCTGCGCCGCGCGAAAATCTTCGGTCCACTGCAAGAGGTTTTCATGGATTTCGTTTTCTATTCGATTAACAGTGAGTAAGCGCTCTTCCCGATCAGAGAGGGGAAGGAAAGGGGCCTCCTCTTTCCACTGAAACTTTTCTCGAGAAGCTGCAAGAAGAGAGGGGAGAAAATTGTTTTGAACAAAGAGCAGGTCTCCACTGGAGGCGATGCCTTCAGGAGCCGCATGGGAAGGCGCAAATTGAAACCCTTGAGCATAGAGGATTGAGATGAGGGATCGAATATCTTCTTCAAAAAAATGAACGAGATCGCACTCTGAAATTCCCTGATAGAGCTTCGCCAGTCGTTCAGCACCTTGTGCAGTGACATAGACCGCTCCTTCATGAAAACGACAGGTGATTGTGCCTTCCTGCTGAAAATCGGGGTGCTGTGGCTGCCAGAACTTGGAGATTGTCTTCTCTGTAACTTCACGGATTTTTTCTCCAATCTTGGCACTCTCTACGACAAGTCCTCCGGGGACGTAGTGGAGCCACTCTTTCTCCCACTTGCAGGGGAGCATTCGCTGAATCAGCACCTCTTTGCTCTCTTCCTCTTGAGGAAAAAGAGCGAGTCTTGCAGGAGCAAAAGGGATCAAAGCGCCGGCTCTTGGAAGGAGGGCGCGCAACATCTTTGCATCTTCCAGACGCGCAAAAGAGACTGTGATCTGTCCTGGTGTCTCTTCTGAGAGCTGAATGCGCAAAGGCTTTATTTGAAGAAGGCTGCAGTAGGAGCGGACCCAGTCGATGTTTTCGTTTTCGAGGGTGTTAACTCTTTTTTCAACGCTTGCAGCGATTCTCTCTGCTTCAAAAAGAGTGATGGGTTTTTCAAGGTTCTGCCCATAGTAGAGAAGGGTGGGGAGAATGTTGTAGAAAGTCGCTATCAATACGGAGATGAGAAGGTAGCGCTGCCAGCGTCTTTTTTTATCCATAATTTTTTACAAGAGCCAATTTGGATCAAAGAGTACAGAGTTTTTGCGATGTTGTCTAGAATGATTTTCATGGACATGGTACACTTCCGCCGAGAAGCTTCATGAATGTTTCCTTAGATCCTCGTCCGAGTTCTTTTTTTGCTGCCTCTGAGCTTGCTTCTCTTGATTTGGTGAAAATTCCGCAACATATCGCTTTGATTATGGATGGCAATCGCCGTTGGGCAGCGGAGAGGAGCTTGCCGTCGGTGATGGGACATTGGGAAGGAGCAGAGGCTTTAATCGATATTGTGCTCGCTGCTGCAGAGGTCGGTTTCAAAACCGTAACTGCCTACTCTTTTTCTACAGAGAATTGGCATCGCTCCGATTGTGAGGTAGAGGCCTTAATGGAAATTTTTGAGGTCTACCTGCGCAGTAAAAAAGAGTTGATGGTCAAAGAGGGAATTGCCCTGGGGATGATTGGCGATCTGCATCGCCTTCCGGAAAGCGTTCAGGAGGCATTTTTAGAGGCAAAAGAGGCTACGGCAGAGTGCTCCAGGATTAATCTAGTGCTTGCGCTCAATTACGGGGCACGAGATGAGATTCGCCGCGCTCTTTGTAAAATCGTTGCAGCTCGCGATCGCTACCCTTTCCCTATTGAAGAGGTGACAGAGGAGTTTATTGCGCAGCATCTCGATACGAAGGAATGGGGAGACCCTGATCTCATGATTCGCACAAGCGGCGAGTGGAGAGTGAGCAATTTTCTTCTATGGCAGCTCTCTTACGCAGAAATTTATGTTACCGAAAGATTGTGGCCTGATTTCTCTTCCAAAGACCTTCTTAATGCGTTAGTTGATTATCAAAAGAGAGATCGGCGATTAGGAGGAAGATGAAACGTTGGGTTGATCTTGGTAAAAGAAGTGCGGAGGCAGCTATTGCCATTGCCGTACTTGCTGTTCTGATTTCGTTTGCTTTTCGGCCCTGGGCAGCTTGGGCGACCTATTTGCTCGTCTCAACGCTGACGGGAGTGGCGATCTGGGAGTATGAGCGCTTTGTGGAGGCAAAGAAGGGCAAACTCTCCTTTCTTGCGCTTTTTGCGATTTCTTTGGTTCTTCTCTTTGCTTTTTTTACTCAAGCCTTTTCTCCTCTTTTCCCTTTGATTTTGGGCCTTTTCTTTGTGGCCATTCTTCACTTTAATACAAAAGAGAATGCGATTTTTGAAATTGCCGCTTCTGCTTTCTCGCTCATTTACATTGCTGCCCCCATGGGGATGCTGCTTTGGATCCTTTATCAAGCGCCAGACAAGAATGGGCAGTGGTGGCTTGTTTATGGTCTTGGGGTGACAAAAATCACAGATGTTGGAGCCTATTTGGGAGGAGTGCTTTTTGGTAAAAGAAAGCTCGCTCCAACGATTAGTCCAGCCAAGAGTGTGGAAGGAGCAGCGAGTGGTGTCGCGGCAGCTCTGGCTCTGAGCTTTCTTTTCTTCTCATGCACCGCTCTACCCTTAGGTAAGGGAGTGTGGATTTGGCTTGCCCTGCTTCTCAGCGTGGCGAGTATTTTCGGGGATTTGTTGGAATCTCTGTTAAAGAGGGATGCGAATAAAAAAGATAGTAACCATCTTCCCGGACTCGGAGGATGTTTGGATGTTTTGGACTCCCTGCTCTTCAGCCTGCCCCTCCTTTATCTTTACTTGAGATACTTATGATCATTGTAATTGATGGTCCAGCAGGCACGGGAAAATCTACAGTAGCAAGGCAGGTCGCAAGAAGACTTGGATTTTCTTTTTTCAATACGGGCGCGCTCTATCGTCTGCTTGCCCTGTGGCTACAGAAGGAGGGAATCAGCGGCAGCGATCAGGGAGCGATTGCAGAGGCGCTGGTGCGATTCACCTATGAGGCTCAGACTGTAAGTGGAGGAGAGCGGCGTTATTTTCTTCAAGGCGAGGAAGTGACAAATGCAATTCGCGCTCCAGATATAGCGCTTCTTGCCTCAGAGATAGCCCTCTACCCTGAGGTGCGCCAATTGATGACAACGATACAGCGCGATTTTGGACAGAAAGGAGATGCTGTTTTTGAAGGACGCGACATGGGAACAGTGGTATTTCCCGACGCAAGGGTGAAAATTTTTCTGACAGCGAGCTCTGAAGTGCGCGCGCAGCGCCGCTATGAAGAGCTGCTCCGCACATTTCCAGCATTATCCGATTCTCTCTCATTTGAAAAGCTCCTTGCGGAAACCAAAGAGCGCGATCTGCAGGATACGACACGGGCGCTAGCTCCTCTTAAACCGGCCTCTGATGCGATCATTATCGACACTTCCGATCTCTCCATTGATCAGGTGACCGAGAAAATTTTGCACCGTGCGCTTCGCTATAGACGCTATTCGAAAATGCATCTGCCTTACAGAATCTGCTATTCGATCGCGAGGTTCTTTTTTAAAACCTGTTTTCGTTTGAAAATCTATGGATTGGAGCATTTCCCTGCAGGCGCCGCTATTCTTGCTGCCAACCACGCTTCCAATTACGATCCGCCCGTTCTCTCCATCTCCTGTCCGGAAGAGGTCTATTTTCTTGCCAAGATTTCTCTTTTTCGCGTTCCAGTCCTCGGGCGGTTGATCCGCTTGCTCAATGCAAGGCCCGTCTCAGGAGAGGCAACCGATATCGCGACATTGCGTGAAATCATCTCTTTATTACAGGAGGGGAAAAAGGTGATTCTTTTCCCTGAAGGCGCTCGTTCCCAAGACGGGGAGCTACAACCTTTAGCAAGAGGGATTGGGTTTATCGCCGGGAAGGCGAAATGCCCTATTGTCCCCGCGTATATCGATGGTAGTTTTGCCGCCTGGCCGCGAGGAAAGCGTTTCCCAAAACTGTTCGGGCACATTCAGGTAGTCTTTGGCTCTTTGATTGAATGGACAGAGGATGAGAAGGTCCCCAAAAGGGAGCGTGAAGAAAAAATTACTGCAAGGGTTGAAGAAGCGCTGCGCGGATTGAAGAAATGGCTGGAAAAAGGAGCCAAGGGATTGCCGCCCTGATGATTGGGTCATGTAAAGCCGGCTTTACATCTATCGGAAAGGTTCAAAGATTTGACTTTTGAGTGCGTGAATCTGAACTGGTACGAAGATCAAGTTGAGTCTTCTTCCGCGCACCGACCAACAGTGATGCCCAGGATAAGAGATCCGAGCCCAAAAACAGTCATTCCTACGGGGCCACCGACAAACAGGCCGATACCTATGCCTAGCCCTCCAATGAGCGCTCCGTGATCGCTACAGGTAAATATATCGAATAGAAGGAAAATGCCTTTTACAACACCATTCACCAGAGCAGCCACACAATTGATAGCGGTTCTTTTAATGCTTGAAGAAGGTTCGTTAATAGAACTATCTTTAATAGAACTGTTGTTTGAAATACAACTCATATATCGCAATTAGATTATAGCGGCATGTTGATTAAATGAAAATATAATAAAAGAAAATTGAGCATTTTGCTGTTAATTCGACTTCATTCATTTGTAAGAAGATGGATTGCGACTTATGATGTAGTAAAAATAAAGTGAGAAGGTTGCGGCCAAGAGGAGTCGAACCTCCACCGAGTTGCCCCGACTAGAACCTGAATCTAGCGCGTCTGCCAGTTCCGCCATGGCCGCAAAGAGAGAAGATTCTACCTGTTTCTTTTCTTTATTGCAAAAATGGCGTCATGCTGGATAATCAATCCATGTACATAGGGAGGTCGTATGGCAAAGGACATTAAGGAATTTACAGATGCGAATTTCGAGGGCGAAATTGCAAAAGGGATTGTAGTGGTCGATTTTTTTGCAAGTTGGTGTGGGCCTTGCCGAACACTTGCTCCTGTTCTGGAACAGGTAGCGACAGAGGTGCAAGGGACTGCAACGATTGGGAAAGTAGACATTGATCACGCATCGCAGATTGCGAGCAAATTTCAAATTAGCGCAGTTCCCACTTTGATTCTCTTCAAAGATGGCAAGGAAGCAGGGCGAATGGTTGGATCTCAAACGGCTGATTCGATTAAGAATTGGATTGCTTCTGCGAAGTAATGGGTCGTTTTTTTATCATCGCGGGATTTCTTCTCCTGGTGCTCGGAATTTTAATCCAGGCTCGAGTAGAAATCCCTTGGTTTACGCAGTGGATCGGAAAATTGCCGGGCGACATCACCATTAAAAAAGGGAACGCGACGATCTATTTTCCAGTAACAACTTCCCTGCTGCTCAGTCTTCTCTTTACTCTGCTCTTTTTTCTCTTTTCCGGGAATCGAAAGACTTAAGATTTCTCATCATCCCAGTCGGAGAGGAGGGCGGAGGGCGTTAAATGCCCCTCGAGCTCGAGGAGCTCTACTTCAAAGATAACAAGGCTTCCTGGCTGAACGGGATCACTTTCTCCATAAGCAAATTCGGGATGGATGTAGATGCGGCGAATTTCTCCTTCGCGCATGTGGGCCATGCCCTCCTTGAGGCCAGGCAGCGCCTCTTCAAGAGCGATAATCTCTTCTTCAGAGGAGGTGCATACCGTGCCATCGAGAAATGTTCCCTTGCAGCGCACCAAAGGGTGGTTGTGCGAAGAGAGTTCATCTCCCTCTCCAGCACGCAGTTCTTCCCATTGGACCTTCCCCTCGCACAGAATATGCATCTTTTCCTTCTCTTGATTGCGCGCTAAAAAGGCCTCTGCTTCCTGCAGATTTTTCTCTTTGCATTTTTCTTCGAGCGCTTCTTCCAAAAGAGCAAGGCGGCGCATGCACTCTTCCAGGCTCAAGGGCGAAGGTTTCCCTTCCGCTTCATCCATCAACCCCTTTGCCAGCGCTGCACTGTCGATCGAAAACTCAAGAGCCTTGATGTTCTGTCCAATCACATGTCCGAGCGCTTCGGATAAAAGCTGCGCATCTTCTGCGCAAAAAAGAGAAGAAGTTGCAAAAAGAACGCAAAGAATTTTTTTCACACAAGCCCCCTTTCTTTCAAAATAGAGAAGAAACGATCTATTGGGATTTCCTCTGCCTCTCGAGTCATGAGATTTTTCCATTGAAGCACTCCCTTCGCAAGCTCTGCGCTTCCCAGAATCGCACAATAGGAAGCCCCTGTTTGAGTTGCATTGCGCAAAGCTGTCTGCAGTTTTTCTGTGCTGAGCTCTACTTGGGCGGAAATGTTTTGGCGGCGGCATTCTGCTACCAGGTGAAAGAGGACTGCTTTTGCCTCTTCTCCCAAAGGAATCGCATGAAAGAGAGGCCCTTGAAGTTCCGGTTTTCCCTCAGAGCTCACAACCTGCAGCACGCGCTCAAGTCCGGTAGCAGCGCCGACAGAGGGAAGATCAGGCCCACCAAAGGTCTTGATCAGCCCATCATAGCGCCCCCCACCGCCGATTGTAGAGCCAAGTTGGGGAGAGACAATCTCAAATACCGTTTTGTTGTAGTAGTCAAGCCCGCGCACAATGCGAGGATCGACCAGATAGGGAATCTGCAAAAGATCAAGAGCCTTGCGCACAGCGCTGAAATGAACCGCCGCTTCTTCTGACAAATGATCCAGAATCGAAGGCGCACCTGTAAGGATCTCTTTATCCTTGGGGTCTTTGGAGTCGAGGATGCGCAACGGGTTTTTGGAAAAGCGCACCTGGCTGTCAGGGGAAAGTTCGGAGAAATGAGGGGTGAGAAACTCTATGAGCGCGTTGCGGTAGGCTATGCGTGAAGGGGCGTCCCCAACGCTATTGAGAAGCACGTTGCACTCTTTGAGCCCCATTCTGCGATAGAGCTCCAGAAAAAGATCGATCACCTCGACATCCTGCTCAGGTGCGGCAATGCCCACTGCCTCAATCCCGAACTGGTGGTGTTGCCGGTAGCGGCCCGATTGCGGCCTTTCATAGCGGAACATGGGGCCGATATAGAAAAGCTTGTGAGGCCCGCCTCTTTCAAGAAGGCGATGTTCAACAAGAGCGCGCATGACAGGCGCTGTGCCTTCAGGACGCAAAGTGAGCGAGCGCCCCCCCTTGTCCTGGAAGGTAAACATTTCCTTCATGACAATGTCCGAGCTCTCTCCTACCCCCTTATCAAATAATTCCGTAGATTCACATAAAGGGGTACGGATCTCCAGGTAGCCGTAATTGCGCGCCAGACGCCGGATCTCTTCTTCTGCTCTTTGCCATAGAGAGGAGGTCTGCCAGGATGGTTCAGCGCCATAGGGAAGTATGTCAAAAGTGCCTTTGGGAGCTTGTATTTTCATGGAAGAGATTTATATACCCGGATTTTTAAAGGAAAATCAAAAATATAAGGGATTGACTTTAGAAAGTCTACATAGGTACCCTCATGGTCATGATTTTTGCTAAACTCCGTGGTTTGCTGCGCCCCTCCCCCTATTTGGAGGAAAAATTAGATTCACCCAGTTTGCGCAAGGAGTACAACTATTGGCGCATTCGTATCTTCAGCGGTATCTACGTCGGTTACGCCCTTTTCTACTTCACAAGGAAAAGTTTTGCTTTCTCCATGCCCTTTTTGTCAGAAGAGCTGGGGTTTAACAAGTGGGAGCTGGGGCTTGTCGCAAGCGTCCTTAGCATCACCTACGGGGTCAGCAAATTCTTAAGCGGAGTGCTTGGCGACAAATCAAATCCGCGCTACTTCATGGCCTTCGGCCTCATTTTGACAGGGATTGCCAATTTTGCCATGGGGAGCTCCTCTCTTCTTTGGGTCTTTCTTCTCGCCTGGGGATGCAACGGCTGGTTTCAGGGATGGGGATGGCCGGGATGCGCAAAGCAGCTCACACATTGGTATTCGCAGTCGGAAAGGGGACGCTGGTGGAGCTTTATGAGCACCTCGCAGAACTTGGGAGGAGGCCTTATCCCGATCGTCGTCGCAACGAGCGCTACCCTGCTTGGATGGCGCTGGGGCTTTTATGTGCCGGGATGCCTTGCTCTTTGCGGAGGACTTCTTTTAATGGTGCAATTGCGCGATACTCCGCAGTCGCTCGGCCTTCCTGCCATTGAGAAATTTCGCAATGACTATCCACCAGGAAAACGGGAAAAAGAGAAGGTCGAACTCTCTGCAAAGGAAATTCTTTGGACTTATGTCATCACCAACCGTTGGATGTGGGTCTTGGCTGGCCTCTCTTTCCTCGTCTACGTCATTCGCCTGGCTGTGAATGATTGGGGGATGTCCTACCTGATCGAGGTCAAGGGATACCCTAAAATTCAGGCAGGTACCTGCGTCAGCTTTTTTGAGCTGGGCGGGTTTTTGGGCTGTATTACAGGGGGATGGCTCTCTGACCTCGTTTTCCGGGGAAGACGCAATCCCATCAGCGTCATCTTTTTGATTGGGGTTCTCGCTGTTTTAGTCGCTTTTCGCTGGATCCCCTTCTCCTCCTCGATCGTCGCTTCGCTTTTCTTTGCTCTCTTTGGCTTCTTTATCTTTGGGCCTCAAAATATTATCGGACTTGCCGCCGCGGAGCTCTCACACAAAAAGGCCGCGGGGACTGCTACAGGATTCACCGGCTGTTTTTCTTATCTGGGAGCCGCGGCAGCAGGAGGCCCGATGGGCGCCATCATTAAGGAGTGGGGCTGGGATGCCTTTCTTTTAACTCTTGGGATCTGCAGCGCTGCAGGTGCCTTGTTGATGCTTCCTCTCTGGTCGTTGAAGACAAGAAAAGAGGAGTCTGCTGTTGAAACGGCTGTTAAAGAGCTCATTCCAGTAGCCCAGGAAAATGCAGTTGAAAGTAAAACGACCGAAAAGGTCTAATTTCCTTATACCCAAAATGACTCAAGAATTGGTATTCTGACCGCGTGAAAGCGCCAAAAATCGATCATCAGGAAGAGGGTAGTATTAAGAACCCCCTTTTTGACGATCGATTTTTGACGCTTTCACGCGTTCCAAAGTCAAACTTTTGAGCTTTTTTCGGTATATACCGAAACAAGATGAAGAGTTGACAACTGGCCTTTAGTCTCAGAAAGAAAACACGATGGGAAGGATGTGCATGATACGCATGATAAATTTATCATGCGT
>JAGWKO010000024.1 GCA_028873295.1 Verrucomicrobiota bacterium
TTTGGATGTATGTAATCGATTACGACTTGTGGACGAAAATCGATATATCAAAGGTCGGGAATTATTGATTGGCATAGTATCTATGTTGATCAAGATGGCTCAAAGATAACATTATTTGGGCAAGGGCACGGGCAGGGGCAAGGGCAAGGGCAAGGAAATGAGGTTATGCAAGAGGTCTATTATTCGCGTTCTCTAAGTCCTTCGAATCGCAAGGATAAGAGATGCTCTCTCCCTGTCTTCCGGCAAATGGGCAAGCGCTTCTCTGGCAAGAGAATCGGGCGCAAGGAGTAGATTGTCGGGGAGGGCTTTTGGATCGAGGTGACTAAGAGAGAGGAGAAGGGTAGAGCCGATGGGCCACCGCTCTTCTCCTGTCACAAGATTGAGTGCAGGAGCAGATCCCAGAGAGGGAGCCGAATTGTCGAAGAGATTGGGGGCTCCTCCATCCTCAGGAATTTCAATGAGACTCCCCTTGCCACAAGAGGTGAAGGAGAGCCGCTCCTGATCTGGACGCAAAAGAAGAAGAGAGAAGTGTACAAATTGATGTGTTGGGTCTTGTTGTAATGTGCGGTTGAGAACTTCAAGTAGTGTTCCAGGATGGAAAGGCTGCAGCACTTCGATAAGAGCTCTTACCATGCCTCGAATCTCAAGCAGGGAGAAATTGGTTAAGAGATCGTGCATTTCAGCAAGTACAATGACAAGCTCCTGATTGGGGAGATGAAAGAGGTCCAGATAGGGGAGAGCGCCCTTTTCACTGAGAGCCATGCCGAGTTCTGCACTGTTCCAGGAGAGAGGAGTTTTAGGGAGAAGAAGATTTCTTAAATCGCCATGAATGGCTGTATCTTCACTGATCTCTTCGCCTGTTTCCAAGAGGGAAGAGAGGTCTTTAAGAAACTCTTCCACAGTAGTATAGTTTTTCTCTGCATGCAGCTGGAGCGCTTTTTCTACAATCTGTCGCACTCCCTTTGGAAGAAGCGAAGGGTAGATGATCCCGTGGCTCAGCTTTCTGAGGAAGAGCTCGTAAGTGATGATGCCAAGAGAGTAGAGGTCAATCGCACAGGAACTCTCTTGCGGGTGTTCTTTCCTTTCCGGACTCATGTAATCAGGAGTCCCTCCTTGAGAAACTGAAGCTCCCAGAATTCCCGCAAGGCCGAAATCAACCAGTTTGCATTCGCCCTCCTCTGTTATTAAAATATTTTCCGGTTTCAGATCGCAATGCAGGATGTTGAGCTGATGGAGAGTGAGGAGAATTTCTCCAATTTGTAAAGCGACGCGGAGCGCCTTTTCCTGCGGGAAAAGCTTTTCCTGAATCGCTTTTCTTAAGGAAACGCCATGGATATATTCCATTGCGAGAAAAAGGCCGCCTTCCCATTTCCCCACTTTGTACAGTTTGACAATCCCCGGATGATCCAGTTGGCCAAGCATTTTTGCCTCTTGTGCCAGGCGCGCAACCATTTCTGCATTTTTTCTATATTTTGGACGCAGAACTTTGATGACGATCTCCTGCCCTGTCGCAGGATCCTGTCCTATGAAGATAGAACTCATCCCTCCTTGAACAAGCAGGCGCTTGATAAGGTAGGGGCCAATATGCTCTGGCAGAATGGGTGACGCTTCTTCAGGCAAGAGGGGTTCTGCTACCTGAGTGAGCTGTTTGTGCGGGTCTTCTTGCAAACCGTACTTTACAAAGTTGCGGTTTTTTTTGTCCTATGGTTTATACAACCAGTTCAACACAACTGACTTGTGGAATCGAAATTCCAAGAAATGAGGTTGCCAGAGTTTGAAAACGAGCCTGGTCTGTTGTGACATAGAAACTGGGTGGGCCGCTTTGTCTTGCTCGCTCAGGGAGTAGTGATTGAACCTTTTTGGCAACCCAATTAGTGCCATTGATGATTTGGGTTTGGGGAAGGCTCCTTTGAATAACAGAAGAGATCAGAGGATAGTGCGTACAAGCAAGGAGAAGGACCTCTTTTTCTTTGGCGGGGGCTAGATAGCGATCTGCAACCAGGAAGAGAGAAGGATGATCGCTCCACCCCTCCTCAATGAAGGGGACAAAGAGAGGGCATGGGATAGAGAGAAGGTCGATTGCAGGATGTTTTTCAACAAGGAGGCGTTGCAAGATGCCTGATTGTATGGTGTTGCGGGTGCCGAGGAGAACGACACTTTTTTGAGTGCTGATCGATTCGGTGAATAGAGGAGAAATCATCCCTATGACGGGAATGGGAGTCTTCTTTTGCGCGATCTCTTGAGCGTAGATGGAGGCTGTAAAACAGGCAATGACGATAAGATCTACCTTTTGTTGCAGGAGAAAGTCGATGCTGCGGAGCGTGCGCTCGATGATCCAGTCCGGCGATTTGTGCCCATAGGGGGAGCCTGCAGTATCAGCGAGATAGAAGAACTTCTCTTCAGGCAGCGCGCGCATCAATTCCTTCATGACAGTGAGTCCGCCCAGCCCAGAGTCGAAGAGTCCAATAGCCATAAAAAGCTCAAAAAAGAGGTCTATTATTCCGCAGGAATTTTCAGCTCTTGCCCCACAATAATGAGATCGCTACCCAGATCGTTGAGTTTCTTGATCCGATCCACTTTGACATGATGAAGTGCCGCAATCTTATCCAGCGTCTCTCCGGATTTGACTTTGTGCGTCTTCTCGCCAGAGGAGAGCGATTTGGCCACTATCTCTAGCTGGGTTTTAATCTTGCCAAGCTCATCAAAGCGGCGATTTTGCAAGGCAATGGACTGCTCTATTTCCTGTAACCGCGTCTTAAATTGTGTAAGGACGAGGTGCGTTTCTTGAGCATAAGTGGAGAGCTGCATCAAGTTTTCTTCCTTTTGCCCGCGCTCTTTTTCGCCAAGGCCCCACTTTTGATTCAGAAGACTAACCTCCTTCCCAAGCAGCTCAAGGCGCTCCTTTTGCTTCTCCAAATCCTCTTCCTTCACATGCGCCAAACTATTTTCATAGTAGCGAATTTTTTCATCGAGAATCTGTAACTCCGTCTGAAAGCAATGCACATCCTGCTTGAGATCATCAAACTGGGTCTGCATCTCCTGCCATTTAACTTCCCATTGATGCCCCTCATCATGAGGAGAGGTTCTCAGAGGAGCGCAGGAAGAGCTCAGAAGAAGAGCGCCTGTGAGAAAAAAACTATTTCGCATAAATCTTAAACTCGGATCTGCGATTGACTTTCCAATCCTCAGGGCGATGTCCAAGAGCAATAGGCTGCTCTTTTCCTCGAGAAGCAGTATAGATGCGCTCCTCACTGATCCCCTGCTTTACAAGAAAAGAGCGGATAAAGTTCGCTCGGCGCAACCCCAAAGACATATTGTAGGTCGCAGAAGCTCTCTCATCACAGTGCCCCTCAACAAAGAGATAAATGTTGGGATTCTCTTTCAGATAGCTTGCTATCTTGCGCAATGCGGTAAGGTCGTGCTGATCCTTGGCAATATAGTCATCCGTCTCAAAATGGACAGCCTGAAAGTAGGTCTTGCTCGCATCGGTAGGAACGTAGAACTCCGAGAGTGCGGGAACCCCATTTTGTCCAGGGATTCCTTTTGGCTGTGGAAGCATGGGATCTTTTTGCCACTGAAGCCCGCGAAGGTCAGAGGCGTTCAGAGGAATGAACTCTCCACCATCAGGGCTTAGGAACTCGTCGTTGGAAGCAAGAAGACGCGATTCATATTCTTTGCCAAAGAGAGAATCGACTTCCCGATGCATGTACCGACCGAGAGTTTTAAAATCTTCCCACGTCTGCGTGCTTGTATGCATGCAGCCGCTCAAGAGAAAGAGCATGCTAAAAGAACCGAAAGCGAAACGACGACGCATATTTTGCCTCATATGAACCTATCCCAGCTTATAGAATATACCATATACTGAAAACCTTTCAAAAATACCAAGCCCCAAAGCGCTTTTGCCCTGTTCCGCGCGAGATTTGAACAGGAGATGATCCATCCAGAGTGAGTAGATAGAGCTCAGAGGGCCCATCTTCCGTATTGTAGAGAAGATGAAAACTGTCCGGAGCCCAGGATGGGTTCTCTTTCACTTCTGCCCCATCAGTGAGAACTGTTTCTGTTTCTGCGACACAGTCAAAGAGGCAAATCTGACGCACTCCATCGACCTTTGCTGCATAGGCAATCTTTGTCCCGTCAGGAGACCAGCAGGGCGCACTGTTGTCCCGATATTTTTTGGTTAGCAGCCTCGGTTCCATTTCCAGTTTTGCAAGTTCAAGAAGATAGATGCGGGGAGTCCCATCCTTGTCTGAAACAAAGGCAATCTTTTTTCCGTCCGGACTAAAGGTGGGAGAGGCTTGTGTCGATCGCGGGGCCGAATAGAGTTGTCGCGCTTTCCCCACTACATTTCCTGTAGCATCAAGCGTGTGGAAGAAAAGATCGGGGCGCCCTGTCAGATCTGCAATAAAAGCAATGCGATCCTTTGTCTGTGCTATCGCAGGGAGCGCCTGATTGCCGCGCATGGCAAAGAGCATCTTTTTCTCGTCAGGACGGGCAAGAGAGGCGCGATAAATTTTAGATTGCCCTTCATCGTGAAAAACATAGAAGAATTCGCCCTCGCGGAAAACTCCGGGAGAGAGACAGTAACCCCCTGTATGCGTCAGCTGTTTTGCATTTGCACCGTCGTAATCGGAGATCCACACTTCGGAAATCCAGGGGAGGCCCTTTTTGCCCGGATTTTTTCTTTTTTCCGTATAGAGAATGCGAAGAGAGGCGATCCCCTGTGCGCCGAAGAGTTCCTGATGCATGCGATCAGAAAAAAGATGTAACGCTCTGCGGTCTAAAGAGAGATCCCCAGTCAGTGAAATGGGAGCGTAAGACTTGATCTGTTCCTTTTCCACATCAATGAGAGAAAGGCGCAACGCAGCTTCCTCCTCTTGCATCACCAGAAGATAGCGGAAGGCATTCCACGTCTCTTTTTGAAAGGGGGGATAATTTTTTTCCTGCTCTTTGGAAAAGGGAGCTACGGGAATTTGACCACCTTGCCCAATATCAAAGGCAAGAATGTTGCGAAGTTCCTCCCAATTGTCACTTTCCGAAGGCATGGCATAAATGTAGAGAGATTTTACCTGCGACTGCGTAGAGAGGGCAATTTCAAGTCTCTCTTCAGAACAAAGAAGAAGTGGAAGAAGAAGAGGAAAAAATCTAATCCGCATTGTGAAAGGCGATTGTAAAAAGTAGGGAATGCTCCTTTAGAGCAAATTCATTAAAGCACGGAAAGGCAAGTTCTGGCAACCGCTTTTTCAAATAGGCGCTGTTAGTGGCGTTTTTGCTTTCCAAAATCTCGAGTTGAAGGAGAGTGCCATCTCTTGCAATCTCCAGGCGCACCAGAACTTCGCCAACTTCCGGAAGCTGCAGATGCTGCGTCAAAAACTCCATGATGCGTTCTGTGTAGCCGGAAGGAGGAGGGGAAGTGGATGGTGCGGGAAGCAGTGTGGGAAGAGTGAGTGGAGCATGCTTGCTTGGAGCTTCCATCTTCAGAAGATTCTCGACCTCTTTGGCAAGCGCCTGCACAGACTCCGACTGCCCTTTTGTACTTTTCCCTTGATTTCCTTGAGGCGCTTTTTTTGCGCTCTCTTTTTTTTCGATCCCTTTTGCAGGTTCCTGTTTTTTAAGAGGTCCCTTCGTCTCGCTCTTTTTTGATGGCATTGCGCGCCCTTCGGATGGTTTTGTCTGTGCAGCGATCTGAGGCGTCAACCGATAGGTGCGAATGGAGAGAGATTTCGGAGTGGGAAGAGAGTGTGGAGTAAAGAGGAATACCAGCCCCACTGCGTGTAAAAAAAGAACGGCGGTATAAATTTTAAGGTTCTTTAAGCAGAACTTCCATCTGCGAAAAACCTGCTTGTTCCAAAGCATTTTTGACCTGTTGGTAGATGGCAAATTGAGATCTTGAGTCCGGCATGAGTTGCGGAACGCATGCAGGGTTTTCTTTTTTTGTGCGCGCAAGAAGAGAAGGCAGCTCTGCAAGAGAGAGGGGGCGATTGTTCCAGAAAAGGCTGTTATCGGCGTGAATGGCAAGAGTGAGGGGGGAGGTGGGAGAGGCAGAGCCCTGCTCTTTTATTCCCGGGGCAAGAAGAACTTTATCCATCTGCAGAAAGGGGGCTACGAGCATAAAAGAGATCAGCACGACGAAAACAACGTCGATCAAAGGTGTCAGGTTGATGAGAGGTTCCTCTGGCAAGGAATTAACTCTGCGTGAGGGACGACGTCTCGGCATGTTTGGCTTTTGGGGTATAAAGTTGCAAAGCGGCTACAAGGCGACCTGCGAATGTCTCCATCTCCTGCCTGTAGGTTTGCGCGGCGTGTTTGAGATAGTTGTAGCCTACAAGAGCCGGAATGGCGACGACAAGGCCGAGTACGGTTGTAGTAAGAGCAAGAGAGAGGCCTGCGAGCATGGCATGGTTGTGCGTGCCGGAGCCTCCTCCCTGCAATTGAGAGAAGGTGAGAAGAATCCCCCACACAGTACCCAGAAGGCCAAGAAATGGCGCAAGAGTTGTGACTGTGGAGAGGATGAAAAGATTTTTTTCTACAAGAAGGTTCTGCTCCTCGACAGCGCTGTACACCTTCTCTTCGATCCAATCAAAATCTTCTTTCAGGAGAGTTGTTTCGTTGCGCTGGGTGAACAGTTGCAATACGGTCTGCTTCATTGACTTGTAGATGGTAAAGAGGGGGTGTGGTTCATTTCCTGCCTTACAGCGCAGGCTCAGGGGATCCCTTTCAGAAAAAATTTCTTGCAGTTCTCTAGAGAGGCGGCGGATCTGAAAGAGAAGCCAGATTTTGTGCAAAAGTACGCCCCAGGAGAGAAGCGAGAGAAGAAGGAGTCCCCAAAAGATTCCTTTCCCAAAAAAATCCGATTGTACGTAGGCAGAAGAAAAGGGGTTTGTGTTCTCTGAAAACATGTCTATGAACCTAGTTCCTCACCGAAAAAAGAGCAAAAATGGTAGACTACAGTCTTCTGGTATAAGTTTCAAATGTCAAACAAAAGAGATCTTTTCTCCCTCTGGTTTCTCTTACTTGTCGTTTTTATTGATTGGCTGGGACTCAGCCTTGTGTATCCGCTCTTTTCTTCGATACTCTTCCACTCTAACGCCTCCTTTTTCCCGGACTGCTCACATGTAATGCGCTCCTGCATGCTGGGGTCTCTTCTTGCTGCAATGGCTATTGCGCAATTTTTTAGCGGGCCGGTGCTCGGCGCTCTTTCGGACCAGAAGGGACGAAGGCCGGTGCTTCTTGTCAGCCTCGTCATTGCTATGGGGGGGTACCTTCTTGCCGCTTTTGCCATTTTTCTTCGCAGCTTTACTCTCCTTCTCTGTAGCCGCGTTGTCGTGGGGATTGCTGCTGGTAATGCGGGAGTTGTGAGTGCCGCTGTTGCGGATCTGAGCGATGAGAAGGAGAAGGTAAAAAATTTTGGCCTTTACGGCATGGCATGCGGCATTGGATTTGCTGTTGGTCCTTTTATTGGCGGGCAACTCTCCTCGATGGGATATGAGTACCCCTTTCTATTTGCGGCGCTTGTCATTTTCTGCAATTTGCTCCTGATCTATTTTTTCTTTAGCGAGACATGCAAGCTCCAGAAGGCCTCTTCAGCAAATCATTCGTTCCTGCAACGCGCGGGCGAGGGTTGGAAAAATGTGAAAAAAGCCGCAGGAATGCCCGAGATCCGCCTTCTTTTCCTGGCTGCCTTTGTGTTCTGTTTTTCCTGGTCTTTCTTTTACGAATTTATTCCCGTTACCTGGATTCAGGATTGGGGCTTTGCTCCTGAAGAGATCGGATATGCCTACGCCTATGGAGCCTTTATTTATGCGCTTGCCTCCGGTTTTGTTCTCCGCTGGCTCGTCTCCCGCATAGTGCCGCTTACTCTTGTGCGCATCTCCCTCTTTGCTCTTGTCCTCTGCATCTTGAGCACGAACCTGCCTCTGCCTCCCTTTTCAGTCTGGATCTACCTGACATTGATCAATTTTTTTGTCGCCATGGTCTTTCCCAATATGGCCACCCTGGTCTCCGACTTTTCCGCAAAAGATGCTCAGGGAGAAATGCTCGGCATCTATCAATCAGTAGAGGCTGTGGCCTTTGCGTTGAGCCCCCTCCTCGCAGCCCCAGTTCTTGCGTGCGGCTCTCATTTTACAGCCTTCGTCGGTGCTGTCACCATGTTTATCGCTGCTCTTATCGTGGTGCGATGTCGCAAGATTGTGCTCGTTAAGAATAAAGATCCAGAAATTGGTTGAATTTTTCTTCAGAATTCTGATAGAATCATTATTCGATTAAACTCTCTTTGTTTATTCACAAACTTTTTAATTATTTTTGGGGTGTGTGTATGAATATTTTGGTTGCTCTTCTTTTTTCTCTTCCCGCTCTTTATGCGGAGGAGTCTCCCTATCTTTTTGCCGGAAAGCACTTCTTTGCAAGTTACCTCGACTGTAGCGAGGAAGCATTGAGTGACCTTGAGCACCTTCAGGAGGCGATGGATCATGCAGTAGAGGCTTCTCATGCGACGGTCCTCAACAAGAGCAGCTACACCTTTGAGGGGAGTGGTTTTACGGCGCTCTATCTCCTTTCAGAGAGCCACGCCAGCATTCACACATATCCCGAACGCGGAGCCTGTTTTGTCGATCTTTTTACCTGTGGTAACCGCTGTTCGGCAGAGGACTTTCATAAGGAACTTTGCGCTTATCTTCAGCCAAAAGAGGTAGTGTCGCGACTCTTTTTGCGCAGTGAAGGCGTTGAAGAACTTGCAGATTTTCCTCTTAAGCCTTAAACTTCCTCAATAGTTTTTACGAGGTTCTATGCACGCTGCTATCAAGACTCTTCTTGAGATCCAAGAATATGACATGAAGATGATTCGCTTAATGCGTTTAAAAAGAGCGCGTCTGGCGGAGCTTACGCATATTGATTCTCTACGACAGGAGCTCAAAAAACAGCAGGTGGATAAAGAAGGAGAGATTGCACAGCTGAGTCAGAACATTGTTGTTCAAGAGGGAAAGCTTGTGGAGATCAAAGAGAAGCTCAAGAAGCTAGAGACAAGACAGGCTTCTGTGAAGAAGGTGGATGAGTTCAATGCCCTGACGCAGGAGATGACAGCTACTGAGAGAGAGCGAATAGCGACGGAGCAGACTACGAGCGATATGATTGACAGGCGCAATCTTGAGGAGGAGATTCTGGAGAAAATCAAAGAATCTCTGCGCCAATCGGATGAAGGCAGCCGGACTCTTGAAGGGGAGATCGGGGAGAGCATTCGCATGATCAATGCAGAAGGAAGTGAATTGAAGCTCTCGCGCGATCAATTGACAAAGAACGCAGATCCTGAGGTGTTAAAAGTTTATGAAAGGCTGCTCTTGAATAAACAGGATCGCGTCGTGGTTCCCATTGAGAACCGCACCTGTGGCGGTTGCCATATTACTTTGACGGCGCAACATGAGAATCTGGTGCGACGCGGTGAGCGTATTGTGTTTTGCGAGCATTGTGCGCGCATTCACTACTGGCAAGAGAACGTTATTCCTGAAGAGGGGGCAGCTTCTCCCGCGCGGCGCAGACGCAGACGTGCCGTTGCTGCGGCAGAGAGTGAATAGATTTAGGGGAAGGTAGGTCACCGCTCCAAGAGATTATTTTGGAGAGGAAAGTCTGGACTTCGCAGAAAGAGATACCAGTTAACGGCTGGGCGCCGCAAGGCGACGGAAAGTGCAACAGAAACTATACCGCTCTTGCAAGAGAGTAAGGCTGAAAAGGCAGGCTTAATGAGAGCCGGCCGCTCTGTAGGAGACTGCAGGCGTTGTAAACCCTATCTGAAGCAAGGTCGAGAGAATCTTTTTGGAAAAGGAGTGCTCTCTTTCGGGCACGGGCGTTTTTAGCCCAAGATTCGAAAAGACCGCATAAGAAGAATGGTGGCCCACGACAGAATCTGGCTTACCGCTTTCCCCGTTTTTTAAGGTTTTATGAATCTATCGAGCGACCCTATTAAACGCCCCCATTTTTCTTCCTTGGAGGGTAGTCTTGAAAAAAACTCAAACGGGTCTTCAGAGGACAAAAACGTTTCTCTTCGTGTCACAACGCTGATGCGAAGGGTTCTACCTGTTTCCAGAGATTCATCCTTTACTCCATGCCGTGTAGAGATTTCTTATGCTAAAGAGGAGCGTTCATTGCCCTCACCTCCTCGAAAGGATGATAATTCTCCGGATTGCTCTTCAACTCCTGTTGAAGAAGGTAAGGCGGAAAAAAAATCTACAGAAGAAAGCAAAGCGGAAGAAAAAAAATCAGGATTTATCGGGAACAGAAAGCGCTGCACGACCTGTTGGAGCGGGAGTGAAATTAGCGAATTGGGCGATCTCTTTTCGAAACGCTAGATTAACAGTGCCAATTCCTCCATGGCGGTTTTTGGCTACAATCAGTTCTGCAAGCCCTGGTTTGTCATAGGGGTCATAGTATTCGCGCCTGAGAAGGAACATGACAAGGTCGCTATCTTGTTCCAATGAGCCTGATTCCCTTAAGTCGCTCATCATGGGGCGATGCCCCTGTCTCTCCTCTACTTTTCGCGAAAGCTGCGCCAGGCAGAGAATAGGGATATTGAGCTCGCGCGCAAGTGTTTTGAGCATGCGAGAAATCTCTGAGATTTCCAACTGGCGGTTTTCCATGGAACGGCTGGTGCCGGATCCCACAATGAGCTGCAGGTAATCAATCACGATGAAGCCGACCTGAAACGTTTCGCGCAGTCTGCGTGCTCGAGCGCGCAGATCGGTGATTTTGAGTCCCGGTTGATCATCGATGATCATTGTATGTTTTTGCATGCGATGCACTGCAGCGACGATGCGCTGGTATTCTGCTCCACTCAGAGAACCTGTCTGAATTTTTTCCGATTCGACCTCTGCCTGTGAACAGACGAGGCGATGAAGCAGCTGGGCTGCACTCATCTCAAGAGAGAAGATGCCGACAGGAACATTGTTTCGAAAGCAGATGTTCTCGGCAATGCTTGTTGCAAGAGCTGTTTTCCCCATAGCAGGTCGTGCTGCGAGGATCATCAGGTTGGAGGGCATGAACCCGTTAATCATTTTGTCCAGATCGATAAAATGCGTAGGCATGCCTGTGAATGTGCTGCGGGTTGGTCCCTGCGCAAGGAACTGCTCCTGTCTTTCCTGCAACTCCTTCAGGAAGGGGAGTTTCGACTCTGCCCTTTCTCCAGAAAGAAGCTCCTTGAGAGAAACTCCGGGATGGTGCTGGTTTTCCTGTGAGATCTGGAAAAAATGCGCTTGCGCCTCATCGAGTGCTTGCGACACATCCTGAGGATCCTCCAGAGCTCTCTTCTCGATGACCTGGGCTGCATCGATCATCTGGCGCAGAATTGATTTTCCGCGCACGAGGTTCACATACTCTTCGATATGCGCAGAGGTGCCCGCATATTGTGCGAGCGTCGTAAGGTAGCTGACTCCTCCTGCGGCGTCCAAGCGGTTCTGCCGCTTTAACTCTTCTGCAATGAGGTGAATGTCGGCGGGTTTGTCCGCTACGTAGGCAGCTCTCAGAGCCTGAAAAATCGTCTTATGCTCAGTGTAGTAAAAGTCCTGGGGATCCAGAGCATCGCAGGCAATGTTAAGGGCATTGATGCTTGTAAGCATGCTGCCCAAAACAAGCATTTCTGACTCTTTCGAATTGGGAGGGATACGCAGTTTTTTTTCGTTTTCAGACATCGGAAAGAGAGGGATTTGAACCCTCGGTACCTTTTTAAAGAGGTACGCGTCCTTAGCAGGGACGTGCCTTCGGCCGCTCAGCCATCTTTCCTTAATAGACCCCTTTCGAAACTTGGAGGTTCGTCCAAGATTCGAAAGAGGTCCAATAACAGTTGCTTCATTCTATGCGAGGGAGCCCTTTTTTCCAATCACAAAAAGGAGAGAAGCTCTTTTTTTTCGAGAAAGAGGACATTGCCTCCATTGCCTTGAGGAGGGGGAAGGAGGCCATCCAAAAGAAAGGGAGCTGGAACTTTTTGAAAGCGGTAGTTGTGGACAAAATCAGTGCCGGAAAAGGGCGCGCTCCACTCTTTGCGCACAAGAGCCTCCCAGTCGCGATCCCCCTTATGCCCCCATGCGCGCACCTTGCGCAGCATCTCCTTTTCCGTGCGCACCCAGCTGAAATGATGAAAAAAGGGAATCCCATCAGCGCCCGTGACGCCTCTTGTCCTTTGACGAAAGTGGCGATAGAGTGCGTCTCTTTCGTCAGAGTGAAGCACGAAATCTTTCAAGACATCCTCTTTTGAGACAAGAAGGCAGGAGTCTTCCAGTGTTGTAGCCCTATAGACAGGCTCCCGGAAATACCAGTAGTTGGCAAGTTTGAAGGCTGCAGGAGAGGAGAGGGAAGAGCTGCGCAGCCATGAGGAAAAGCGCTCGCCTTCCGCCACTTCGTCGGCATCGAGAAAAAGCACCCATTGAATTTCTTTGCTCAAATGAGAAAAGCCGATCCAACGCGACAAAGAGTGCCAAAAGTTTTCTTTGCGCACCTGCTTGAAGACTTTTGAGGGGATAGCGGAAGGAAGAAAGGGGTACTCCACAAAAAGGACAGCGGGAAAGGCTCGGTAGATCTGGTCCAGAAGCAGGCGGTTTTCCGGAGTTCCATCAAAAAAATGAGAAGCGACGACAACGACAACCTCGTTTGAAAAGAGTGACGCCTGTTCCAGACAGGGGCGCAAAAAGCAGAGCTCATTGGTGCAAAAATTAACGACAGTGGCGACATGTGGACTTTTATTTTTCATTATATTAATGAAGTAAATACAGGAACCTATCCTACCAAAATTGGTCATATAGCGTCGATATGAGTGTGTTGTTTTCGATTGTGTGTGCTTTGCTTGTCTGTGGGGCTCTGATTGATGAACAGGACCGCAAAGTGCTCGCTCGTTCTCATCCAAGAACGCTTGAGCGTATGGAACGCGGGGATCCTCTGACACTGAGCGATGTGATCCATTTGAGTCAACTTGGCGTCGCGGATGAGACGATCATGGACTATTTGAAGCATATTGGAAGCATCTATCAGTTAACGGAGATGCAGGTGCGACGTCTTCAAGAAGCTGGGGTGAGCGAGAGGATTATCCAATTTATGGCTAAGTAATACTAGACCTCTTGCATAACTGAGGGTTCATCGATTTTCGGGATTATTTTGGCCGAATTTCGCTCCTTTTTTGGGGGGGCTGTATACGAAGTTTGATACAGCCCCCCAAAAAAGAAGCAAAATTCGGCTCAAAAGAATCCGAAAATCGACAGAACCTCAGTTATGCAAGAGGTCTACTATGGTTTTAAAAAAAGTGTTGCTGAAAAACGCGTGGGAGGGCAGACTTCGTGTCAACGCTCTTTCTTCACCCTCGCAACACATGTCGACTCTTTTAGAAGAAGTCTCTTTTACTCCAGCCTCTTCGGATGAGCTTTCTCACGTCTATCGCGCTGCGGTGAGGAAATTAAAAGCTCTTCTTCGTCCTACCCTGCTTTTTCATGTCGGGGCGCTTCTTCTCTTGAGCATTGAGACCTCCCTCTTTTTTTTCTCTGCGAAAAAGATGGTTGCGACTGCGTTTCTTTTGGGGGGCATTTTTGCAACGCTCTTTACTTACCTTGTCCTACTTTTTTATCTGCAGACAAGGAGACGAGCGGAGCTTGCGCAGCTGAAAGAGGAGTTTTTGCACTCTTGCCGTGAGCAGCTCTCCTGTGATGCGCATCTTGTTATTGCGGAGGCTCTCTCTCGTTTTTCCCTCTATCTGGATGATTTTTCTTCGCGTCTTTACGAATTTCCCCTCTTGCATCCTCTTTTGCATTTTTTGCATCGGGATGATCTCTTTTGCCTAAATGAGCAGCTCCTTCATGCTGCAGTAGAGGAACATTTAGCACAGGTGCGCTTGACACCTCTTGATCTGGAAGTGCATGCCTCCTGCTCGAGAAGCTATATTTTGCTCTCAAAGCTCTATCGCCGGGCTGCCAGGGCATACAGCGATGAGGCGGAGAATGCGGAAAAACTGGCTCTGCAAGAGCTTCATATTTTACAGGCTTATGCCCCGGATGACCCTTGGGTTTATGAACAGCTTGAAAGAGGGTATGCGCGGCTAGGGATGCACAAAGAGCAGCTTGTCGCCCTGGAATCTCTTGCTCGGCTCAGACCACAGGAGAGCCAGATCCTTTTTCGATTGGGGGGGCTCTATTTTTACAGCGGATCCAATGCAAAAGGTCTTCAGATCTACGAGCAGCTCAAGCTGCTTCATCTCAAAAAAGCAGAAGAGCTGATCCAAAGATACGGACAGAATGCGATTAATTGAGTATACTGTAAAAAAGTATGCAATCTCTTTCTGCTTTCTTTCTTTTAGCACTTGTTTTTTCTAACCTGGGGGTTGGGCAGGTTTCCAACGATGAGGCCTTCTTTTTGCGGCGTATCGCAGAGTTTTGGGAAGAGGGGGAGAAGCCTCTTGCTAAAAAGCAGATGGAGCAGTTTCTGGAGGGGTATCCGGAAAGCGCCTACGCAGAGCAAATTCGCCTCTCTTTGGCAAGCCTTTTTGTATGCGAAAAAGAGTATGAAATAGCACTTCAGCATTACAATGCGATTACTTCTCCCGATCTGAAGGGGGAGGCTCTTAAAGGACGCCTTCATTGCCTCTATTCTCTGCAGTATTGGGAAGAGCTCTCTCTTCTTGCAGAAAAGAGTGAAGCCCCCTGGTTTCTTGCTCTTTCTCTGTACAACCAGGTGCTTTCTACCTCCGACCCTATTCTACGCAAGGCGCTTGCACAGAAAGCTCTTCCCTATTTTCACTCTCTCATGCAGGAGAGCCCCTCTTTGGAGATAGGGAGATCTTATGCTTGGCTTACTGCTTTTCTCGGCGATTCGGCTCAAGCGGTAAAGCTCTATCAGGCGATGGCAGAGAGCTATCCTGAAGTCAGAGAAGAGCTTCTCTTACAGGCGGCTCTTTGTGAGAAGGAAGAGGAGGCTCTTTCTTCTTTTTCTCGTTTGATGAAATGCGAAGGGAAGTGGGGCAAAGAGGCTGCCTACCATCGCCTGCGTCTTCTCTTTGCCCAAAGAAAGTTTAGAGAACTTTTTTCAGAAAAAGAGGAGCTTCTTTCTCTTCTTTCCGAAGAGCACTTGGGGGAGGCCTATCTCTTTTTGCGCTATGCGGATGCTCTCCTTCTTGGAGAAAAAAGGGAGTGGGATGCAGCGAGGGAAGCGTTTCTCTCTTTAGAGGAAGGGGTTCTTGCCTCGCATGCAAGACTGGAGAGAATTGATTTGGAGCTGAGTGCGGAAAATTACTCTTTGGCGCGAGAGCTTGGAATCTCTTTTGCAGAAAATTTTCCAGAAGATCCCCTTCTTTTCTCTGTTTGGCAAAGGATTATTGCAGCTTCGGAGAGGGTAGGCGAGGATCTTTGCAGCGACCTGGAGAAACTGCTCTCCTCTCCTTTCTCCCTGCAGGAAAAGGCCCCCTTTCGCTTCCTCTATGCAAAGATGCTCTATGATCGGGGAGAAAAAGAGGCGGCATCCTTGGCAATTGAGCCTTTTCTTGTGCAAAAAGAGCTCTTTTCCGAAGAGGGGAATGGATGGCTTCTTCTTGCCCTCTCTCATGCAGAAGAGAAAGAGCTTTTTTGCGACTATGCAGAGAAGGGGCTTGCTTTGGGAGGAGATCTTTGCGATCCCATCGCTCTTGCTCTTGCACTTTACAATGCCTATTGGGAACGCTCTCTCTTTTCTTTGGGTGCGGAGCATCTTTTTCGCGCCTTTCTTCTCGGTGCACCTCTTTGCGAAGAGAACACTCTTTTTCTTGGCGACTATTTTCTACAAAAAGATCCTGAGCGGGCAGAGCGCCTCTTTTCTTCTCTTCCGAATTGCGAAAGAGCCCTCTATCACCTTGTTCTTCTGGCGCAAGAGAAGGGGGAAGGAGTTTTGGAGCGCTTGGAGGCGCTTGAAGCTCTTTATCTAAGAGAGCCCGGCCCCTGGCACTTGCGCGATGAGGGGGAGTTTCTTCTTGCGGAGATCTATGTGCGTGAAGAGAGGGAGGAGCTTGCGCTTCCTCTTTTGCAGAGACTTCTTTCTGCAGAGGGCGTCTCTCGGGGGGCTCTACAAAAATCGCGTCTTCTTATGGCGCAGCTTTTGATCAAGCGGGGGGAAAAAGAGGAGGCGGCGCTTCTTTTAAAAACTTTGATGGTGCAAAGGGAGCTCACTCTAGAACCACTTCACTTTGAGGCAGCGCTTGCTTATGTGGATCTGATGGCAGAAGAGCTCTCAAAGAGACTCTCTCTGCTTGAGGGTATTTATAGAGAGTGGAGTTCTGTCCAGGATCTTTTGGCCAAAGACTATCAGGCGGCAAGATCTCTCCTACCGGAAAAGGATCGAATCTATACTCTTTATATGCAGCAGATCGAAGAAGAGATTCTTCAGATACGCTCTCTTCTTTCCCAGGATGGTAGGGAAAGCGCATCGAGCTTGTGCAATGAGAGTTTATAAACTACTTTCTCTTCTCCTTTCGACGGCCCTGCACTTTTTTTGGCTCTGGGGATTTTCTACTTTTTCCTTTTACCAACGGGTTGAAGAGATTAGAGATAGTGCTGTTTCGCTTCGTCCGCGGGAAAAAATTTTCCGAAATATTGCTTTTGCGCCTGCTCTTTCTCTGCAGCAGGAGCAGACGGCTTGTCCTGAAAAGTGTCTGCCGATTTTCTTTGCAAGGCCCTCTATTTCTCCAAGCGCTCCTTCAATGTCCGATGTTTCTGAAATGATTCCTCAGGCTCCCCATTTTTCTTTGCCCTCTTTTTCAGAATTTGCGCCTCCCAGACCGCCGCTTTCCTCTCTTGCGCATGAAGAGTCTTCTCCACCTACTGTTCCTGCAGCTGCAAAAGAGAAGAGCGCCCCGCCAGAACTTTCTCAAAAACAGCCTCTTTTTGGACATGACCCTCTTGCCTTCTCTCTGCTTCCACCGCCTCCTCCCTTGACTATCTCGCCTGTCCCTGCGCGCGCTTCTCTTCGTATGGAAAAGACGATTTCCTGTTCCGATGCTTTTGACACGGAACTTCTCCTGATCCCTTTGGAGGAGAGAGAGGGTTATTTTTTTGCTCTTACGCTCATTCCTCGCCCTGACGTGCAACTGCCCAAAGTGTCGCAGCACTACGATTTTCTCGTAGACACTTCACACTCGATCACACATGAGCGGTTGCATGTGACAAAACAGGCTCTTTTGAAGGCAATAGAGGAGCTTTCTATTGACGATACTTTCAGTTTGATTGCCTTTGATAGCAGGATCGAAAAGCTCTCTCCCAACCCACTGCCGGGAATCCCTTCCTCTTTGCGCAAGGCTCAGGAGTTTCTGGAGAAGATCGAGCGCGGTTCGCTCTTTTCTTCTGCCAATCTGAGCAAGGCGCTCTCTTTTACCGTCCCTCCCTTGCAGGATGGCGCTTTGCGCACTCTCTTTCTCTTCACAGATGGGGAGGGGCTCAGGAAAAAAAATGCACAAAAGGAGCTCGGTCTTGGTTGGACTGCCTACAATCAGGGAAAGGTCTCTCTTTTTTGTGTTGGCCTTGAAGGAGATCCCCATGCACCACTTCTTGCGACTCTCTCCGCTCTGAATCGCGGCAAGGCCTTGTTTGCGCCAAGTGAGCGTGGGATTAAACGCAAGTTTCTTAAGGCAATGAAGACGCTTGCTCATCCACTTCTTCCCAACCCCTCTTTTTGTTGGGTGGCTGAGGATTCAGAGCTTCGGATCACTCTTTATCCAGGTGCAAAGGAGGCTGCACCGCATCTTTACCTGACGCAGCCCTACCTTCTTTTCGGGACAACAAATCTGTTAAAGCCCTTCACGCTCTTTATCCAGGGAAAGACAGAGAAGGGGTTTTTGCAGATCAAAAAGGAGATCTCTTTTGCTCAAGGGAAGGTGACGCTTTCCCTTGGAGAAAGAGAATGGGCGCTTTTGTTGTCGCACGAACTCTATGCGCGCTATTTGCGCACTTTCGACCCGGAAGTGTTTGCGGAACTGCACGCTCTTCTTGACCCCTTGCAATTGCCGGTTTTTTTTGAATAGACCTCTTGGTAGAGTAGGCGGTTACGCAAGAGGTCTAATAAGAGGTTTTATTCCATGTCGCAGAAACGGTAGCCGATACCGCGGACAGTTTCGATGCGGCTGAAAGAGGGGCCCATTTTTTTGCGAAGGGATGCGATATGAACATCGACATTGCGGTCAGTAACAGCGCCCTCATCATTATGCAATTCTTCAATGAGCTGGTTGCGTGTGAAGACGCGGCCGCGATAGGTGATAAGGCGTTTGAGGATCCCAAATTCTGAAAGGGTCAGTGGGATCAGTTTCTCTTTTTTTCTAAGGATATAGCGGTCGATTTCCAGAGTAAAATCGTCGAAGAGAATGGGTTTTTGCACCTTTTCCCCTCCATTTCTTCTGCGCAGGATTGCCTTGATGCGCGAGAAGAGAATTTTGGGAGAAAAAGGTTTCGGAACATAGTCATCAGCGCCAAGTTCAAGACCCAGAATAATGTCTGACTCTTCTCCTTTTGCAGAGAGAAAAATAATGGGAATGTATTTCAACTCGACAGAGTTTTTTATTTTTTTGCAAAGATCCAGACCGGTTTTCCCCGGAAGCATGATATCGAGAACAACGATGTCGGGGCGTTCTCTTTCTATAGTGCGATAGCCGGTTTGACCATCGGCTGCAACAAGAAGTTTGTACCCGGAAAGATCTGCCTGGAGAGCGATGAGGTCTCTTATATCTTCCTCGTCTTCGATCAGAAGAATGCGCTTTTTTTGCAACATGTGGACCTGAATGGTGGCATGAATTTTCATTTTTTTACAAGAGCACTGAGATATACCGAAAATGGTTCAAGAGTTGACAACTGGCCTTTGGTCTCAGAAAGAAAACACGATGGGAAGGATGTGCATGATACGCATGATAAATTTATCATGCGTATCATGCA
>JAGWKO010000025.1 GCA_028873295.1 Verrucomicrobiota bacterium
TGTGAGGCCATACATATTCGCGACGAAAATGCCGCGATCAATGGTCTAGGTAAAGTCTTGCGAGACTTACCCCAAAAATACGAAACGAAAGTTTCAATAGTGTCTGGCTCAGACCTCGTTGTACAACAACGATGGGCTTGGCGTGTTTTACCTAGTGGGGTGGTAACACTTCCGCAGGGGCAAAACCGTGAAGAGATTCACAGCGCCAGGAAATTAAATCGGGAGCGTGGTAGCCTCCGATCAAAAGTTGGTCATTTGATCATATAAGATCAAGTTTGATCAAGTTTTAAAGAGCGGCAATATAGCCATGCAGAGATATTGCAACAAACTCATAAACAACGACTTAAAAAAAGAAAATGGTCTTTTTTGGCGGCCCACGCCAGGTTGGCAAAACAACTCTTGCCAAGCAACTTTGCACAGAACACTTCAATGGGGGGATCTATTTCAATTGGGATAAAGATTCTGACCGGCAAGACATTTTACACCAACTCATTGAGGTAAAGACAGCTGATTCTGAGGTCTCTTCAGCGCTGCGCTACTATACCGAGCGTTTAAAGCCCAAAAGAGCCATTCAAATTGTAGCGCAACTCAAGCGCCCCTTTCACAAGGACAATATTCTTGTCACAAATCCCATCGATTTTTTCACCTCATCGATTCCATGGCGCTGATTGCTTGTGAGATTAACTCCATAACATTATCCTCTTCCTCACAATGCAAATCGCTCTGGTCCATGATTGGCTCGTATCACCGACAGGCGGTGGGGAAAAAGTATTGGAAGCGATCCACTCGCTTTTTCCTGCGCCGATACACACCCTGGTCACGAACAAAAAAGCGCTCAAAGGAAGCTATTTTGAGGACCTGGCAATTCTCCCCTCTTTCATTCAAAAGCTGCCTCGGGCCACGCGCTCTTACCGCAATTACCTTCCCCTCTTTCCCCTTGCCATCGAACAATTTGATCTAACAGGATATGACCTGATCATCTCCTCTTCCCATTGTGCGGCAAAAGGGGTTCTCACCTTCCCGCATCAACTGCACATCTGCTATTGCCATACACCGATGCGCTATGCGTGGGATTTAACGTTTCAATACCTGGAAGAGTCTGGCCTCAATCGCGGCTTCAAGGGGATGCTGGCCAAGATGTTTCTCCACTACTTGCGCGGGTGGGACCTGCACTCTTCGCATCGCGTCGATGCCTACGTTGCAAATTCTCGATATGTGGCAGGCAGAATTCGCAAATTGTATAACAGAGAGGCCTCTGTTATTTATCCTCCTGTTCAAACGGACTATTTTGATCTCTGCGAACAAAAAGAGGAATACTACGTCACTGCCTCGCGACTCATCCCCTACAAGCGCATTGATCTGATCGTGGAGGCATTTGCCCAAATGCCGGACAAAAAACTTCTTGTCATCGGAGATGGCCCGGAATGGAACAGAATCAAGGGCAAAGCAAAGAAGAATATAGAGTTATTGGGATATCAGCCAAATGACGTACTAAAACGGCTTCTGCAAAAGGCAAAGGCATTTCTTTTTGCAGCAATTGAAGATTTTGGGATCTTACCGGTAGAAGCGATGGCTTGCGGCACACCGGTGATTGGCTATGGCGTAGGGGGCTTAAAGGAAACTGTCGTAGAAGGAGAAACAGGCCTCTTTTTTGAGAGCCAAACAATCGAAGCAATTCAGCATGCCGTGCAACGATTTGAGCAAATGCAATTTGACCCAGGAGTGTGCCATCTTCGCGCAGAGCAGTTTTCAGAGAAAACCTTCAAAATGCAGTTTAAGCAGTTCGCAACAGAAAGATATCATGATCATTCGACGCTTCGTCCGCTCTGACCTTGAGCCCATTTTGCGGCTTTTCCAGGAAGTTGTGCACTCTGTTGATTCCAAATACTATGATCAAAAGCAAAGGGCAGCATTGATCCCATTCTTTTTTAATAGTTTGCTTTATACTCGACTTTGCAACTTTTGAGCATCGCTGAATCAGTCGGGCTAAAGTTAATAAAGAAACCCAAAGAGCCAAAGAGGAATTTTGTTCCCCCAGCCCGTTTCTATCTCATCGCAAGCCAGAAAACTATTCTCCACCCCTTTCAACTGCTCCCAGTTTTTATTTTTCCCACCAATCTCGAAAGTAAGCTTTTGGTCAACGAGGAAATCGCCCTTGGCTGGCAGGGTAATCTTGTGGTTGCAACGCAGCATACTTAAGAAAAAAGTCTCTCTCAGCGTCCCCTTTTCTGGGGAAGCAGAAGAAAGAGCAAAGAGTTGATTCGTGTTATCGAGATAAATTTTTTCTGGAGTTTCGAGTTTTGCAAGCTTTGCGGAAGCGCTCCCAACCCCTCTTACAAGATGAGCGCTTTCCAGATAGGAGAAATAGAGTTTGACAGTTCGAGTGTCACCCACCTCGAGCAACTCTCCTATGTGAGACCAATTAGGAGTAAATGGAACAGCTCCCGCGATGAATTGAAGGAGCTGCTTGATTTTCTTGATGCTATTCCCCGTCAAGTGCGGATGAATAGCAAGGAGATCAGATTCAATAATTGCATGAAAGTTTTGCTCAAGCGTCATACTGTAGAGGATGGGATCAGGCAGCTCGAGAAAAAAAGGATAAAATCCGCTTTTCAAATAATCGATGAATTCAGGTATCACTTTTTTTGAAAGCGACCCTAAAACATGCAAAATCGAATCGGCAATTTTCAGATGATCTTTGCAAATTGTTTCCAGTGAATAGGCGGAAAGAGGGATGTGATGGGTCATTTCCAGATATTCCCGGAAAGAGAGGCCATGCATTGTATATCGAAGAGCTCTACGGGAAAGGTCGTGACTTCCCTCATGAATTGCTAAAGCAGAGCTACCAGAAATAAAGAGCTGGAGATGCGGAAAAGTGTCATAGATACTTTTGAGCTCCATCGACCAGTTGGGATATTTATGGATCTCATCGATAGCAAGCCATTTTCCTCCCAGAAGCTGAAATGCTTCTGCAATTTCATAAAGAGAGGCGCCTGCCATGATAAAGTGGTCTGCCTGCACATAAAGGATCTCTGAACTGAATCGATCTCCGCTCGCTTTCTTCAGGAGAAGCTGAACAAGAGTAGTTGTTTTTCCAACCCCCCGCTGCCCCACAATAACTGACATCTGATGAGTAAGGGCGGTTGTTCGGATAAAATAGCGCTCATAAGAACTACACCTGACTTTCAAGATGTTGCGACTAAAGTCAAAAAATTTTTCCAGCATATGGACTCCATTCCAAATATATCACAAAAAAATGCGGAATGCAATCCAAGCATACCCAAAATGACTCAAGAATTGGCAGCTTTGACGCAGGTCAGAATGCCAATTCTTGAGTCATTTTGGGTCTATCCGTGATCGAATCAAAGCAGTTTTATTGTCTGATAATAGTTGGTCAACTCTTGATATTTTTCACCTGTAGGAGAAAATTGTCATGACATTTTTTGCCATCACGGATATAATGTAATTATATGGATCAGGTAAAAAAAAGATACCTCACTCCCTTTATCCTGGAAGATTTGGAAGAGACAATGGTCTTCATTTCCGGCCCAAGGCAAGTGGGCAAAACTACGCTGGCCAATGAATTTGTGGCCAATCATTTTCAGAATGCCGCTCTTTAAAAAAAGAGCCGAAACTCTACCTTTGGGACTGGTCGGAGGTTCAAAATGAAGGAGCCCGATTTGAGAACATGATCGCGTCCCACCTCTTGAAGTTCGTTCATTTTCTTTCTGATCATGAGGGGCTTGCCTGTGAGCTGCGCTATATCCGCGATCGCGACAAGAGAGAAGTAGATTTCCTGGTTGTAGTCAACAATCGTCCCTGGTTTGCAGTTGAAGCAAAGCTTGGTGACGAATCTCCCTCATCTCACCTCACCTACTTTATGGAGCGACTAAAGATCCCTTCGCCTATCAGGTTACTTTTCATGGAAAAAAGGACGTAATGGCAAATAATATTCGAATTCTTCCTGCTCACCGATTCTTATCAGCACTGATCTAAATTGATGCGGCTGCAAGCACTCGTGATCCTGCGATACGCCCATCCAAAGCATGTTCTGCAAGGTCCCATGTATGTTTCATACTCTGTGCGATTTCGGCCTGATTCCCCTTGTTTGACGAAGTGGCGTTGGCAAGCAGTTTTGAGAGCAGATCCAAAAAGTTGGACTCAAGGTCGACTGTCGCATTGCTATACGTTGTAGAGCCCTCTACGCTATAGACGACGTTTTCATAGAGAGAATTTGCCGACTCTCCTCCCATGCCAAGCCCGCTTGTCACAGCAGACAGGGAAGTAAGCCCACGTGCCAGTTTGGAAGCTTCTGCCATCCCCGAATTTGCTCCAAGAACTGCCATTGACAGGAACCCTTCGAGCAGCTGAACAATCGTTGTCCACGCCTGATATTCCTTTGATCCGGAGGAGTCGCCATTTGCCTGCAGGATTTTTTCTACAAGCTGAGTGTAGACATTATTTTGCGCTGTGAGGTAAACACTGCTTGTAAGGATGCGCTTGACACCCGTTGCAGTAGACTCTCCGAACCTCGCCCTTATCGCCCCAATGAAACCCTCTCCATCCCGAGGCTGTTTGGCAAGACCTTGCAGAAAGTTCTTGACCAACGTATTAAGGTCATCCTTCGCCGCTTTTTGCTCCGCCTGATTGCCCTTGGCAATTTTCTGCAGCAACACTTTCACATCAGCTTCCTGCTCATCCACAAACTTCTGAAGCGCGACATCCACATCCTTTTTCACCTGACTACGCATGCCCCCATTCAGAATTCTTTCAAGAAGATTGATAGCTTTTTCTGACTGAACAAACAGCCTTCCGCTGGTTCGACCCACGGATTGTTTGATCAAAGTCTTTACCGCCTGTAAGTCTATACTATCCACCTCTTCAGCCGTCGAATCCCCTGCGTTGACAGAGACTGCTTCCTTCATGGCGACATCTCCTGAATCCTTCACTCCTGCGTCAACACCACCAGCACCCCCATCTACCAGCAAGGGCGCCACTTTTACCACCGCCGCATCTTCACCTTCGGCGGCCATTCCCTCTCCGGAACTTGATGCAAGAGAGTCCAAAGCAGCTCCTCCTGCAGCACAGAGAATTACCTCGAGCAGCGTGATAATAAGCGTTGCATCGAGTGTGTTTAACTTGCCATTGGAATGATTTGCCAGCATCTGAGCAGGATCGAACTTGATAACTCCAGTCTGATTCAATACATCCAGCATGGAGAGAGCGGCAATAGCAACCGTAGCGCCTGCTCCACAAGTGACAGCGGAAAAAGCGATAAACCCGACAGCCATCACAACAGCCATTGCAATCTGCACCGCCTTCATCTGTTTTGCATATTTTTCAAGGTTTTTGACCTCTGCCATCATCTTCTGGTTCTTTGCATAGTGATCCAGATTCAACTGACTGCAGGAGCTGTTTGCTTTGGAAACATCTTTCTCGTTTTTCGCCTTTGTCTCTTCCAAAAACTGTTTTATTGTATCCATGTACCCGAGAAGCACGAGCAGAATACCGAGAAGCGCCGATGCTTGCTGTGTTGGAGAAAGATTTGGCGTACTGAGCAACTTGCTTACCTGCATCTTCAGCAAGTCAAAGACAAGTTGCATCTGCAGAAACTGAGGCTGCTCTGCACCGATACTGGAGCTAAGAGAGCTCGCAACTGCCGTAACATTCTCAAGAAACGAGTGCAACCTACGGATACGCGCATTAGCGCAATTTCGCTTTCTATAAGCGTTTGAATCGAACCCCTGACTCTTTGTAATTCTCGCCTGAGCTTGGAAGTGATCATACTGCGCCTGTTGCAACTGGGTAGCATACTCATTGACCATAGCCTGCAATTGACTCATGAGAATGTTCAAGTCCGATTGTATTGCAGTTGCCTGCTTTATGAGATCCTGGCTATAGGCGGCGCGCATCTGTGTGTATTCAGGAGTATTGGGCAACACGTTCAACTCCGCCGTGTCCAGGTCGGACTGGAGCTCGGACCCAAGTATGCCGAAGGCGCTTGTAATATCCGTCTCGTAAAGCGAAACATCTCCCGCATTGAGATAGGACGATACGAAGTTGGCAGACCAGCGGTTCGTATGAAAGCTCTTCATTTGACTGGGCGACAGAAATTTTTCTTTTGAATTGACTTTAGGGGTGGAAAGCGTTTGGTAGAGCCCAGAAAACGCATCGTGCAACTGGCTCAGAGAGCCAAGAGTCGTGGCAGAGGCAATGCCACAGTTTTGAATAGTATTGATGTCTGCAACAATGTTGTTAAAAATCGAATTAATTGACCACTGCGCATCTTTCCAATCAAATCCTGTAAAAATCGTCTGATCATTTTTATTGCGATTCCAGATTTGCGCGGTGTTATCGGTATATTTCTGAATAACAGCAAGAAGAGCGTTGTACTGCGTTTGAATATCAGCCAATGCATTGACGGCAGTTTGATAGTCAGTGTTGTAGGCATCATTCTGAGCTGCGACTTCACCCATAGCGGCATAGTAAGTAGCCATAGCCTGAAGAACAGAGCTCCCATCGGGAGAGTTCGGTGCTACAGAGGGGGTTGGGTTACTAACAGTGTTTGATGAATTAATCATAAATATACCAAATGATAAAGTTAATAAAAATTTTGCGCAATTGATGTGCAAGAATGAAAGAACAGATTTGATCGAAAATAATTATGCTTTTGTCATAACAGGAGAAACAACGCCCTGAACTTTTTCAGAAAAGCTCTGGAGCGCTTCTTGCTTTTGCGGTGCAAGCATCGTTTGTGTAAAGGCAGCGATCTGATGAGGGGTCAACCCTGTTTTTTCTGCTAATTCTTTCAATTTTTTCTCCAGAAGCTCGCGCACCCTGGCAAGATCTTCCATCGCCTCCTTGCGCACCGCCTCATCAGGAGAATCCATCTTCTTCTTCATCTCCCCAAAAAAGGCCATCGTCTCCTCGGTGAGTTGATTCAACTTCTCCGGCGAGTGGGCCGTGGGCGACTCCAACATCTCAATTAACAGAGTTACGTATTTACTTTTCATTTAATACCAAACTTACCTCTGTTTTCATTTTATCACATATTGAAATTAATTTCAACAGAATAAAAGAGCGGCAAAAGAAACAATAGGTGCAAAGAACTCTTACATAAGTAACTTATAGTTAGAGAATTGACTGTCAATCAATGTCATTTATGTCTTTCGAAGAGGCTGTCGTAGAAGTTTGATTATTAACAGCTTCTGCCACAGACGACTGAGAGGAAGGCCTTGTTCCGAACCCTGAATCAGCGACGCTTTCTATGCTTTTAAAATATCTCGACGCTATATCCTTATAATCAGCCGAATAATCAGCCGATAATGTTGCAGGTGGTATTGAAGCTCCGGCAGATGTTGACGGACCAGGCGAAGGTTGAGCATTGTTCGGAGAACTATTGACTGGAAGGACTGATGTCTGCGAGCAGCCCTTTCACATTGTTTTTCGCAAAGACACAATCTCACTCACCAATGCATCCACCGATTCGTAACCCTGGCCCATGCTCCGCAGCGCCTTTTTAACCACCTCTTTTTCTTCACTATCATCTTGTTTTCGCTCTACAGAGCAGAGGTGATAAATCAAGCGCTCTATGCAAGGAGCGGTCATCGAATGGGAGGCCTGATTTGGGTCATCGCGGTTAATATGCGCCGCTAAATCAGCGTGGTCCAAAAAGACCAAATCGCCCGCCTGTTCGGCAAAAATTCTCCGGTACGTCAGATCCATCCTGTCCTTCCCACCATCCAGCCTCTTTATCATCCACTCACAAATTAATCTCGCTCGATCTTCCTCACTCTTACCCGAAAAGGCCGCGTTAACACCCACAGCGCCCAAGAGAGCGTCATATTGGATATTCTCGTCCGCGAGTTGCGCAAGTAATTGATTCATAGAGGAAAGAGTGTTGGGATCTGCGGAATGCCCTATTGCTGAGATTTTTGTTCGCAACCCCTTTAATAATTCAGAAACGCGCTCGACAGCCGGACCAATTTTGCCCTCGTCCCCTTGCTGTTGTTTCGTATAAACCCTAAGCGCCCCCCCCTCTTCAAGCACCCATCGATCAACAGTGGTTAACCCCTTAGCATCTAACAGGTTTACCCAGGATCGCCCCCCTATGTAAGAATTATAACCCCTTTGCATCGCCTCCGTGCGCGCAAAAGGGACTCCGAGGCCTGGCACCCCTACAGCCTCATCAGGCATTCCGAAAGGGCGATAAAACTCATTGGCTGCAACTTTAACAATGTTTTCCAGGTCGCCAAAGAGCTCTGCTCTCTCCAGATCGAATGTCCGGGTTAGTCTTTTCTCAAGAGCTTCTTCTTCTGCCTGAAGCTGTTTCAGCTCTTTCTGGTCTTCAGGAGAAAGGGGTTGCTTTCCTTCGATCTCTGTCACACGATCCCTAACGCTCTTCAACTCATTATTCACCCAATGCGCCCTCTGTAACTCCGATAACTCCGATAAAGTCTTAACGTTATCTATCGCTTCGATTTGCGTTTCGGTGAATTTTTCCGACTCACCATACTCTTTATATTCCTTCCTTCTCTCCTCCAGCCCATCAGTCCCCAATTTTTTCCCAAGAACATGCACCTTATCGCCAGCGCCGGCTCTGTAAGTCACCGTACGACTTCCATTCAGAGAGATCCTCAAATCCCAGCACTGAGCATTCGCGCCATAGCGAAGCCTCGCCTCCATTTCCGCAAATTCTTTCATGCGCTCCCACAGAGGACCTATCTTATCCAGCTCCCTCTGCTTCGCTCTATCGGTAACCTGGAACAAACATCTCTCTTTCCCACTGCAAAGCACCAACACTCCCTTCGCAGGAATAGAAGATGGCTGTGCGCTGGGACGCGCGTATACATTCAAAGATGGATTAATGGTATTTGGTGTTGCCATAATAACATTATATTAACAAATTCTTAAAATAAATGCAAATCAACAACAAAATCTCATCTCATTTAACATTAACAACTAACAACAAAAGAAATAACGCACAAACTTAATTACCAGTAACTTAACTTATGGCTATTGAAAAATAACATTAATTGTGATAAGATAATAAAAGAGGCGTAATAAAACCTTAACAAAAGAGAGAAGAAAGAATGGATTTAGAACGCATGAGAGCGTTGCTTGCAAAAGCACACGGCCTGGACCTCAAAGAAGAGGAAAAGGGGCCGTGCGAAGAATTCCTGGAATTTCGTCACCTGAAAGCCGAAATCGGCTCTGCAGAAAAAAAGGGAACGGAATGCGCGTTGCTCGTTCCACAGCATACGTTTTACACTTCTCTTGTTAAATCACTCACAGATAAAGGCATGTCTCCCGAAGAGATTCAAGAAAGAGTGCTTCACTACACTATGCGCTTCCGCCAAGCACTTCTCCCCAACCCACCCCGCAAAAAGCGCCGCGCTTAAGTAATATTAACGCAATAATTTAAACAACAAGGAGTTACATGAGCTCAATTACGCACATCACAGACAATCAAATCGCTGCGTCAATGGCCGCAAAGAACAGTAAGCTGGAAGAGACATTGGCCGCACAGATGATCCACGAATTAAATGAGTTACTGACAGAATTCACAACCGCAACTTCAGGCAAGGCAACGGGCGATACGCCCAATCAGGGCATGAGCCCCGGGACCAACTCAAGTCTCGACAACATGCTTAGCGGCGTAAAATAAAATAGATATGTAATTATAATAAATAGTTGAAAAAATAAATACTTTATGCTATAATTAATAGTAGAGGGGCATGAATATAGAAGAAATAAAAGAGTTCATCACAAAAGCCAAAGGGTTCCGCCTCGATGCGGAGCACCAGAAACTTTTGGGTTATTTCGAAGAGTTTGTAGAGCTCCACACGATGGAGCAAGAACCAGGTGAGAAGAGCGAAGAACAGAAGCGCAGATTGAGAGAAGCGCACAATACTTTCTGGAATGCCTTTGCGAAGGCAGCTTCGGCACAAGGGATCTCTCCACAAGATTTAAGAGAAAAAGTAGAAGCAAATGCGCAGAAATCCCAGATAGAAGGGAACGCGCCAAAGAAAAAAAACCGCCCATTTTCTGCACTGCAGAAAATGCATAACCGTATTAGGGAATAAGTTAATGAGTAGTAGCACACAGTTCCAGACTGATTTACAGAGCTTGGAGAATGATATTGCTGCATGGGAAGCTCTCTCAGGAGCAAATGGCACTGCTGCAAGCGATGAAAATGCATATGAACAAGCTCTGAATGCGAACATCAACACTCTCAATAATCTTCCTCAGAACGTTCCCAGCTCTCAAGTGAACCCTCAGCTCAGCGCTGCATGGGTAGGGATGGTTAATTTGCTTGCAAACCAGGGGTACGTCGTAAGCTCTGACAAGATGAGCGGAACAGCCGATGCCATGAAAGTGCTTGCGGACCTCACCGCTTGCGGTAACGACCTCCAGGCGCTTGCGACAAATAGTTCAGATACAAGTTCAGATAGTCTTCAGAAATTTACAAGCGGGCTTGACCAGATGCTTGCGATGCTGGACCCAAACCTGTCCGCAGCAAATGGTGGAAATGCTACCGTCAACAGCCAGCTGACTAGCATATTGGGAAAATCTACTGTACAGGCTCTTACCGGCTACTACACATCTCTTCGCGAGGCAATTGACGTTACAAACTCGCAAGGATCTGTCAGCGCAGAGGACAATTACTATAACGGGCTGGCAACAACACAGTATTTTGGCTTTGATGAAAGTAACATACAGACTCCGTCTGCTACCGCCACCTATTTCACCAGCTTCGCAGCAGCCTACACCGCAGCACAAACTGCCTCTGCAACTTCAAATGCGACAACAGCGCTCCAGAAAATCAGCGACAACCTCAATAACATTCTAACAACAACACAAAACGCCAATACCTCCACCCAGGCCACCTTGACAAACGAAGGCAACCAACTGCAAGCACAGCTGCAGTTTGCCGCCTCTATCATGCAAGATATTATTCAGTTGATCCAATCCGCAAACGCTTCACCACCTAAGTAATGCGGGATAAAAAGAAAAAAAAACATGAGCAGTATAGGAACCACACAAAATTTAGCTACGCCTCAGGCCATCGCGGCATTGGAAGATGCAAACGAGCGCATTCAGGGCTCTGCGGAACAGTTTATGATCGAGATTCTCATGGGGTTTTTGAATAAACAGCAGGCATGGAGCAGCATTCTTTCGGCAGATGCAGAGCAGACAGCTATTGACACTATGAGTTCTTCTTATGACACAAACTCGAGCATCAAGGCCGTACAGGACAACTCGAAATACCAAACTGACGCAGCTGACGCCACGACCGACAATAATAGCTACAACCAGCTGGTGCAAAAAGCAGAGAGCGCCCTCGGTTCTTTTACTTCAGCCATGGCGCAAAACTATAGAACGCAGCTTCCCTTGCAGGCATTGGCGTTGATAATGTTTAAACTTTTAAATAACAAAAAATGGATGCATTAATTATGCCACAAAGTGTTTTTTCAGTCGGTAACGTATTTAACGCTGTCACAAAGTTAAATACTCAGCTGTCTGACACACAAACAGCAACGCTCAGTTCATGGAACGCAAGCTTGGAAAACTGGAGCACCATCAACAAGAGCATATCGCACTCGGAAATCAGCGACCCGATGGTTCTTGTCGGCACAGGGAACGAAGATTTTCTATGGGCCTCTAACGGACAATCCGCGCACACCAACCCGGGGACTGTTTATTTAAACTCTGATGCATACCAGCAATTGATCAAAGAATGGAATACCTATAAGGCACAACCAGGGAAGTCGGGAACCAAATTAACTGACATGTATGCTGTCGATCCTACGCTTTACAAACTGGTCAATACACAATGTCTTCTGGTAATGGGGAATTCTCTGGCAGGATACGCTGGTAATGGGGAGACTGATCCAATCACAAATGATCCCGCCTACAATCAAATCACAGGCTATGATCAGCTGTACCACAGCAATGGCACCCTCGACACCTTCATGAGTTCATTGAACGCGATCCCAGGAGGTTACTTGAACGCTATCTCTTCCTCATTCATTACCTACATGGAGGCCTTTGCTACAAACAAAACTTCTTCTACAGACCTCTCAACGCTCAACAGCATCAGCAGCACGGTTAGCTCACAGGCAAGCTCCAATGCGCAACCAAGCTCAAACGAGACAAACCAGGTGAGCAGCTTGGTCCAGCAGGTATCCAACTTTACAAACGTAATTTCAAGCATCTCGCAACAGCTCGGCGACGTCTTTAGCGGACTGATCAGCTCTGCGATGGGAAAATTTTAATTTAAAGTAAGGAGAAAAAAATATGACAACACCAGCCATTACTGTTGCACCAGGTGCACTGATCTTTCAGGCGCTTAGCCAAATCGTCGATCTCAACAGTGAACAGATGCAAATCTTTAACCAATTGGCAATCGAATATGCCAAGGTAGCAGGAGGAATCAACTCAGATGGAGAATTCGGCAAAAACGGAGGCCTCTACGGCTTACAGCTGAAAGAAGGCTTGAGCGCTGCTTCAGACTCCGCAAAAGCTCTTTTTAGCCAGGCAGAAGGTGCCCTGGGGCAGGGTATCGCTTCAATGGTAGGAGCGGGTGTTACCGGTGGTCACTGGGGCTTCGGCGGCAGCATGTTTTCAGATACTGAAGAAATGGGCAACGTAAAAGCATTGCAAAAAACTCTGAGCAGCACCAAACCGGCAACTCTGGAGCTAACTGGCTCCACGGGAGAAACTACTGCCGCAGCTGAAGCAAAAGAGGCAACCGAAACCATTGGGAAATTCCGCGAGTTTCTCGGAAAATGGGGGAAAGAAAATAATAATTCATGGGACAATTTTGCAAAAAGCATGCGCAAACAATTCTCTAAAGGGAAAGTCGCTGTGGAAAAGGAATCGGAAGATCACCTGATGAAAATGCTAACAAATCCGACAACCCGCGCACAAATTGAGGAACATGCTGCAACAATACTTAGAGAAGGAGAAGCCCTGCTTTCGCGCAATTCAAACCGTTTTACCGCCTTGTCCCAGGGCTTAATACAACCGGCAACAGGAGGCGCAGGCAGCCTTGCTCTAAACCAGGCGCAAATAAAGCAGGCAAAAGCCCAAGGTGCTGCAACAGCAGCCCAGGCAATCCTGGATATCATCAAAGGCACTGTGCAACAGATTACTGGCGACCAGGGCTCTCAGGCACAAAAAGCGTCCGGATTCGGCTCTTCTGCTACGCAAGTTGCAGAAGGCATGGCTCAGGCAATGCGATTCTAAAAAGATCAGTACAACAGGTAGCGCCTGCGCTTCTCAAGGAAGGCAGCGCGCTCCTCTTTATGAATCTGCAAAAGCTTCCAGGCAGGGAATTTTTCCTTCACAAGCGTCTCATAAACAGCGCTTGTCCCATTCACACGGCAAAAATTGGAAGCGGGAGTCCCTTTCCCTTCAATTCCTCGCGCGACCTCTTTCGGGTAGAGGCTCTTTAAAAGCCCGAGAAGCATGTACTGCACAGCGACAGGACGGCAGACAAGAAGATCTGTCACCTGAATCCAGACGCCATGGCACTCTTGTCCCTTATAAACGCCCCAATAGGGAGTGAAATGAAAGGGCTGGAAATGAACCCCTGGCAATTTTTGCCTGTTCAACTCCGATGCAAAGAGATCCGCCCGAATCCAGGGAGCGCCAACCACCTTGAAGGGGAACGAACACCCTATACCGATGCTGACCAAAGAGAGCTCCCCGAGAATTCCTGTCATCAGACAGAAAAGAGAGGTGTCCGGCTCCGGAACACAGGGACTCGGAGGAATCCAGGGCAGACCAGTATCGCGAAAGCTCATGGAGCGCTGCCACCCCTTCATGGGGATGATAGTGAGTTTGCACCCCACCTTGTACTCTTCGTTGAAAAAACGGGCGAGCTCACCGATGGTCATCCCGTGGCAATAGGGAATGTTGATATAGCCAAGAAAAGAGCGACACTCTTCCTCCAGCATCGGCCCATCCACCGTGATTCCATTGACGGGATTGGGGCGATCAAAAACAACCACCTCAACGCCATGACGCGCCGCCTCCTCCATCGCATAAAAGAGCGTCGTCTCATAGGTATAGGCGCGCACCCCGGTCGTTTGCACATCGAAGAGAAGAAGATCTACTCCTTTAAACATCTCCGGCGTCGGTCTCCTCGTCTTCCCATAAAGGCTGTAGACAGGAAGGGCGCCTTCCAAATTGCTCGCAACAACGTCTCCTGCATGTGTGCTTCCCTGCAGCCCATGCTCGGGAGAGAGAAGGGCTACAAGAGAAAGCGCCGGGGAGAGACGCTCCTGTGTCGGACGCATCTTCCCATCAACTCCCGTCTGATTGGTGATTAAAGCAGCCCCTTTTCCCTTATATTTTTCCGCGTAATCCTCTTCAAAAAAGCGATCAATCCCCAACGTAACCTGCGCACTGAAAAGAGGGAAAACAAAAAGAAAGAGAAGTGCTCGCGCCATATGCATGGATCTGGTATATCAAAAATCAGTTTAAACCTTAGATCATATGCCCTCTTCCTATTTACACAAAGCGCTACTGCTCCTGGAGAGCACTAAAGGACGCCCTCTCTCCATGGAAGAGCGGGGAAAACTTTCCATTGAGCTTGCGCAACTGATGCTTCAGGAGGCCTCGCGCTCAATGACAGGCGAAGAGAGACGCATGCAAAAGCAGCTCTCCAGACTGATGATAGACCCTCTCGGGAAACCCTTCACCCTCGCTCTGACCGACCAGTGTTTCCGCTCCAAATCCAATCTGAGAATCGCAGAGAGAATGATCTCTCTTTTTAAAGAGATCGGGATCCCCTCCTACTTATCTCCCTTGCAGCGCGCCGAGCTCCACTTTTTTGGCTCTCTCTCCCCCTCCGTCGCACAATTCCTCGTTCCTGTTGCGATACACACTCTGCGCAAAGAGACTTCGCGCGTCATCATTCCCGGTGAGCCCTCCCTTCTCCAGCAGCACATTATCCAGCGCAGAAAAGAGGGCGTCAGGCTCAACATCAACCACCTTGGGGAAGCTATCCTGAGCGAGGAGGAGGCAAAACGGCGCCTCCAGATCTATCTGGACGATCTTGCTCATCCAATGATCGACTATATCTCCATCAAAATCTCGACCCTCTTCAGCCAGATTAACCTTCTCGACTTTGAAGGAAGTCTTGCAACCATTAAAGACCGGCTCAGGCTCCTCTACCGGACAGCTGCCGCCTCCCCTGTTCTTCTGCCAGACGGCTCATCAAGAGCGCGCGTCGTCAATCTCGACATGGAGGAGTATCGCGATCTTCACCTCACTGTTGCCGTTTTCAGAGAGCTTCTGGACGAAGAAGAGTTCTTTCACTACTCCGCAGGCATTGTCCTACAGGCCTACCTCCCCGATTCTCACGACATTCAGAAAGAGCTCACCGAATGGGCGATGAAGCGCGTGGCAAAGGGAGGCGCGCCCATCAGGCTGCGCATCGTCAAGGGAGCCAATCTCGCAATGGAGCAGGTGGAGGCCTCCCTGAAAGAGTGGCCCCAGGCGCCCTACACAAACAAACAGGAAGTGGACGCCAACTACAAGCGCATGCTTCTCTATGGCACGTGCCCAGAACATGTCAAAGCGGTGCGCCTCGGCATCGCAAGCCACAATCTTTTTGACCTTGCTTTTGCCATGCTGCTGCGCTCCGAACAGGAAGTGGAACACTATGTGGGCTTTGAAATGCTCGAAGGGATGGCAGATCATATCCGCAGGGTAGTACAGCGCCTCACAGGAGATATCCTCCTCTATTGCCCGGTGGCAAAGAAGGAGGATTTTGAGCATGCAATCGCCTACCTGATTCGCCGCCTTGATGAAAATACTGGTGGAGAAAATTTTTTGCGCCATCTCCCTTACCTAGAGCCGGGCTCGGAGATCTGGCACGAGCAGAGCCAGATCTTTCTTCAAAGCTGCGGGGAGATCGAAGCCGCTTCTCTTGCCCCAAGGCGCACACAGAATCGCCTGGCAACACCTCCGCACCCCGACTTCTCCCTTCCCTTCGAAAATGAGCCGGACACCGACTTCTCTCTCCCGCAAAATCACTCCTGGGCACAGGGACTGGCACAGTCATGGGGGAAAAAGCGCTTGAAAGACATCCCTGCAGTGATCGATGGCGAGGAGATCCTCACGCCTCTTTCCGGCACCGGCTACAGCCCCTCCAATCCTACAGAGCCCCTCTTTTCCTATGTCAAGGCAGGAGAAAAAGAGATTGAGCGCGCCTTCCAAACAGCAAAAAAGGCGGCAGAAGAGTGGGGCAAAACATCAGTCCTGCACCGGAGCCATCTTGTTGCAAGAGCTGCGCACATTCTGCGGGAGCGCAGGGGGGAGCTGATCGGGGCGATGATGCTCGAAGGGGGCAAGACGATTCTGGAAGCAGATCCGGAAGTCTCTGAAGCGATCGATTTTGCAGAGTACTATCGAAGGCAAATGGTCAAATGGAGCGAGATGAAGGATATCGCCTGGGAGCCAAAAGGCGTTGTCCTCGTCGCCTCTCCTTGGAATTTCCCTTGCGCCATTCCGGCAGGAGGCATCCTTGCCTCCCTCATGGCAGGGAACGCCGTTCTCTTCAAGCCCGCCTCAGACACGCTTTTTGTGGGATGGACGCTTGTCAATGCTCTTTGGGAAGCGGGAATCCCGAAAAATGTTCTGCAGTTTGTCCCCTGTTCTGGCGAAGAGGGAGGAAAATCGCTCATCTGCCACTCCTGTCTTGACTGCGTCGTTCTTACAGGAGGCACAGAGACGGCGCGCAATCTCCTTGCCTTGCGCCCCGGACTCGACCTCGCAGCGGAGACAGGCGGCAAAAATGCCATGATCGTCACTGCCATGGCAGATCGCGATCTTGCCATTAAAGAGATTCTTCATTCCGCCTTCAGCCACTCAGGGCAAAAGTGCTCTGCCACCTCCCTTCTCATTCTCGAAAAAGAGGTCTTTGACGACCCCAACTTTCGCCGCGCCTTCGCTGAGGCTGCCTCCAGCATTCGCGTCGGATCGCCCTTTGATCTGGGGACAAAGATGGGCCCCCTCATCCACCCTCCACGCGGCCCTCTTCTGCGCGCGCTCACCACGCTTGAGCCTGGAGAAGAGTGGCTTGTGGAACCAAAAGCGGACCCAAACAATCCCTGTCTCTGGAGCCCTGGCATTAAATGGAATGTGCGCCCGGGCAGCTTTACTCATATGACGGAGCTCTTTGGACCCGTTCTTGCCGTTCTTCGCGCCAAAGATCTTGAAGAGGCGATCTTCCTTGCCAATGCGGTTCCCTATGGGCTGACTTCGGGCCTTCAGAGTCTTGATGAGAGGGAGCAGGCTCTGTGGCTGGAAAAGATCGAGGCGGGCAATCTCTACATCAACCGCGGCACAACAGGAGCGATCGTCAGACGCCAACCCTTTGGGGGGACAAAAGCATCCAGCTATGGTCGCGGTTCCAAGGCGGGCGGACCAAACTACCTGTGCGAGCTGATGCGACCCAAAGAAGTGGTTCTGCCACAGGAAAAAGCTCCTATCAACGAGCGCGTCAACGAGCTCATGCCCTTCCTGGAAAAACTGCATCTGACAGCAGAAGAGCTCGGCCTCTGGACGGCGAGCATTGCAAGTTATGCCTACTGGTGGAAACGCCTGCAACAAAAGCGCGATCCCACAAAGATCGTAGGACAGGACAACTACTTCGGATACCTGCCGCGAAAACGGATCACCCTGCGCCTTCTTCCCCACTCCAAACCTCTTGATGTTCTGCGCACGATTGCAGCAGCGCTCACTTGCGGCGCAGGGCTTGAAGTCAGCTTTTCCTTTGAGGAGATCCCTCACAACCTTTTCGACTGGCTGCCCCACATTCCACATCTTTCCTGCGTGGAAGAAAAGAATGAGGCCTTCCTTGCACGCGTAGGCGACCGCAGAATGGAGCGCATCCGCCTTCTTGATCAACCCCTTTTTGACCTGCAAAAAAGAGCAGCCCTCGCCGCCATTCCTCTCATCACGGTTCCTGTTCTTTCCAACGGAAGACTGGAGCTCTTGAATTTCCTGCGCGAAGTCTCTATCAGCATGGATTATCATCGCTACGGGAACCTTGGCGCCCGAGAGGGAGAACTACGGAGAACAATCTTATGAAAAAAAAGAAATTATCAGCAGGACGTATCGTCGCAATTGTCGCCTCAAGCCTGGCAATAATCATAGGCCTTGCCATGGTATGGGTCTCTTATGACATTCAGGGTCAACTGGAAGAGGGGCAAGGACAAATCGCCGAAGGAAAGCAAAACCTGAAAAGAAGCAATGCCCTCTTCTCTCTGACTCCGGCAACTCAGCCAATCGGCGGTGCCATCAATTCATACGGTCAGGCTAAAATTGCCGAAGGGCAAGACCAGATCGACTACTATCAGGGAGTCGCACACAAACTTCTCATTGGAGGCTCTCTTCTTGGCATTCTCGGCGCAGCTGGGCTCGTTGTGAGTCTCGCTGTCCGCAGAAAAGGCTGAAGTGGAATAGACCTCTTGCATAACCTCATTTCCTTGCCCTTGCCCCTGCCCGTGCCCTTGCCCAAAAATTCTTATTAAAAAATTTTATTTTTTAGTATAAATGGTAGTCTTCAAAAATCTATTGGCTATTTTATGCAAAAGTTCGAGGTCGTGAGCAAACTTTCTCCCATTGAGTTTAAGAGATTGGCCGGAGTAGGCAAAGATACTTTTGCTAAAATGATTTC
>JAGWKO010000070.1 GCA_028873295.1 Verrucomicrobiota bacterium
GGGTGGTGCCCTTACCCGATCGACATTTCAGCCGACTGTTAATAAAGCGCCTCGTGGCGCACCATGATACGCATGATAAATTTATCATGCGTATCATGCACATCCTTCCCATCATGTTTTCTTCCTGAGACCAAAGGCCAGTTGTCAACGCTTCATCTTGTTTGGGTATACGACGACAGATGTTTGTTTTTGTCGTAAAAACCTGTCGTAAAATGTCGTAAAAAATCAACTAAGCCGTTTCAGCCTATAACGCGCCGCTTTTTTAATTCCTTCCTGCGCGATGATCCCTTTTTCAATGAGATCGGCAAGATCTCTTTGCAGAGTCCGTCTGTTTATTCCGGGGCAAAGCGACTCGTATTCTTGAATATTAAAATCTTTCTCGCTAGCCATCAGGCTCTCCAACGCCTGTTTCTGCCTCTCGGAAAGCTTATGTTCAAGCACAAGAACATCCAATTTCATAGCCTGGGACCCCTTGAACTGGATTTCATGCATTTGGGTTTCCAAGGCTTTGCAGAAATATTCAAGCCAGCTAGTCATATCCATGCCGTTATTTCTGACGGATTGGAGCGCTTGGTAAAAATCCTGCCTATTTCGGTCGTAGTATTCGCTGATGGTGAAAAGCTTCTTAAAGTCATATCCGGAGCGGTAGAGGCGCAAAGTGGAAAGGAGCCGGGAGGTCCTGCCGTTTCCATCTACAAACGGATGGATATGGACAAGTTGAAACTGCGCTATTCCCGCAGCCAGAACGGGAGGGATTGTCCGTTCGTTTTGCAGCCAATCCGTCAGTTCTGCCATTAAGACAGGGACATCATAAGGCGCAGGGGGAGTGTAGATGACTTCTTTTGTTTTCGAGTTGGCAACATAATTCTGAATGGTCCTATATTGACCCGGCTGAGCCGTATTGCCTCTCACGCCCTCTACTAATCTTCTGTGGATCTCCCTAATCAAACCTTCGGTTATCGTTCCCTGGGAAAAAACATAGTCGGCGACAAAATCAAAAGCTTTTTTATAGTTCAGCAATTCTTTTACATCTTCCGAATCGACGCCTTGCATTTTTTCGCCGGAAATAAGTCTTTCGGATTGGTCCAGACTTAAATGCGTGCCTTCTATGTGCGTTGTGTGGTGGGCTTCTAAAATTAATGCTCGGGCTTGCATTTTGGATACCCAGTCTTTTGAAAGAGTAGCTGCTTCCAAAAAACCGCGTGTACGCTCAATAGCGGTAAGCGCCGAGGCTATGGGGATGGAAATTGTAAATTTGGGTTCAAAAGGCATGGTTTTACGACACTCTTTTCCTTAGTATGTCATAAAAAAATTATATCGGCAACTTTTTACGACATTTTACGACATTTTTTATGACAATTTTCAAAAAAAATCCGTCGTAAAAAAAAGAAGTAAATTATATTCAACTGATTGGCAATTCGATGGCTGTTTGTCTGATTCTACGATCTCCTCTTGTGATCCGGTATACCCAAACAAGATGAAAAGTTGACAACTGGCCTTTGATCTCAGAAAGAAAACATGATGAGAAGGATGTGCATGATACGCATGATAAATTTATCATGCGTATCATGCACATCCTTCCCATCATGTTTTCTTTCTGAGACCAAAGGCCAGTTGTCAACTTTTCATCTTGTTTGGGTATAAATCACTAACAGATCTGTTTGTTGCTTTTTATTTCTTATAAATATATAAATGTAATTAAGAGATAATTATGCAATCAAAGACGAAAGTCCTTACTATTCAAGAGGCGATGGATAATCTTGCTACTATAGCAGAAATTAACCTGGAGCATCCGACGCTTCTCGGGATCGTTCATGACACGCGTTTTGTGACGGAGAGCTCAGAGCTGGCACCAGGAGCTGTGCGCTGGCTCAGTGAGGAAGGGGAGGGGCCGATTCTGGACATCCTCGATATTACTTATCGAACACTGCACCATCACCTTGAAATGCTCTACTACAATCCTGAGACAGACTGGGATAGCAAAAAATTTGAAGAAGGCGTTGCTGCAATGATGTCTCTTGTAGGGGAGTCGGCGGTGAAGATGGATCGCTATCTTGCCTTTAGAGCAGGGGTTTCCGAAGAAAAAAGGGTAGAAAAGACGGCTCATCGCCCTGAATTTCGTCATCTTCAACAGTTTTATCTTGAGTTCTTTGTAAAAAAATTTTCAGATCATATCGAAGGAGATGAGGCTTGGGAAGAGGAGTGGACGGAGGCCTCTTTGCTCGGGACGATGAGCGCTTTGAAGGATTTTGAGGTGGTGCGTCGTGATGAAGAGTATGAGCTTTTCTATATTCGCGATAAGGATGGCGAGCCCTATTTTACAACAGAGCTCCTTCGCAATATCAAGCTGACAGCTGATCTTGAGCTTGCAGGAGAGGGGTTTGAAGAAGATCCTCTTTTGCAGGTTCGCTCACTTCTCGACCGCGATTTGCAGGCATCTGCGCTGCAAATCATGAAAGAATGTCGCAGCGCGGTGGAAAGTTTTTTTGCCCAGGGGGAAAAACTGCAAGAGAGCGACACGGCGCGGTTTCTCAGTATGGCTCTCCTTGCGCTGATGCTCGCTGCAAATCCTCGTAATCTACTCCAGAACACGGACGGGAAGAACTGTTTAAACTATTTTTTTGATTTCATTTTCTTTTTGCAGACTGCTTTGAAAACTGATGAGTATCAAAAAAGGATTGCTTATCCTCCCGCACCAAAAGAGACGCTGGCGCATCTTCTGCTCGCTCTTGCGCACCATCTCTCTTTTGCTCTTTTTACCCATTCGGGGGGGGTGCGACAGGAGGTGATCGGACTCATCCATCGCACGATGCGCAAGGGCGAGGAGAGTCTGCACAAAAACTATCAGGGTGATTCTCTCTGGAATGAGCTTCTGATTGCAGATGAGAGGTTTCGCACACAACTCTCCAAATTTCCAAGCGGGCCTCTTTTCAAAATTCTCGATCTTCTTCGCGAAGAGGAGGATCAGGATGTGGCAATTGCTTTTGATCCCATCCATCAGGGAAATTTCCCGCATTATCTCTATTCTTTGCAGATCGGTAAAAAAGAAAAAACTTCTATTCTGCACATTCCTTCTCCCATCTATCAGGAGTCGATCGAGCGTTGTACTGTTGTGGGCGAATTTCACGCCTTTTTGCGCTATCTTAACAAGAGCTCCTCCAACCACCTGCTCATCAATCTAAACGACAGAACCTCCTGGCGGGAATATGTGCGGAGCCGTACTTTGGAAAATCTCCACATGCGCGCAGAGTACTCAAAGCAGTTTACTGTCGTCACACTCTCAAAAGAGACCGATTTTTATCATCAGAACAATGAGTATCTCAATCTTCATCGCGCCGAAGATTTTCTTGCCTCTTTCAGAGCACAGCTACAGACCCCCGAAGAGTGTGGTTTCTATTTCCCGCACTCTTTGAACAACGAGCAGTTTTCTCATTTTGTAGAGAATGCTATCACTCTTATTCACAAGCATTTCTTCCAGAATGAAACTACCCTGTCGCGTCGGGCGCGCGAGGATTTTATAGAAATTTTCTATCAATTTCTTCTTTTGCGCATCGTTGCGCTTACTTCGCCCACGTCCCTTAGTTTCAGTTCGAAGGATGGCCTTGATACAGGCTCTGCCTCTGCTGCGACCTTCTATGCCTTTCTTAAACTTCTTCATGAAAACTTTTCGGAAAGGGAGGAGAGAGATTTTCTTTCCTGGCTCTTTTATTCCCAAACTCTGCTCGTGCGCGAGCGAGCAGTTCATTCCGGGCCTTTAAACCGCTCTCTTTCTGCTCTGCAGCGCATCGATGAGATGCTTGCAAAAAGAGGCGATGCCCTACTCGCAGATTTTGCTCCCCTCTATCCGCCAAAGTTTCTCGACTCAATCAGGGTTACTCGGGAAAAGAATCGAAAATAGTACTAGTGCTCTGTCAACATTAATTTTAGGGATTGGGCTGCGTGAAAGCTCCCGCGATTGAGTTGTCGAAGATGGGGGGTGTATTTCCTAA
>JAGWKO010000026.1 GCA_028873295.1 Verrucomicrobiota bacterium
GAAAATCGATATATCAAAGGTCGGGAATTATTGATTGGCATAGTATCTATGTTGATCAAGATGGCTCAAAGATAACATTATTTGGGCAAGGGCACGGGCAGGGGCAAGGGCAAGGAAATGAGGTTATGCAAGAGGTCTAATCACGGACAGATCGAGATCCCCGCAGGGTTCCCAAGCCCTGTGATTGGCGAGCCGGAGGCCTCTGTTAAGGTCGCCCCACTTGTCGTATACACACTCACGCTTCCACCTGCATTGTTGATCACGTAGAGCTGCATTCCACTGGCAGGGCACCCTCCTCCAATAGGAAAAGAGTGAGTGGAAACTTGCGCGCCAACAACAGGTGACGTCATGGAGGTCCTAAAATCGATTCCCTGCACTTTGCTCACTGAGGGTTGCAGAAGGTAGGCAACCGAGGGGGTGTCAGGGTTTACAATAATTTGAGTGGCAGGAGCAGAGATTGAGGGACTCGATATCACAGTAAAGGATGGGGTAGCGACAAGATTTACTGTACTTGACTCATCCATCACAACAAGGCAATAGGTCTCATCGCCGATGACCATTTGACTGATCGCACTGGGAGTGGTTCCAGGCAAAGCAATAGAGCTTGTCGCAAGGGAAGTGAGCTCTACTTTGTAAAGATCGTGACTCCCGGAACAGGTTACATAAGCGTTGCCACTGTCGTCAAATGCAAAGGCCTTGGGGGTTGTCCCCACGGGAACGCTCGAAATAGTGGAGAATCCGCTTGGATTGGCAATCACCTCAACCGTCCCATTGCCCGGTACGGAAATAAGCAGATAGTTGCCGGTAGGGTCAATCCCAATGTTGTCGGGCGGCGCACCAAGCGTGGCCAAAGATTGGACAGCGTGATTGGAGAGGGTGATGCGATAGACGGTATTATCCCCGGTATCTGCAACATAGAGATAGTTGCCATCAGGGCTCAACACCATTGCTGAATGATACACTCCCACTGTAATAGGACTGCCGGTAGCGACAGCTGTCGGATAGACGCCTTCATAGTCCATCGTGACATGGATAATGGCATTAGAGTTGCTGTCCGCAATGTAGGCGTGCATCCGATCTATTGTGAGAACAATACTTTGCGGCGAAAAACTGCTCTCCAGAAAAAGTGCTACCGGCCTTGCGTTTAAAGAAGTTTCATCAATCAGGTAAAGGCGGCTGTTCGTCTCATCCACAATGCAGGCGTAGTGAGGCGCAGCGACGCCAAGTGTTGGACCATTGCCAGGCGAGGTTCCCACAGTTACTGTTGCAACCACCGCATTGTTCGAGGTATCGATCACAGAGACATTCCTATCGCTCCGATTAGCGACATAAACCAGAGAGCCGTTCGGCGTGATCGCAATGGCATAGGGCTCCCTCCCCACATCCACCGTTGCAACTATCGCATGGCTTGAAGTGTTGATCACAGAGACGTCCTTGCTGCTATAGTTGGATACATAGGCATAAGAGCCATCCGGCGTGATCGCAATGGCATAAGGCTCCACCCCCACATCCACTGTCGCAGCGATCGCATGGCTTGAAGCGTTAATCACAGAGACATTCTTACTGCTGTGATTCACCACGTACACAAAAGAACCATCTGGCGCAATTGCAACAGCACAAGGGCCTGCCCCAACACCTATCGTTGCAGCGATCGCGTTGCTCAAAATGTCGATCACAGAGATATTCTTCCCGCTCTGATTCGTTACGTAGGCAAAAGCTCCATCCGGCGTGATCGCAACAGCAGCAGGCTTCGACCCCACAGTTACCGTCGCAACTATCGCATAGCTTGAGGTGTCGATCGCAAAGACATCATCGCCGCTCTGATTCACCACGTAAGCAAAAGACCCATCCGGCGTAATCGCAATGGCAGCAGGTTTCAAGCCCACAGTTATTGTTGCGACGATTGCGTGGTCTGAAGTGTCGATTACAGAGATATTGTTGCCATTCTGATTCACTACATAGGCAAAGGATCCATTTGGCGTAATCGCAACGGCAACAGGGTCCTTTCCCACAGCCACCGTTGCAACCACCGCATTACTCGAAGTATCGATCACAGAGACGTTCTTGCTGCTGGAATTAGGCACATAAATAGAGGCAGCCCTCACCTCTACTGCGCTCAGCAAACAAAAGGCAAGGAAACAGATCCAATATACACACCTCATATCGCATCATATACACTGTGCGCCTACCCACTTGCAACGCGTTTGCGGAAGAAAAAACCCGCAACCGGAAAGGTCACTAAAGCAGTGCAAGCAAGAGGCCAGATATTTTCGAGGATGACAGAGGCAGGAAGGGCTTTAAGAAAGGTACCTCTGGAAATGAATTCAAAATAACGCACCGGATTAATCGCCGTAACCCACTGGAGCCACTCCGGCATGGTCTCTATGGGAGTTGCAAAACCGGAGAGCAGAATCGAGGGCATGAAAAAGACAAACGCGCCCAGAATTGCCTGTTGTTGCGTGTTGCAAAGCGAGGAGATAAAGAGGCCGACACCCGAAATAGCCACTACATAAAAAAACATCGCCAGGTAGAAAAGCGGTAGCGAGCCCGAGAAAGGAATGCGAAAGACAAAAAGGATCGCAAGCACGATGAGAGTCCCCTCAGCCATACCGATGAGAATCGCCGGAATCGATTTCCCAAGAACAATCTCGGTAGGAGTCAGTGGAGAGACAAGGAGCTGGTCAAAAGTCCCAATCTCCCGTTCGCGCGCCACTGCAAGGACGACTACAAGCATCGTCACAACAAGAGTCAAAATCCCAAGCAGCCCGGGCACAGTAAACCAGGGATAGAGAAGATTTGGATTGAACCAGTTGCGAGGAACGATCTGAATCGTCGAGGGAGCGGGAAACAGATCTGAATTAAAACGGGCGACAATATCAGACATATAACCCAGAATAATTTGTGCAGTATTGCTCTTCCTGCCATCGAGAATGAGTTGCACAGAGGCACTTTCTCCTGCATCGAGGAAACGGGAAAAAGTCTCGTCGATAGAAACGACCACAGGACCCTTTTGCATATCGATAAAAGGAGCGATCTCTTCAACAGAGGAGAGATAGACGAGATGCGTAAAAAAGGGCGAACCGCGCAGGCGCTCTACAAGCTCAAATCCCTTCTCGCCAGAATCGCGATTCAGAATGCCAACAGTCACATTCTTTACATCAAGCGTCGCAGCAAATGCAAAAATAAAAAGCTGCCAAAGAGGCGGAAAGATCAGCAAAAACCTGCTCTTCCTGTCTTGCCACACAGCAATGAATTCCTTAATGATAAGACTGATAAGACGAAACTTCACTCCAGCCTCTTTGTTGTCTTTTTTGCGATAAAGAAAAAGAGTAGCGCTCCAATGCCTGCTAAAATGAGCAGGTCGCGCACGAGAAGGAGCGGAACGTTGCCTGCAAGAAAGAGCGTCTGCAACGAGGAGACAAAATATCTTGCAGGGACAAGGACCGTGATCCAGCGAATGAGAAGAGGCATGCTGGAGATTTCAAAGAGAAAGCCGGAGAGAATAAAAGCAGGGAGAAAAGCGACGATGAGTGCCGCCTCGGAGGCGACAAACTGATTCTTTGCGATCACGGAAATAAGAAGACCGGTTCCAAGCGCTGTAATGAGAAAAAGAGAGCCGGTCAGACAGAGCAGAAATATAGAGCCCCGAAGAGGCACGTGGAAGAGGAGAATCGCTGCCAAAGTGGAAAAGAGAAATGAGGCAAACCCGAGAAGAAAGTAGGAGAGGAATTTGCTGCTGACAAGCTCATAGATCGTTACGGGAGTTGCAAGAAGGGCCTCCATCGTCCCGCGTTCCCACTCTCGCGCAACGACAAGAGAGGTGAGCAGTGTCCCAACAACAGTCATGATCAGGGCAATCGAGCCGGGGACAAGAAAAAAACGACTCTCCAAAGATTCATTGAACCAAAAGCGCGGCTCCAGCGTGGCTGCAGGAGAATGGGCAAATCCTTCCTCATGCAGCCATATCTGCAGCGCCGCGTTCACATAATTTTGCACAAAGTTGGCCGTGTTGGTGTCGCTTCCATCTGCGATCACCTGAATGGGAGCGACGTGCGACGGCTTTTGTCGAAAGGAGGAGAACCAGGAGGGAATGACAACCATGCCCTTAATCTCGCCACGCACAAGGGCCTCCTCTAAAAGATGGCGATCGCGTTCGATAACAACGGAAAAATAGCGCGAGTCGGCCAGAGCCTTGGCAAAGGTTTGAGCATCGGGACTTGTCTCTTCAAGAACAAGCCCTATGCGCAGATTCTTATAGTCAAGAGAAACGCCATAGCCGTAGATAAAAAGAAGAAGCGCCGGCATCACAAAAAGAATCAGAAGACTGCTCGGGTCGCGCAAAACCTGAAGCCACTCTTTGATCACAAGGCTCCGCAGTCGCTTCATCGGGACCTCTCCACAAGAGCAATGAAGGCCTCTTCCAGGGTTGTTGCTCGCGCCTCCTGTTTCAAAGCGGCAGGACTGCCTATATGGATAATTGATCCCTGATACATGAGCGCAATACGATCGCAATAGTCCGCTTCATCCATAAAATGAGTCGTGATGAGGATCGTGCATCCCGAGTCTGCAAGCGCATGAATGTGGTTCCAGAATTCCCGCCTCGTAATGGGATCGACGCCTGAGGTAGGCTCATCGAGAAAAAGAATCGCAGGGCGATGCATGAGCGCGCATGCAAGAGCCAGCCTCTGCTTCCAGCCCATGGGAAGAGCTCCCGCCAAAGAGTTCAGATAGGGCTCCAGCTGGAAAGTCTGAATCATCTCCCGTACCGCCTCTTCTCTTTTTTGAAAAGAGGGGATGTAGATCCCTGAGAAAAAAGAGAGGTTTTGCTTCACGCTAAGATCGCTGTAGAGGGCAAATTTTTGCGACATGTAGCCAATCTGCGCCCTTGCCTGCGAAGGAGCAGAAGCAAGACTAAGGCCATTGATCACAGCCTGCCCGGAAGAAGCCTGCAAGAGTCCGCAGAGCATGCGAAATGTCGTCGTTTTCCCGGCGCCATTGGGGCCAAGCAGACCAAAAATTTCCCCGCTCCCAACGGAAAAGGAGATCTGATCGACTGCCGTAAAAGTGCCGAACTTTTTTGTAAGTCCACGCACATCAATTGCACCTCGCTTCTCCTCTTTTGTCAAAAAACATCTGCGAAGAGGAGAATCCCCACCAGGACCACCTCCAAGAAGATCGATAAAGCCATCTTCAAAACGGGGTGGAGCCGAGATCCACCCCTCCTCTCCTTTTGGCTCTCGAGTTAAGAGATGGATCGTATCCCCTTCCACCTTGCCATCGAGGACCTTTTCTCTTTGTGAGAGAAGTTTAAATAGAAGGTCCCGTTTTTTTTCTTTGACGGGGACAGAAAAAACCCTGCCCTGGACATGCTCTATAAGCTTTTCTGCCTTCCCTTGAAAAAGAAGTTTTCCCTTGTAGAGAAGAAGAGAGAGATCCCCCTTCTCCGCCTCGTCCAGATAGGAGGTAGTCCAAAGAATCGTCACTCCCTCTTTGCGAAAACGGGCGACCATTTTCCACAGCTCTTTGCGAGAAATTGGGTCAACGCCGACGCTTGGCTCGTCGAGGAGAAGAAGTCGTGGCTCCTGAATCAGAGCGCAGGCAAGCCCCAATTTCTGCTTCATCCCGCCAGAGAGGCGCGAAGCAAGCCTGCCGCAAAAGGGCTCCAGACCCGTCATCTGCAAAAGAAGCGCCATGCGCTCCATGAAGAGCCCTTCCTGCACACCGCGCAATTTTGCGTAGAGCGTGAGATTCTCCTTCACAGTCAAATCTTCGTAGAGTCCAAAGCGCTGGGGCATATACCCGATCGACTCCTGCACCTTCTGTCCCTCCTTTTTCGTGTCCCACCCTGCCACCAGAATGGTTCCCTCGGTAGGTACAAGAAGGGCAGCAAGCAAACGGAGAAGCGTCGTCTTCCCTGCCCCATCAGGACCCGCAATCGTGACAAAGGAGCCTTCGGGAATAGAGAGATCAATCCCCTCAAGCGCCACTGTGTCGCCTATCTTATAATGGAGATCACGGATTTGAATGCTCATCTTCGGTATTCAGATACACAGTTACTGGCATCCCCTGTTTGAGTCCCCAATCGGGATTGTCGGCGTAGATGCGAACGCGATAGACAAGATCCGTTCGCAGCTCTGCTGTCTCTACGGTTTTAGGAGTAAATTCCGCAACAGGAGAGATAAAACCCAATTTCCCCTTATAGCTCCTTCCTGCATCTGTTGTGATCTCTGCCTTCATGCCAAGCCATACTTTCCCAAGCAGAGGCTCTGCAATAAAGGCGCGCACCCAGATGGGGGAAACAAGAGAGAGGGTATAGACAGGGTCTGCTGCAAGCACCACGGTGCCTGGCTCCCGCACGCGCGTTAAGATAACGCTGTCCGCAGGGGCGTAAGCCTTTGTGTCGTGAAGATTCGTCTCTGCAACGCCAAGAGCAGCTTCTGCCGCCTTGCAATTTTCCAGATCCACCTCTGTTGCAGTTCGGGCATTCTCATACTCTTCCTGAGATACGCTTCCCGATTCAATCAGTGTAATGCGGCGCTGGTAGATCTCTTTTGCATTCTGCAGAGAAGATCTTGCAGCACACACGTTCGCCCTTGCCTGAAGCACCTCATCCCCATAGGGTTCTTCATCGAGCCATGAAAGCAACGTTCCTTCTGCGACAAATTCTCCCTCCTCAAAGGGCATTGCTGCAACGCGGCCGGGAACGCGAAAGCCGATATCCACCTGCCGCACATCGACATTGCCGTAAAGTGTAATGATGTTGGATTCACCTGCGCGATGAAAAAAGAGATACCCGACTGTCAGAAACAGAACGAGAAGCAAAAAAAGAAGGCCCCATTTCCACATGTGTATAAAAGAATCTAATAACTGGAGTTTCAGTTAGAGACAAGCTTCTTTCTCAGGTGAAAGTTTGGCTTTGTGAGAGTGCCATCGATGGAAATCCAGAGGGATTCGGTAAATTTAAAGAGGACGAACTGTTTCATCTGCACGAAGATGCGCAGGTTCCCATCCAGGTCCATCATTGGCAAGGGATCCGGGACAAGGGAAAATTCGGAGCGCTGCGCTTCGCTATAGGCACCCTCTAACTCAAGAAGGCGAAAAAGCCCCTCATGCAACAGGAATCGAAGAGATCCGCGCACAGGGATCAAAAGCTCCAGATCAAGTCCTACGATGCGCCCCAAGAGATCTGAAGGGATATCAAAAACAGTGTGCTCTCTGCGGTAGGAGTTAATGAAGTAAAGAGAACCATTTCCTTTAAAACTCTTTGCATCCTCAAGCGATCCCTCCAGTCTTGTCAGTTTCAGTTCGCGCACCACAAGGGGCCCTGCAGATTCTACAGGAGGGGCCTCCACTCCCGGGGGGTGGAGGAGACTTGGCCTGAGCTCAAGAAGAGTAAGCGAAGGGATGGAGAGCAGCCAATCCCTTTTGCTCTTTTGTGCGAGCAACGTGTCGATCTTTAAAACGCCTGCCGCATCGCTAATCTTGAGGTCGGATAATTTGACCTGTTCGTCAGAGAAGTTGATATGACCAAGAAGTGTGCGCAGCTGATATCCAAAAAGTCCGAGCTCCTTGCCGCGAAGAATCCCTTCAAAGACAAAAGGAGAAAAAGCAAGTTTCCCTCGAAGTTCATAGCCGCTTCCCATCTGCAGTTTTTGCACAATCTCGGCAAGCCGCGCCGGCAGAAGAGGCGAGAGTCTCGCCCAATCGACCCTGGCGCCTCCAAGCAAGGGGGCATCACTTCCTGTGCGACAAAAGGCAGCCTCAAGCCCTCCAAAACGCCCTTCAATCGCCTCAATAGAAAACTGATCAGGCAAGAGGTAATCTCCATGAAAAGAGAGCCTCTCTTCCCCTTCTCCAATTCTGATCTGCCCTGCCCAACGCTTCTCTTCACAGAGAGAAGCCGTGATTTGAACGGGGATAGTCATTGCAGGGTGCAGCCAGGAAAAAGAGAGACCTACATCCCCCTCCTCATAGCAGAAGAAGAGGTCCTGAAAAGGATAAAGCTCCTCTCCCCAAGGGAGATTCCCCGCTGCAGAATTACAGAAAAAGTGAATAGGGAGATCGGAAGCCCATTCAACATCAGCAGTGAGATCAAACCCTCTCTTTGATCCCCAGGGTAAGGATTGCGGCGGAAGATAGATGCGGCACCCTTTCCCCTTGCAAACCCCCGAGTGGATATCGCACTCTACAAGATTCGCCTGAAGATGAGTGTCGCTCTCAAGCGCCTGAAGATCGATACCGGTACAAAGGAGCATCCCACGCGCATCAAGAGCAAAATGGACAGCTCCCTGATTTTCCCACTCTACATCTCTCCATCGCACCAGCCCAGGAGTAAGATCAAAATCAGCTTCCCACTGCTCCTTCCAGGAAAGACATCCATTCCCCTCTACCCTCCCCTCCAATGCATTGGAGGAAAGCCCTCCGAGGTCACAGGAAAAATCAGCAACAGAGAGCTCAAACTGCTTCTTATCGAAGCTAATCCCTCCTGCCATTTTCCCCTGCGCAATCACCTTCTCCTCTTTTTTCCAGAAAAAAGAGTCGGCAGAGAGTGTGAGAAACTTCTCTCCCTCCGTCAAAGAGAGAGAGAGAATTGCCTCACCTTCTAAACAGGGAATGGGACTGTTGTTTGCCGGGAAAAGAAGGGGGATCAGAGGGCAAAGCTCCTGTAGAGGCAACGCTGCAGAGAGTCTCTCCTCAGATAAAAGCGGGAACCCAAAAAGATGGCTGTGCTGAAGATCAAACCTGGCAAAACTTCCAGAAATGCGCGCTGCCTCTACAACTCCTTTCGAGATATGCAGATCAAAAGAGGGAGCTTCCCCTTGCAAAGAGGTCACAAGAGGACAAAAGAAAGAAAACCCACCTGGAAGCTCTCCGTTTCCTTGCCAAAACCAGTCTCTACTCCCCCCTATCCAACCACTTCCCTGAAAAGAGATCTCCTCCAGTTCTCCGGAAGTTTTCTCGACAACCCATCCCCCATCCTTCCAAACTCCTCCCAGGCACACATGAAGAGAGCGCCTCGCTATCTCTCCCTGCCCTTCCAGATTCAGACGGATCCCCTGCTGCAGCGTGCCCGAACCATTCCACTTCTCGCCTTCAAGTCCGGCAAAGCGGAAAGAGGCGCCGGAATAGGAAAAGCTCCCCTCCTGCTCGGAAGAGAATAGGAGGGCTGCAGAGTCACATTCAAATGCCGCCATCTTCACATCGGAAGCCGCAAGCTCCACTGTCCACTCTTTTCCTCTTCCTTTCCCCTGTAGATTTAAAAAGAGTTCATCCACTTTTATTTGACACAGCTGTGTCCAACGCTCCTCTGCAGAGAAGAGGAGCGATTGCAGCAGCGCTGTCTCTTTAGCTCCGGCACCCTCTATCTCAACATTCCACTCTTCCCCTTCACACCGAAAAGAAAGAGGCGCTCGATCTATGAGGAACAGAGCTTCTCCCCATCGAGGTCCCTGTAAAAAGGCCTTCCCCTTGCAAGAAAGAGGGAAGAGCTCACCGGGTACATGACCCTCGGCACTGCACTCCCATCTTGCCCCTACATCGGCTGCAAAGCTCAGCTCTCCGTGAAAATGCTGAATGCCGCGCCAACTGCCCTCTTCAATTCTCAAGCGCAGGCGATTTGTTTTTGCAAATTCGGCTACAGCATCGCCTTCCCAGTCGATCTCGCCGGCAATCCCGCAAAACTCTCTGTTAAGTCCCCCATTGATGCATTGCAGATGCGCTCTTCCCCGCTTCCAGACTCCCTCTTGAAAAACAGAGTGCACCCATCCCTCTACTCGACCCTCTCCATCGAACCACTCTTTAAAAAGGGAAAGATCGAGATGCTCGCAATTGCAATAAAGGCTGATCTCCTGGCCTTCGAAAATGGCCTCTCCCTCACATCGCATCGCTCCTTTTTCTAGGATGAAACGCCCCATCTGGTGTGGCCAATTGCGCTCACAAGAGAAGTGCACCTCTCCAATCCCCTCTTTAAAAAGCGTTCCATTCTCTACAGAAAATTTCCAACTGCCTCTCCCCTGCCACTTCGAGAACTCATGCACAGTGAGATAAGGAGCCTTAAGATCAATCCGGCGAGAAAAGGGGGCAATAGAGACATGGGGGAGATCAGCTTCCCATTTTTTCTCCTGGCGCAAGTGCACACAGTCAATGCACAGATGACCTTCGCGCCAATCCAATTTTTCGTAGGAGGCGTCTATGTCATAACAGAGGGAAAGAAATCCGCGAAAACAAAGGGCAGCTCCTTCCAGAAGAAGAGTTTTCCCGAAGAAAGTGCCTCCAAGGAAAATGAAAAGAGAAAAAAGAAAACGCCACATTGTCCCTAATTTTCCAGATATTCGCGATACTGCGCCAGAGTGAGCAGCTTATCCACCTCTTCGGAAGAAAAGTTCTCCAGCTGGAAAAGCCATCCCAGGGATTCTGGAGACTCTGCAATCAGAGCGGGGTTCTGGCGAAGCGCTTCATTCACCGCCACCACCTCACCGGAAATAGGAGAATGGATATCAATCGCGGCTTTTGTTGACTCAAGAATAGAAGCAACTTCACCCGCCTTTATAAACTCTCCTGGCTTCGGCAATTCAACAGAGACGATCTCTCCGAGCTCTTCCTGCGCATGCTGCGTAATCCCAATCGTAGCGCGCTTCCCCTTCAGAGAAACCCATTCGTGTGAAGTTGTGAAAATCAATTTATCGGACAAGATGCAAACTCCCCCAGGTAGCCGGATGATCGCCAATCCCATATTCCAGGGAACTGACAGAAAAATGAAGAGGCGCTTCCTCTGTGCGGTGAATCGAGTAGGTGAATCCAAGCCGCGCAAATAAGAGAGGATCGTAGCCATGCAGCGAGTGTGTCGGTATCGCAATTGCAAGAGTGTAACTTTTGCGCTTGCACTCTGCACGGCATTCCAGATCCTCTGCAAGAGCAAGAGGATGCATATCCTCTCCCCGAAAACGAGTCATCTCTTTCCCTCCCTCAGCAGAAAAGCGAAAATGATGACAAAAACGGGAAACTACTCCCTTTTTCTTCCTGTCGCGCGTATCGAGGAAAAGATCGACATAGTCCGTTTCTGCATCCACAAAGGGCGCATCTACATCAATAAAGAAAGAGAGCGCCTCCTCATTCCATCCGACAAAAACCTGCGCAAATTCTTCTTCCGCAAAAAGATCCGCCATCGAGGGGAGAAACCATTTTTTCTTTTTCTCTACCCTTCCCTCTACATAAAAACAGCGCGCCACAACACCAAAAAACTGGGCAGGCGAAAGCGCTGGCAAAGAATCCAAAACTCGCACGTCCCCCAGTCTATCAAAAGAGCAAATTTAATATACTTGACCTCTTGTGAAAAACTTTCTCATTCGACAGGCCCTTGCCACTCTGCGACCAGCGCTCCATCCTCCCATTGCAGAAAGGCGCATCCTTCTCATCTCTACAACAGGACTTGGCGACTCTCTCTGGGCTACTCCCTCTATTGCCTCCCTGCGCCTCTCCTTCCCCAATGCCTACATTGCCTGCCTCACTTCGCCTGTTGGATTGCAGGTTCTGGAAGGCAACCCTCATCTAAACAAACTCTACCTGGTACAGCGCCCTGTCTCACGCTCTTTTTTTTCTCTGCAGCGCACTCTTTATCAGGAGAAGTTTGATACTGTCCTCATTTTTCACGCCTCAGACCGCCTTATCTTTGCCCTTGCTGCTTCTCTTGGCGCTCAAACAATTGTGAGCACCAGGGGGAAAAACAAGGGACTGGATTCTCTTTGCACCCATCTCCTTCCCGCCCTCCCCGAAGAACATGAGATCGATAGAAGACTGCGGATCATAGAAGAAACAGGCGCCAGGAGAGCAACAAATGAACTCTTTTTCAGCACGGGGTCCGCGGAAAAATTTCTGCAGATAGAGGGCAGGTGGGTGGCTCTTCATCCGGGCTCCAAAGACAGCTTCAAGCGCTGGCCCGCGTCTCACTTCATCGCTGTAGGAAAAGCTCTGACAGAAAGAACTGGAGTGAACATCCTCATTACGGGATCGCAAGAAGAAGAGGCTCTCATGAAGGAAGTGCAAGAGGGCATCCCCGGAGCAAGACTTGCAGACACTCGCCTGCCTCTCCATCAACTCGCTGCGCTTCTTGAGCAGGTAGAGCTGCTGATTTGCAACGATACGGGGCCCTTTCACCTTGCTTGCGCACTCAAGAAAAGAGCCATTGCCCTCTACTCGCCAACAAATCCGCTACTTTGCGGCCCAAAAACAGAGCTTGCCTCCGCAATCGCCGCACCTCCTTCCTGCACTCCCTGCGCTTTTCGCAAATGTCCCTACCCCTTCTGTCTTCTGCAAATCGGGCCAGAACGCGTGATCAAAGAGGCCCTCTCTCTCCTCTCAAAAGAGAGCAACTCGTATAATGGGCCAGGTTCCTGATGCGCTACCCAACTTTTTTTGTTCTTATTCTCAACTGGAATGGAAAAAAAGACACGCTGGAATGTCTTGCTTCTCTTGTCAAAATTTCCTCTCCCCGATTCCAAACGCTTCTCATTGACAACGCCTCAACAGACGACTCTGTCGCCGCCATCCGCAAGCAATATCCAAACATCCCTATTCTTGAGAATAGAGAAAATTTAGGCTATGCAGCTGGCAACAATGCAGGCATTGAATGGGCTCTTTCAAAAGGAGCAGAATGGATCCTGCTTCTCAACAATGATACCGTTGTCGACCCTCACTGCTTCGAGGGTTTTCTTGAAGCCACACGCAAAGAACCGGAAGGGAAAATCTTTGGCGCCAAGATCTATAGCTATCATGAACCACGAGTGATCGACGCCCTCGGATCCGGCTGGGACTCCTCGCTTTGTGAAATGCGTCACTTAAAACAGGGCCTCCAGGAAGACGACCACTCCTACGAGACGATGGAACGGGTGGATGCCGTCTCCGGCGCAGCTCTTCTCATGCACAGAAGTGTTCCAGAAACCATCGGCCTTCTGGAACCCCGCTTCTTTCTCTTCTGGGAAGAGACCGATTTTTGCATGAGAGCCGCAAGAAAAGGCTTCCCCATCTGGACAGCGCCTCAGGCCAAGGTGTGGCACAAAGTCGGCGCCTCCTTCATTGGAGGCAAACCTCATACCCACTACTTCTTCTGGCGCAGCTATCTCCTTTTCCTTGAACGCAATGAACTTTTTGCTAAAAGACGCCACACTCACCGAACTATCGTTCTACCTAAGATACTTAAGGCGGCTCGCCACTATCTTCTTCACTCTCTGCGCAGTCTATGGACACAAAAAGAGCTTAATCGCCAAAAAGCAGCGCGCAATAAGGCTGCACTGCTCGGGGTTTGGCATTATGCCACCGGCCGTTTTGGCGACTGCCCCACCTCCCTCAAGAAATCGCGAAGTTAATTATATTTATTATTAATATAATATTTCGTTTTATTTATTAATGTGATACACTCATTAGCAATGAACGAAGTCTATGCATCAACTTCTTTTTTATCTTCGTCTGGGGGATACCTGCATAACTTTTGCGGGCTTGGAAGGGCGCTGCAAATATCGCAACAACTCTACCCACAACAAGATGTACTCTCAAATCTGCTTTCTACCTTCTGTTCAGAGACTTCCACATCGTCTGAGTCCGACCTCACTGTCATGAAAGAGCGCTGCATTGTGCAGCTTGGGAAAATCCATCCAAATGCACTTGAACAGCAAGACTATAAAGAGATAAAGTCTGCAGACAGCTGTGACAAAATAAGGCTTCTTGCAAAAAAATGTTTTAATCAAACAAAGAGAGTCGCAACCAGATTAGCCGCCACTCCCGACGCAGCGCGCGCCGATGAAATCAAGGCAGCTCTTGGGCAACTTTGGGCCTCAATTTTGCAAGAGAACAACTTCGAGAGAGCAAAGGAGACAATTCAGACTCAACTACAAGCAATCAACATGCCTGGCATCACTTCAGCATATCTCGAAGCGATTGCTTTAGCCAAAGACATGGACGCTCTCAAAAAACGTGTCCGAAGCTACCAAAACGATCTAAAAATTAAAGAGATCGGCAATGCTGTCCAGTCTACCAGCCATGGCATTTCGGGCTATCCGAAAATTATCACCTGGCAGCGGGGAAAAGAGAGCCGGGAAGGATTCATGAAGCACTTCACTCTCCCTGAGGAACTTGAGCAACACCGACTCTACGAATTTCTTCTGGGACAATCAGGGGAGCATCCCTTTAGGACCGCCGCCGCAGCCATGATCTCCCCCTTTGATACCAGCCCCTATCATATCACCCCTCAGGGAGAGCGAAAAGATCTCTCTGAAGCGCAAAGCAAGCTGTTACAAAGCCTTACCATTTTCATTGCCTCTGCCTATCACTCATGCAATGAAGGTCTTTCTGTTAAAAATAAGTTTCTCACCCATGTGAAAGAGCGTCCTGTTGCATTTTTTGAAAGAATCAATGGAGTTGGGCTTTTAGATTACCTCAAAACCAACTACGCGCAACTATCTAAGGACAAGAAGGATACGTTAATAGAACATTTGGGAATGATCACTTTCCTTGACTTTGTGCTGGGGCACCAGGACCGCATGCTCCCAATTGATAATCAGGCTTTTTCCCCACTTCTTGATCCGTTAAATATTTTGGAGAGCAACTTGGGCAACCTTATGCTTACCCCAGATGGGGAGACGATCTTTGCCATTGATAACGGGTTACGGCCAGGGGTAGACGTTGTATCTACTCAGGAACTTAGAGAAAGCGCTTTACCCAGCCTTGAGGTCTTGAAAGAAACCCTACAAGACAATAAAGTCCATGAAAATCTTGCGGTAGCTCTATCGAAAGCATTAGAGCTACCTATTGAAGAAGAAGATGATGACACAGGAAATCTGGCGACTCTTAAAGGGGATTTAACGCAAGACAGCTTTAAAACAAGCTTAATTCAAGGCATGCAAAAGATGGAACAAATGCTTATTAAAAAATTGATTCCTAAATGGGAAGAGGGCAAGTTCAACCTTTCTCTCAGCCAGGAACTCACTGCTACAATCGATAGTCGCCTCTTGGCGTTTACAGAAGCTGCTCAGACACGAAATAGAGAAGAACAAATACCGGGAATGGTGTAATATAAAGGGACTTATGATAATAAACATAACCTCCAGAGAGAGCGCGACTCCTTCAACCCCCATGTTTTCCTCTCCTGATCCGCGCCTTCAGCTCGCCGCTATCTTAAAAAGAGAGGTCCTAATCATCGACAATCGAGATAGCCGCGCTATTATATTGAATGCATTAGCACGCAACACGTTCTGCCAATCTCAAAACTCTTCTGTTCTTAGCAGCCTGGAAAAATTTTCTTCTGCGAATAGAGACGAAGTGATCGAGAAGATTCAAACTCTCATTGTAAATCTTGAAAAGTCGGCATCTCTTGCCATAGGCCCAAGTCCCGAGGGGAAGAAATACCTGTTCTATTCGCTCTCTTACATCCGTTCCAACTCAATAGCATCTGAAGAAGAATCACTACGCAACCCCTCCCCTGCATCGATCTCTGCACTGAAATCTGGAGATGGCGCGATGGAACGCAAGCCCTCTATCTCGAGGGAATCCAGAGAAACGCCATCACAATCCCAAGTTTGAATTCCGGCCCTAGTGCTCTGTCAACATTAATGAGGCTCACTGAACTATTTTAACCAGGCACAAACTTGATCCGCTACGCGCGAAGAGAAAACAAGACCTAAATGTCCCATGTCCTTCAGTGTCAATTGACGCGAGCGATTTTCTACTAAAAGAGCAGAAGAAAGAGGAACCACTTCGTCTGTCTCAGAAGCGATGTGAGAGAAGCGAATTTGCGCCTGTTCCTTTATTTTGTTTCGCAATTCCCGATGAAACTCAGAGCCTAGCTTCATTTCATAAGCGTCATATCCAGGACCAAAATAGGCAAGGCTCGTTCCTGCTAAGGGGGAAGCAATCGTGATCACATCAGTCACTTCTGTTTTTTCAGGGTCCGCCAGGCATGTTGCATAATAGGCGCTCACTAAGCCCCCTTTTGAGTGGCCAATCAGAGCAATATCTTTTCTGCCCGTCTCTGTTTGAATCTTCTCGACCTTTTCCTGGACCTGTTTCGCATACGTTTTAATCGATCTCCCACTGCCTACATTCATTGTGTAAATCGGCCCCAATCCCGCTTGAACAAGCCTCTGTTTCTGGTAATACCATGTAGAACCAAAGCTGAGATAGCCATTGACCATCAGAATCGGGCGCCCCTGAGCATTGCCTTGAGGAGCATGGTGGCTTTTAAGAAGGGTCAACGGGAAAAGAGCAGCGGCTGCAACCACCGAATTCACCTCCATCGCTATCGCATGCAGGCAGTGAATCGGCTTTTCTAAACAGGTATCCTCAGTCGCTCGATTTGCCACAATAATGACAGCCGACCACAAACACCAGGAAGCAACTGCGAATAAACCAATCGCAGCAGGAAAGCAAACAGGAAAAATGGCCGCGGCTATCGCTGCAGTAACAAGAGCCGCCGCAAAGTATTTTTTAGAGGAGAAGACTTCCTCTTTACCGAGAATTGAGAGACTCTCTACGTTCTGTCGCTCTCCTAATGATTCCGCAAGAGCTACAAATGAGCTACGGAAAATATTTAATTTAGCTCCTAACACACCAGAAAACACAAAGAAACCTACTATTGAACCTATCCAACTATTTTACCACCAATGTTAATAAAATAAGAGAAGCAACCAAGGCTTACCAGAACTTTGTTAAGTATAATTTTATTAATTTAGCCTATCAAGTATTTCGATGAAAATGTCTTGGGTTGTCCCGGGAGTGAACTGGTACGTTTGAGCAAGTTTTGAAGAGCGGCAACCCATCCATTGTTAAAGAAGACTTGAATAACGAGTGGTGAAATGATACCCTTATTGAAGATCACTTGAATAACAACCTGTTTTGAGTTCCGTTATTCTCGATAGCTTTAATAACCAAAGTCAGCTCCATGAGAAGCGGCAGGTACATTACACAACCCAACCAGTACAAAGCGTTTATTCCGACCGCTCTTCCGCCGGAACCTCCTATTCGCATTGAGGGGGATATGCAAAGCCTATTGACGGATGCCAACATCGCTATCGGCAAACTCGATGCAATGGGCTATTTAGCTCCCAATTTAAATCACATCATCGCCATGTATGTCCGTAAAGAAGCGCTTCTCAGCTCACAGATTGAAGGAACGCAGGCCACACTGGAAGACATTTTTGAATACGAAAATGAAATCCCTCTTAAAAATGCGAATGATGTTGAAGAGGTCGTGAATTACATCAAGGCTCTTAACCATGGCATGAAAAGGCTCGATGAATTTCCCATGAGCATTCGCCTGATTAAAGAAATTCACGCGATTCTTATGGAGGGTGTCCGAGGGAAAGACAAGACCCCCGGCGAATTCAAAAAAAGTCAAAACTGGATCGGCCCTGTAGGTTCCACTCCGAGCACGGCCTCATTCATCCCTCCTCCCCCCAAAGAAGCGGTGGATGCAATGGGAGCGCTCGAACTCTATTTGCATAAAAACACAGATGTTCCGCTCCTTGTTAGCTGTGCTCTTGTTCACTACCAATTTGAAACCATCCACCCTTTTCTTGATGGTAACGGCAGATTAGGCAGACTCTTAATCACCTTCTACCTCTATTGGAAAAAAGCCCTACAGTACCCTACCCTTTATCTCAGTTACTACTTCAAAATGCACCGTCAAGAGTACTATGACCGTCTGAATCTCGTGCGCGATAAAGGCGATTATGAACAATGGGTGACTTTCTTTCTCAAAGGCGTTATTTGGACTTGTGAATCTGCTCTACAAACCATCAAAAAAGCACTGCAACTACAAGAAGATCATAAAAAGCGTCTAATCAAAGAAAAGCTCTCAACTCCCTACGCCATCGCTTTACTTGGGATTTTTGTTGAAAAGCCACATCTCTCCATCAAAGATGCAGCAAGCCACCTCAACATCTCGTACCAAAGCGCCAAAACGCTGATGCATCAGCTTGTAAATCTGGAAATCTTAAAAGAAACAACAGGCAAACGTCGCGACAAACGCTACAGTTATTGGGAATATCTCGATCTATTGTCGGAGGGAACGTGAATGCCTCGACTTTGTATATACCTTTCGTGAATGAAGAATTGACGTGATAAAAATTTCAGTTGACAGCATAATGCTGGCATGAGTTTTTTAGATCCGTTCGAAAAAGAAGAACTTCTGGTTAAGCATAAAAAAGAACGTGATGGCCGCGTTCGAGATCGAATCA
>JAGWKO010000027.1 GCA_028873295.1 Verrucomicrobiota bacterium
GAGATCAAAGGCCAGTTGTCAACTCTTGAACCATTTTCGGTATATAGATTATCCCTCTTTTTTATTGGATGCTTTTCTGTCTTTTTCTAAGAGAAAGCGTTTGCGGAGTCGGATGGATTGAGGTGTTACTTCGATCAATTCATCATCCGCAATATAGTCAATCGCTTGCTCTAAAGTAAAAGTGCGAGGTGGGGTGAGGAGAATATTCTCATCGCTTCCTGCAGCGCGGATGTTTGTTAGCTGTTTTGCCCTTGTTGCATTGACAATGAGGTCATTATCTCTTGCGTGTTCTCCTACAACCATCCCTTCATAGACTTCATCGCCTGGTTTCACAAAAAGGGTTCCTCGCTCTTGAAGGCTGAAGAGAGCATAGCCGCTTGCTTTGCCTGGGCTGTTGGAGATGAGAACACCGCGACTGCGCCCTGCAATTTCTCCCTTCCAGGGAATAAACTGCTCGAAAATGGAGGTTAAAACACCAAGTCCAGAGGTGCGTGTCAAAAAGTCGTTGCGGTAGCCCATCAGTCCCCGTGTTGGGACGAGGAACTGCATGGTTGTGAGTCCCTCTTCGGAAGTGGAAAGAGCCTGCATCTCCCCACGCCTTTGTGATAAGTCTGCAATGACAGTGCCAGAAAAGGATTCAGGAACTTCTACGTGCACGCGCTCTAGAGGCTCCTCTTTCTGGTCCCCTACCTTTTTTAAGAGAACTTGCGGTTTGGAAAGACTCATCTCAAAGCCTTCCCTTCGCATCGCTTCAATGAGAACTGCCAAATGGAGCTCTCCTCTTCCGCAGACGCGAAGCGCATCATCGCGCCCGGCAACCTCTTCAATCTTCAAAGAGATATTGGCTCTCTTCTCCTTCATAAGGCGCTCGCGCAGCTTATTCATCGTCACGTGCTTGCCCTCTCTTCCCGCAAAGGGACTGGAGTTAACTGAAATCTCCACGGAAACAGTAGGTTCTGCCAATGTAATAGGCGGCAGCTGTACGATATGATCGAGCGCTGAAAGCGTATCTCCGATCTCTACCTCTTCAATGCCAAAAAGCGTTGCAATATCTCCAGCGCCCACTTCTGACATCTCTACCTTTTTTAGTCCGAGATGCCCTTCGATGTGCAGAACGCGATGCGAGACAGCATTGCCATTGCGATCGATGCGCAGAATAGAATCTCCCTTGGCGACTTTTCCCTCCATGATGAGTCCGCTCATGCCGCGGCCTTTGAACTCATCATAGGTAAGTGTGGCAACCTGCATGAGGAAGGGAAGATCCAAACGCCCGGTAGGCGGAGAAACCGCACTGACGATAAGATCAAAAAGAGGTCCCAAATCGCGCGGGGTGTCCTGGATTTCTTTAATTGCATACCCTTGAAAACCAGAGGCATAAAGGTATGGGAAGTCGAGTTGTTCGTCGTTTGCTCCGAGCTCCATGAAGAGGTCGAACGTCTGATTGAGGGTTCTGTCTGGCGCGGCGTGAGGGCGATCGATTTTGTTGAGGACGACGATAGGGCGAAGTCCCATCTTGAGCGCTACGGAGAGGACGAAGCGGGTTTGCGGCATCGGCCCTTCCTGTGCGTCGACGAGAAGAATGACGGAGCTGACCATTTGCAGGACGCGCTCCACCTCGCCGGAGAAGTCAGCGTGGCCTGGTGTGTCTATAATGTTGATTTTAAAATCTTTGTAGTAGACGGAGGTCTGTTTTGCAAAGATTGTGATACCGCGTTCGCGCTCTTGATCGTAGCTATCCATGGCGCGTTCCTGGACTGTTTCGTGAGCCTGAAAACTACCTGCCTGTTTGAGCAGCTGGTCCAGGAGAGTGGTTTTTCCGTGGTCAATGTGCGCAATAATTGCGACGTTTCTTATTTTTTTTGGATCTTGCATAGCCGGACAGAGTATACAACACCTGTCCACCAAAACTCAACATATACTTTTTGTGAACGCGAAAGTATAAATTCCTCTATCCTTTCTATTCTAAAATTTTTTCGAGTTTGACGATATCCCTGGAGAAGAGGCGGATGCCCTCTGCCAGCTTTTCTGTAGCCATTGCATCTTCATTGAGAAGGTAGCGGAAGGTTTTTTCATCAAGGCTCTGTTTTTCCATGATGCCTTTTCTTGCTGTTTGTGCGTCGAGTTTGCGCAGAACAGGTGTTTCGCTGGTGCGGAGTTCTTCAAGTAGTTTTGGTGCAATAGTGAGCAAATCGCAGCCTGCCAGTTCCAAAATCTCCTCCTTATTGCGGAAAGAAGCGCCCATAATCTGTGTGCGTATGTCAAATTTTTTATAGTAACTGTAGATTGCAGTTACGGATTTTACACCGGGATCTTCTGCGGGAGGATAGGAGGCTATTCCTTCTGCTTTTTTGTACCAGTCGAGAATTCGCCCTACAAAAGGGGAGATCAGAGTTACGCCCGCCTCAGCACAAGCGATCGCTTGTGGCATGCTGAAGAGAAGCGTCATGTTGCAGTGGATACCCTCTTTTTCCAGGACTCTTGCTGCAAGGATGCCTTCCCAGGTGGAGGCGAGCTTAATGAGCACGCGCTCTCTTGGTATGCCCCCTGCTTCATAGAGTGCGATAAGATGGCGCGCTTTTGCAATGCTTCCCTCTACGTCAAAGGAGAGTCTGGCATCCACCTCTGTTGAGACGCGGCCTGGGACAAGACGTAAAATCTCCATTCCAAAATTAACAAAAACTCTATCCAGAGCAAGGCCGACATTGCCATCTGCTTCCTTTCTTGCAACAAGAAGAGCCTCTTCCAAAAGATGTCGATACTCGGGTTTTTGTGCAGCAGTAAAGATCAGCGACGGGTTTGTAGTGGCGTCAGTGGGATGATAGGCGTGGATGGTGTCGAAATCTCCGGTGTCAGCAACAACGGTTGTCCATTGTTTGAGTTGGTCTAGTTGAGACATCAGCGGTCAAAGCTCCCTGTATTTGTTGAAATGACTGTAACGCCCACAGCTATAGCGACAAGCGCCGAGATTGCAAAGATCACATTTGGCCATGTGCTGGAAACAGGAGCTGTCTCCTCCTCGGCACTGACCGCTGTTTGCTGTGCAATCATCCCCACTTCCTCCTGGGCCAAGAGGGGCTGGGAAAGAATCACAATGATAATTGTAATGGCCTTTTTCATGCATCCTCCTGCTTGATTTTTCGACAAAATGGTATAATTTCTGGCATATCTTTTTCTTTATACTTTTGAAGAGATATTTTCCAGTCTACTCCTGATTTTACTTCAAAAGTACATCTTATTTTATAAATCGATGGGAATGCGCGTCTGCACTTCCAATGAGAGGGGGTCTCCCTCTTGTTTTATGAGGAGTTTGTGATAACCGAGGCCTGCAATCATGGCGGCATTGTCGAGGGAGAGATTTTTGGGAGGCCAAAAGAGGGGGAGGTCTGGAAACTCTTTTTTAAACAGGAGGCGCAGGCGCTCATTGCAGGTCACCCCTCCGCCGAAGTAGATGGCCTGACAGGGGAATGTCTCTATTGCTTTTTTTGCCTTATGGACAACATCGGTGAAGGCGGTTTCCTGGAAAGAGGCTGCAAGGTCTCTTTTTTCCTGTTCCCCCATCTTTTCTTTTTGCATGGCATAGAGAACTGCTGTTTTCAAGCCGCTGAAGGAGAAGTGTTGTGGGTGCGTTTTAACGCGGCCAGGAGAAAAGGGGAAGCGTTTGGGGTCTCCTCCCCGAGCGAGTAGCTCCACTTTTGGTCCTCCAGGGTAAGAGAGACCGAGCATTGTTCCTACCTTGTCAAAAGCCTCTCCAATAGCATCGTCGACAGTGGTTCCCAGGAGTTCATAAGAGCCGACGGAAGAAATTTTTGTTAAAAAGGTGTGCCCCCCAGAAAGCAGAACGCCGAGTGCTGGAAAGCGCCACTCTTCTGTTCCCATGAGAGCTGCATAGAGATGCGCCTCCACATGATTAATGCCGATCAGCGGCTTTTTCCATGCGATATGAAGCCCTTTGGCTACCTGCATCCCCACGAGCAGGGCGCCGACCAGCCCAGGGCCTCTTGCTATAGCGATAGCATCTACTGGAGCAACAAGGGCTTCCTGAATGACAGGCAGGATGGACTCCAGATGCCGTCTACAAGCGAGTTCCGGAAAGACGCCTCCATACTTTTCATGGATATCAGCTGAAGAGGCGATGACATTGGAAAGAATTTCGCGTCCATTCCGGACAAGCGAAGCCCCCGTCTCATCACAAGTTGTTTCGATTCCAAGGACGATCATATTGAGGAGATTATACCAAAAGGTTGCATTCTAAACCCGAGTCAAAACTCTAGTGCTCTGTCAATTTCGCTGTTTTCAGGATTATTTATGTAGGCGTTACTGCTCGTTGTCACTCGCCACTGTCTGCCACGTGGATGGTGTGCTATTTGAGCTGGTTCGAGCACTGCTAACAGTGGTTTCGCTGTTGTCAACAGTGATGGGACAGAAGCTATTTCTGTTATTATTTGGTGGTGATTCGACTTCTATTGTTTCACCATCTATAACATCGCTTATATCAATTGATTTTGTTTCTCTATTTTTAGTAAATCCAGAAATATAACTATCAATATTTGAGAGTAAATCGTTGATGGTTAGGAGATCTTTTCTTGTAGGTGGAGAGTCGTTTTGATGCGGAGAATATTCAGGACACCTCTCAATGTCTATTATTTCGTTTTTTTCATAATTTCTATAATCGTCCAGATCGATAACTTTTGCGATAGACTTTCTTTGGTGAGAAGTTGATGAATTATCATATATTGGTCTTTTTGTTTTAGTGTCATGATTAGTAACTGGTGACTCTGGCGTTTGGTTTTTTCCTCTAGTGTCATTCTTCTGCTTCGTGACAGGTGTTATCCATCTTTTCCTCCATGAATCGAATCTTGCAGATAACGCGCTAAAGTAGTCGTTTATGCTCTTTAGAAACGAGAAAAAAAGACTCTGAACGCGGTTGCATATTTCCTTGATGCCATAACCAATATGTTGAGCGACTCCTTTTAGATGAGTAAATATTCTTCCCGAGTATTCTTGTATAGATGTGTGATTTATAGAACTCACGCTTCTCTGGTTATTAAAACAAGCACTAAAAATCATAGTTATTACCCTTACTCAATAGAACGGTTTATTGAGGTCTCGCATATTAAATTATTATATATTTTTATTACCGCGTAATCTCTGTTATTTATTACAAAATAATGGTAACTAAATTTGGTGTAAAAGTAAATGCACTGAATAAATTTTACCAGGAAAATTTCTTCGGTATAAAACAATTTTTTGGTATAAAATAACCTTGGAGTGACCTTATGGCGATTCGTTCTTGGGATGAAAGGCGAGACCTTCTGATTGCGGCGACTTATGCTGAGGCTGTTCATTTAGCGGCTGAACATTGGTTCCATTCTGCGGAGCGCGCTTTACAGAGAAGAGGGCGTTTTGCGGTGGCTTTTTCAGGAGGGAGCACGCCAAAGGCGGTCTATCATGAGATTGCCAAATCTCCTAACAGGATCTCTTGGGATTCTCTCTCTTTTTTTTGGAGCGATGAGAGGGCAGTGCCTCCTACGGATCCAGAAAGCAACTACTGTATGACAATGAAGGAGCTCTCTTTGTTGCCTATCCCCAAAGGACAAATTTTTCGTATGGAAGCAGAAGAGAATATCGAAAAAAAAGCAAAAGAATATGAGGAAAAAATCCTTCATTTTCTGGGAAAAGATCTCTTTGATTTAGTGCTTTTAGGAGTTGGCGAAGATGGTCATACCGCTTCTCTTTTTCCCAATACGGCAGTTTTGGAAGAGAAGAGAAAACTTGTTGCCGCAGCCTATGTTCCGCAGAAAAACAGCTGGCGCATGACGCTCACCTTTCCGTGCATTGAAAAAAGTGCCCACACCGTCTTTTATGCTTTCGGTTCTGCAAAAAAAGAGATCGTGAAGAAGGTTCTCACTGCTCCCATCATCTCTTCTTATCCCGCAAGTCGTGTAGGCACACCGGAGGCAAAGGCTCTCTGGATTCTCGACAAAGAAGCTGCAAGCTTACTTACCTGAGTTTTTGTAAAAAACCGGAAAACTCTGACTTGAGAGTCCGCAGTACGGAAAGAAAATGTGCACTTGTTGTTCTCGTTGTGATCTCTTTGACAAGAGACTGTCCACTTGCTGTTTTGCCGAGAAGATAAATGTAGGGCAGCTCACAGCGCTCAGGAGTGGAGATCTCGACTTTTACCTGGTGGTACTGGTCGGGAACGCGCTCTGCACAGAAAAGAAAATCATTTTTGGTGTGCAGGTGCACGCCAATGATTGTCCCTGAATGAAGACGAGCCCATTCGGCAGATTCAAGTTTGGCATCCACACCCTCAAAGGCAAAGTGCAAAGAGGGGGAAGCTTCCTGCAAGTGCCACTGTAGTTGCTTTGCAAGCCAGGTGAGAAGATAGATCGACTGTAGAGGAGGGTAGAGGCACGCAGAGGCGGGGCCGACATTGTAGATGATCTTTACAAGAGAGATGTTCTTCAGCTGTTCGCGTCTTTCTGGCAGAACAAAGAGCGATGAGAGAAGATCTCGCCACCCTTCTGTTCTTGCCCAGTTGAGATCCGCGATCTCCACATGCAGCTTTTCATGGAGATGGAGCGCAATCGAAGGAAAGGCAGAAAAGTGCTTCACACTGTCAGAGTCGAAAATAACGCGCTGTGCAAGCTCTGCGAGACGAAGGAAGAGAATGTGGGGGAGAGTCGGATCTTCAGTCCAGAGAAGGTAGGTGGGAAGGTCGGGAATGAGATGCGGAAGAATCAGTTCCGGAACAGGCTCCAAAGAAAGGGCGCCGCCAACCCCAATATCAATCTGATCGCAGGCAACACCACTCTCATTTCCCTGTTGAGCAACAACCGAAATGGCCGTCTTAAGATAGGGATGCATCGGATGAGAATCATAGGTAATGAAAAGAATCCGGCAGGGAAATTGCGAAACAATCTTTTGCACCATGCCGCGCACATAATCAGTGCGATCAGAGAGATGATGGCAGACAATGAGGTTGAAAAGAGAGGCGCGCATCTTGCCCTCTTGAGCGAGTTTTTGCCAAAGAAGCATCAGCTCCGCCTCAATATCTATAGGAGAGACAAGCTTCTGGGATAAAGGTTCAGTTATAGGAGTCGCCACGCACGCCCCTCCTTCTCGATCATTTCAGTTGCCTCTTTAGGACCCCAAGTGCCTGCGCGATAGTTGGGGAAATCAGAGGGAGAAGAGGCTTTCCAATGGTCCAGAACAGGAGTAAAAATACGCCATGAATGCTCCACTTCATCTGTTCGAGCAAAAAGAGTGCTGTCCCCCACCATGCAGTCCCAAATAAGGCGCTCATAGGCCTCAGGGGGCGCTGCACCAAAATAGGAGCCGTAGCGAAAATCCATCTTCACAGGTAAAACAGGACTTGTCGGCCCAGGCACCTTGCAATTGATGCGCATCGCAATCCCTTCATCAGGTTGAATGCGAATCACAAGGACATTGGGATCGCCATGCATCTCTTTTTTTTGAAAAAGCACACCAGGGGCGTCTTTGAAAGCAATGGCTATCTCTGTCACCTTCTTGGGTAGTCTCTTCCCAGCGCGCAGATAGAAAGGAACACCTGCCCAGCGCCAGTTGTCGACGTAAAGCTGCAGTGCAACATAGGTCTCTACAGCGGAAAGAGGAGAGACATTTTTCTCCTCGCGATAGGCAGCCGTCTTTTCCCCATAAATAAACCCTTCTCCATACTGACCGCGCACTACGCAGCGCTCCAGCATTTCAGGGGTCATTGGGCGGATCGATTGCAGAACCTTAACCTTTTCGTCCCGTATCGATGCAGCATTGAGACGAACAGGAGGTTCCATCGCCACAAGAGAAAGAAGCTGCATCATGTGGTTCTGCACAATGTCGCGCAAAATCCCCTCCTCCTCAAAGAAGTGACCGCGTGTCCCAATGCCAATGTCTTCTGCGACAGTGATCTGTACGTGATCGATATGCTTGTAGTTCCAAAGAGCCTCAAAGATGGAGTTGGCAAAGCGAAAGACTAAAAGATTTTGGACGGTCTCTTTGCCCAGGTAGTGATCGATGCGATAGATCTGCGACTCATCCAGATAATTGGAGATCTTTTGCTGCAACTCATTCGCAGAGGAGAGATCATGCCCAAAGGGCTTTTCAATGATCACGCGCGACCATTTGTCTTTTTGGTGGGGGTCGTAAATGAGGCCGGCCCGATGGAGCTTTTCAATGGTGACGGGAAAATACTTGGGCTGGACAGAGAGATAAAAGACTCGGTTACCACGGGTCCCAAAGCGCGCGTCAATTTCTTTAAGACGTTGTGCAAGAGCTGCGTAACCATCGTCGCTTTCAAACTCGGATGCATGGTAAAAGATGCTTTCCTGGAAGTGGGCCCAGATGCGTTCATCGATTGGTTTGACGCGAGAGTGTTTCGCAGTAGACTCCTTCAATTCTGAACGAAACTGTTCATGGCTCTTTTCGCGCCGGGCAAATCCTACAAGAGCAAAGTTGGTGGGAAGGAGTCCCTCGCGCCCAAGATTGTAGAGCGCAGGAACGAGTCGTTTGGCCGTCAGATCTCCTGTGGCTCCAAAGATCACGACGACGCAAGGATCAGCGAGGCGGCCACTCCTGCCGGCCTCTTCGAGGGGGTTAGGTATCACATTCATCAGTATAGCGCAGAATTTTTTTTATCGAGATAACTTTGTAAAAAAAGCGCTGCAGCGCTCATGTCGACTTTCCCTTTTCGCTCTTTGCGCGAAAAGGAGAGGGATTGGAGTTCGCGCTCTGCCTGTCTGGAAGAGAGCCTCTCATCGCAGAGCTCGACGGGCAGAGAGAGCGCTGCTTCAAGTTTTTTTGCAAAGAGCTCTGTCTCTTTTGCCATCTCACCTACCTTTCCACTTAAGAGGAGGGGGTAGCCGACAAGGATCCTCTCAAGCTCCTCTTTCATAGGGAGAAGAAGAGCCATCACATTTTCAACAGCCCGTCTTCCTCCTTCTGCGCTTTTCCAGGGCAGGGCCAGTTTCTGTTGTGCATCGGAAAGGGCTATCCCAATTCGTTTATGCCCAAAGTCGATTGCTGCAATGCGTTTCATTTTTTTCCTTTGCAGGCGGAGAGGAAGGCGACGAAAAGAGGATGCGGCATCAGGGGTCGAGACTGAAATTCAGGGTGAAACTGGGCACCCAGCATCCAGGGGTGATCTTTTACCTCTGCGATCTCGCAGAGTGTTCCATTGTCCAAAATTCCCGAGAAGACAAGCCCCTTACTTTCAAAGGCTCTTCTGTAGCTGTTATTGCATTCATAGCGATGGCGATGGCGCTCGTGGACCAAATCTTTGCCATAGGCGTCAAAAGCGCGCGTGTCTCTCTGGATCCTGCAGGGATAGGCGCCAAGTCGCATTGTCCCACCCATGTCATGGGCCTCTTTTTGCTCTGAGAGAAGAGAGATGACTGGATGAGGGGTTTTGGGGTCGATTTCCGTTGAGTTGGCGCCCTCCAGCTCGAGTACATGACGCGCAAATTCAACAAGAAGTACCTGCATGCCGAGACAGAGTCCAAAATAGGGGACTCTGTTTTCTCTGCAGTAGCGCGCTGCACTGATTTTGCCTTCCCAGCCCCTTTCGCCAAAGCCTCCAGGGATCAGGTATCCATCGCAGTGGCCCAAATCGCCCTCTTTGAGGCGGTCTGATTCAAGGGAAATGATTTGGAGTTCTTTCCCAAGGGAGATCGCAGCGTGATTCAGCGCTTCAAAGACCGATTTATAGGCATCGCGATGTTCCAGATACTTTCCTACAATGCCGATGACGACTTTTCCTTTTGGATGTTGCATGGACTCCAAAAGTTTTTCCCATGGAGCAAGCTCTGCTTTTTTGTCTGCAAGTTGTAGCAGTTTGCAAATTTCAACATCGAGGCCCTGCTTGCTTAAAGTGAGTGGTACCTCATAGATCGAGCAGGATACATCCGGCTCATCGAAGACAGCTCGCAAGGGTACGCCGCAAAAAAGTGAGATCTTTTCCTTGACCTCTTCGGAGAGAGGAAACTCGGAGCGGCAGAGGATGAGGTCGGGAATGATACCGATCGCGCGAAGAGCCTGTACGGAGTGCTGCGTCGGCTTTGTTTTCACTTCGCCAGCCACTTTCAAAAAAGGAACGTATGTTAAATGAATTGTAAGCGAAGAGGTTGGCTCAGACAGGCGCAATTGGCGGATCGCTTCGAGAAAGGGGAGCGATTCAATATCTCCTACTGTTCCGCCGATCTCTACGATGACCACCTCAGTTCCTGCCTCCTGCTGCGCCGTTGCGAGAATGCGCCTCTTTATCTCATTTGTAACATGCGGAATCACCTGCACAGTCTTGCCGAGGTAGTCTCCTTTGCGCTCTTTTCTGATGACCGTTTCATACACTTGCCCGGAGGTCGCTGTGGAGGCTTTGGAGAGAGGAGAATTGGTATAGCGGTAGTAATGCCCAAGATCAAGATCGGTCTCTGCTCCATCATCTGTCACATAGACCTCTCCATGTTGAAAGGGGTTCATTGTCCCCGGATCTACATTGAGATAGGGATCCAGTTTAAGCATCGCGATTCGGATGCCGCGGCTCTCCAGAAGAGCTCCGATCGATGCGGCGGTGATCCCTTTTCCAAGAGAGGAGAGCACGCCGCCAGTAACAAAGAGATATTTTACACTGTTTCCAGACATAAATATTTTTCCAAAAAGGGAACGTCCTCAGGCACATCTACGCTCACCCCCCCCTTTTCCACGCGGGCGACCTGGATGGAAAAGCCCAGCTCGAGGAATTGCAGCTGTTCAAGATCCTCTTGAAGCTGTAGGGGCGTAGAAGAAAACGAGGGAAGTCGCTGTAAAAAGGAGGGAGTGTAGCAGTAGATTCCAAGATGCGCAAGAGCGGAGACAGGGGCTTCTTTTTTGTGATAGGGGATGGGACTTCTGCTGAAATAGAGAGCTTTATCGCCTCTGTCCAGAATGCACTTAACAATGTGAGGAGAGAAGAGCTCTTCGGAGCTTGCAATAGGTCTTGCCGCTGTGGAAATAGAGGCTTGCGGGTGGGTAATAAGGGCTCTTGTCACTGCGTCGATTGTTTCGGGGGGCATGCAGGGGTGATCTCCCTGAAGATTGAGAATAGCCTTGGCTCTTTGCAGCTCGTCGTAGCGGGAAACTGCCTCTGCGATTCTTTCAGTGCCATTGAGAGGTGACTGAGAAGTCCAGAGAACTTTTGCGCCAAATCCCTCTGCATGTGTCTTGATTTCTTCGCTATCTGTAGCGATGTAGAGGGCGTCGAGGCTTGTTGCGCGAAGTGCAGACTCATAGGTTCTCTGCAAAAGAGTTTTCCCGAGAATATTCACAAGAAGTTTCCCTGGGAACCGACTGCTTCGATAGCGCGCAGGAATGACGCAGATAACAGACATGCACGCCATTGTATTCGCTTGCAGCCATATGTTACAATGCATCTCATGATTTCATTCCTGGAACAGAGAAAAAAATGGGAGCCTTTACTCCCTCATATTTTGCAAGAACCCTCCCTGGTCTCTTTTCAAAAGGCAGGAAAAAGTTCTTTTCTCCCTGAACTTTCCCCCTGGTTTCCCTCTATTGCACATCTTTCCGCTGCTTCTTTGGAAAAAGGAGAGAGTGAGAGCGCTCCTTCAAAGATCGGAGTTCTCTTTTCAGGAGGACCAGCGTCGGGAGGACACAATGTTCTTGTAGGAATGCAAGAGCTGTTACCAGAGGGAGGACTCATTGGTTTTTTAGGAGGGATCTCGGGCCTTATCAAGGCAAACTTTCGCGTCTTGCGCAGGGACGAAGTCTTTTCCTACCGCAATACGGGGGGATTTGATCTTCTCGGCTCGGGAAGGACAAAAATTGAAACAGAAGCGCAAATTGCGGCTATAGCAAAAACGTGTAAGGAGCTCGTGCTCGACGGTCTTGTCATCATCGGCGGGGATGACTCCCAGACAAATGCGGCCTGTCTTTCAGAGGCCTTTCTGGCGCAGGGTCTTAAAACGCGAGTAGTCGGCGTGCCAAAAACAATCGACGGAGACTTGCAGACAAAAGATCTTCCTATTTCTTTTGGATTTGATACGGCCTGCAGAACCTATGCGGAGATGATCGGCAATATTGCGCGGGATGCTCTTTCCTCAAGGAAATATACCCATTTCATCAAACTTATGGGGCGCAGTGCATCTCACATCACCTTGGAGTGCGCTCTTGCCACGCAGCCCAATCTCGCGCTCATTGGTGAAGAGAAGCGATCGCTTAGAGAGATTGTGGAAGAGATGGCCCGTTTGATAGAAGCGCGCGCGCTTGCCGGCAAGCCATATGGGGTGATTCTTATTCCTGAGGGGCTTATTGAGTTCATTCCTGAGATGCAGCGCCTGATTGCTCTTCTTGGCAGAAGTTCAGAGAGCGCGCTTCCAGCAGAGGAGAAGAAGCTTTTTGAAAGTCTTCCTGAAAAGATACAGCAGCAACTGCTTCTTGATCGCGACCCGCATGGCAATGTGCGGCTTTCGCAGGTTGCGACAGAGGAGCTTCTCATCGGCATGTTGCACCCCATATTGCGGGAGAGGGGTGTCTCTTCTTTTTCTCCACAGGCTCATTTTTTTGGCTATGAGGGGCGAGCCGCCTATCCTTCTCAATTTGATGCAGCCTATTGCCTTGCTCTTGGAAGGGCCGCTGTTTTAGCTGTACGCGATCGCATCACGGGGGCTCTTTGCACCATTCCCAATCTTGCAGAAGAGGTCTCCAAGTGGCAGGTGAAGGCTGTTCCTCTCATTTCCTTAATGACTCTGGAAGAGCGGAAGGGGAAAAAGAGGCCAGTGATCGCAAAAGCGCTTGTCGATCTTCATGGCAAGGCTTATTCCCTTTTCCGGCAAAGACGTGAGAACTGGAAGTCAGGGGATCAGTATCTCTATCCAGGTCCCATGCAGTTTTTCGGAGAGGCGGAGAAGTATCATCAGCCTCCTTTGATCCTTACCAGTTGATCTGCACGCCAGGCTCGATAGGAAGAAAGCTTTCCAGGGGGAGATTTTTCTCCTGCATGGCGAGAAAGAGGTCATAGGGAGGTTGACTCATGGGCTCTTCGGAAAGACAAAAGGTTTTCCAATGCATGCCGAGGCTGAGGCGCGAGCCTACTTCCTGGTGGATTTTCACCGCCTCATCAGGGCTGCAATGGACGGGAGCCATGAACTCTTTTGGAAGATAGGTTCCGATAGGAATTAAACTGAGATCGATGGGGGCGAATTGAGCGCCGATTGCCCTGAAATCGCAGCTGTTGTATCCCGTATCTCCCGTGAAGTAGAACTTTTTGCCATTTTTTTCAAAAAGATAGCCATTCCAGTGGGTGCGATTCTTGTCCCAAAGCGATCTACCAGAAAAATGTTGTGCAGGTAGCGCTGTAACTGTTCCTTTGGAAGAAGAATGGGTTTGCCACCAGGCAAGTTCAGTCACGCGTTCGATGCCCTGACGCAAAAACCAGCGCTTTACTCCTGCAGGGACAATCCATTCAATCTCTGGATGAAAGACGCGCAGATGCTGCACAGTCCTTAAGTCCAGATGATCGTAATGATTATGGCTTAAAAGAACATAATCAATAGGCGGCAGGTCGGAAAGGGGAAGAGGTGGTTCATGCCTGCGGCGCAGCGCTCGAATAGGCACAGGGGAGCAGTGGTCGCTCCAAACAGGATCCGTCAGAAGATGCACCCCTCCTATCTCGATGAGAAAGGTGGCATGTCCTACCCACAGCGCTGAAGGGAGCTCTGGCTGAAAGAGAGGTGCCTGCACGGGGTAGCTGAAATCCACGGGAAGCGGGCTTTTTGTCTCTTTATAATAACCAGCTTTCCATAATAGGAAATGCCAAAGAGATCTTTGAGCATTTCGGATATGAGGATTATGAAACCGCGCCATAAGCTCATATTATAATTTTTATAATAAAAGTAAAATTTAAATAAATTTATGATGCAACATTATGATTTTCAGTAATTTTTATACAGTTTAGCGCAAATCTTTAACCAGACGGACGATTATCTCGAGGGAGCGATCGACCTCCTCTTTAGTATTGGTTCTTGCGAAGGAGAATCGCACAGAGCTCCGGCATCGCTTGCGCTCCAGTCCCATGCGAAGCAGAATGCGTGAGGGTTCAAGGGCTCCTGAAGAACAGGCGGAGCCGTGCGAAGCGGCAATGCCTGCAAGATCGAGCTGAATGAGAAGGGTTTCGCCATCTACTCCTGAGAAAGCGATATTGGAGGTATTTGAAATGCGCGGCCCCTCTCCATTGATGAGAAGATCGGGCAAAGCTCGCGTTAGTTCTTTTTCAAAATGAAGTCTGAGATGTAAAATTTTTTGTCTGATCTCTTCCTGTTTTTCTCCCAAAATTTGCAAAGCGCGGGCCATTCCTACAATGCCAGGGAGGTTTTCAGTCCCTGAGCGAAGTCGGTATTCCTGCCCCCCGCCTGTAAGTAAGGGAGCGATAGGAAAGTCTTTGCGATGCACAAGGATGCCCACCCCCTTGGGCGCATGGAATTTATGCCCACTGACAGCAATGGCCTGCATGGCAGGGAAAAGCGAAAACTTTTCTCTTCCTATATAGGCAACGCCGTCGAGAAGAAGAGGTATCTTTTTTTTCTCTGCAAGAGCAGCAATCGCTTCAAGATCAATGCGAACACCTGTCTCGCCACCTGCTAAGGAGAGGACGATCGCTTGCGTGTCAGCGCGAAGAGCTGCCTCGATGCTCTCCGGCAAAGGCGCTCCAAAACTCCCCACAGAGAGCCAGGTTACGCTCATTCCCTCCTTCTCTAACCCACGTACTGTCTCTTCAACAGCTGCATGCTCAATTTCTGTTGTGACAAGATGTCCTTTTCTGCTTAGTCCTCTCAACATTAAATTGATACTTTCTGTCCCCGAGGAGGTGAAAAGAATTTCTTCCGGGGGTACCTGGAAAAAGGCGGCGCACTCTTCGCGTGCCTTGCGGAGCCTTTCTTTTGCTCTCATGCCGAACCAGTGCGTGCTGGAGGGGTTTGCCGGAGGGGCCTGGAGTTCCTCTACAACCGCCTGAAGAACTCTTGGATCAAGAGCGGTAGTAGAGTTGTTATCAAGAAAGATTTTTCTCATGGAATTTGCACAAGGAGAAGAGTGATATTATCAGAACCGCCCCTTTGTTTTGCACTATCGATTAAAAATTCTGCATTTTTAAAGAGATCGGAATGTACTTTGAGCCCCTTCTCTATTTCCTGTAGAGAGAGCATGTCGCTAAGTCCGTCTGTACAGAGAAGGTAGAGGTCTCCGGGGCGATGATCGGCGTATGCGATGGTCGGCTTTACTTTAGCCGTGCTGCCAACTGCCCGCGTGATGACGTGTTTATAGGGGTAGGGGGTCTCGCTGCCGAGTCTTTTCCATTTGGTATAAAATGAGTGGTCTTCCGTGAGCAGCTCCAATTTTCCTTCCCTTCGCCGATAGATGCGGCTATCTCCCACGTGGGCATAAATGATCTTTTGAGGGGTCCAAAGGAGGGTGCAGAGGGTTGTTCCCATTCCTGAGAGAGAGGTTTCTCGCCTGCTGAGCTCATAAATTTTCTGATTGGCCTTCTGAATCGCCTGATGCAACTCAAGCGTCCACTCTGTGCGCTCCTCTTTAGAGATTTGCCGTACAGAATCACAAAGAGAGGTTACGGCAAGAGCAGCGGCCACTTCTCCGCCATTGTGTCCTCCCATTCCATCGGCCAGGGCAAAGAAATGATGCTCGGGGAGCGCCGCCCACACATCCTCGTTGTTGCTCCTCTGCAGTCCAATATCAGAAAGACCGCAATAGAGCAGTGTCATTTTAGATCTCCAAAGAAGTAGAGGTTGAAGATATTACAGCCATTGAAAAGAGTGTGTAGAGCGATCGGGGCAAGAAGGGATTGCCTGCGATCGTAGATGTATCCGAGAAAAAGGGCGAAGATAAAGAGGGAGAAGAGGATCGAAAAGTTTGCCACGCCCTGTTGGGGGGAGTAGTGGAAAGAGGCAAAGAGGAGTGCGGTGACTACAATGGAGGTGTTCACGCTATAGTGCTGGCGGATAAAGGATTGAAGAAATCCTCTGAAGAGAAGCTCTTCAATAAGGGGGGCGATGAAAGCGATGGTGACTGTACTGAAAAAGAATTGGAGCGGGATGTCAAAAGTCATCTTCACAAAGCGCACAGCAATCTGTTCTGGCAGTACAGTGAGGTGGAAAGCAGTTTGCAGAAGAAGTTCGAGAAGCTCATTGCAAAAGACAACAAGAGGAAAACCAATAAGCCATGCAAACCCGGCGCATTTCAGATCGCCCCATGGATCTGATGGGCTGCGCGCTTGCCAGATATTGCTTTTGATTTTTTTGGGAAGAGAGAAGAAGTAGGAATAGAGCAGAAAAAGGGTAATGAGCGAAGAGATAAAGGTAACGGTGCCAAATCCCTCAACTGAAATGAGAGAGAGACCTCTTTTCTTGATTAGAAGAGCCGCAAGGGGCATGGCCAGGAATTGAGATGTGAAGTAGATGCCAAATAGAATGAGCAGATGGTACCAGCGCAATGGAAAAAACCAATTGCTGGAGGAGGGGAGAGAGAAAAAACCGCGCTTCTTTGCGAGAAATAGCAGTAGGAGCGAAATAACTCCCAAAAGCCCAAGCATGGGTTTCTCTTATCGCCCCTGTGCCAAAATAATATAGTCCACAATGCGCGAACTGATCTCTTGAGCAATACGCGTATGTGCTATTCCCATCGGGGTTTTCTCATATTCCTCTGATCCCCAGGAAGCTGTGTCGTAATTGGGAGGGAAATAGGTGCGGGGAATATAGTAGCTGTCGCGTACAATCTCCTGAAGAACGATTTTTGGTTCATTTTGGCGCAAATCGATGATGCGAACTCGTATGCCTGTGTTAAGATAGTTGCCTCGCGGTTCTTCCTGAGAGCTTTTCCCGAAAGCGGGGATGAGCTCATGCTCTACGAGTTCAAGAAAAACAACAAACTGCTGAGGGACGAAGGCTTCTTTAACCCAAGAGATGTCAGGGTTGAAGGGATTGTCAGCTAAAAGAGAGCCGTCGCCTTCCTGCAGATAGATCTGCTCTTTACTTTCCACATTGCGTACAATATGCGATGTCATCTCCTCTGCAATGCTCCAGGGAACATCGGAATGCGTCGTGTCGATCATCGTAGGAATCACGGCAACGGGTTTTGCTCTTCCATCGTCATGATAACGAACAAGGGATTCATAAGGATGGTGTGACAGGCAGCCTGTAAGTAAAAGACAAGCGGAAAGTGGTAGAGAAAAGCGAGACATACTCCTCCAAAAAAGGGGTCACCATATCGTAGCAAAGGAGTTCTTTTCAGTGCAAATGATGCTGTAGTGGTCGGCTCTGGAGCAATAACACACTTAACGTAAATGCGTTAATTGAATTCTTGTAGGGGATACGGGAAATCTGCCTGTCTAGTGTGAAGAAGGGGTGGGCTTTCTCTACTGCTTTCTTGTTGTGAGCCAAGGCTGCCTTGTCTTTTTATTGTATTGGCGTTACTGGAAGATTAAACTGTAATTTTATATACTTAAGTTAAGCGGTTATTTATGAAGATTAACGGAAATTTCGTAACATTATCAGATTCCGTAAGTGGTCTGACGCAGGTTGCTGGATCAGAGGTGGAATTTGCTGTAGAGGGGGAGAGAGTGCACGTGATTGCTGCCCCCTTGTTGAATTCTCCTCAAGCCACCGCTGCTGATTTGCAGGGACGTCTGGAGCAGGCGGGTTATAGTCAGTTTGCTGTGCGCTTTTCTGCTGCCGGGGTGGTTATTGTCGATGGTAGGGCTTTTGAGGAAAAACTCGATCAGTGGGTTATAAATGAGGGAGGGAGGGCTGCAGAGGCAGCAGAGCGGATTCGGAATTGCTTTTATAGAGGAGAGACTTCTCTAGAGTTAGGCTTTCTTGGATTAAAAACGTTGCCACCAGTTCTCGATAAACTGGAAAATCTGCAGGAACTCTCCTTATCCTACAACCAGCTGACCGCCTTTGCTGTTCCGTCCGAGCTCGTCAATCTGCAGAGACTCGACTTATACAACAACCAGCTGACCGCCTTTTCTGTTCCGTCCGAGCTCGTCAATCTGCAGACACTCTCCTTATCCCACAACCAGCTGACCGCCTTTTCTGTTCCGCGCGAGCTCGTCAATCTGCAGCAACTCTCCTTATCCTACAACCAGCTGACCGCCTTTGCTGTTCCGTCCGAGCTCGTCAATCTGCAGA
>JAGWKO010000071.1 GCA_028873295.1 Verrucomicrobiota bacterium
GATTCGATCTCGAACGCGGCCATCACGTTCTTTTTTATGCTTAACCAGAAGTTCTTCTTTTTCGAACGGATCTAAAAAACTCATGCCAGCATTATGCTGTCAACTGAAATTTTTATCACGTCAATTCTTCATTCACGAAAGGTATATATACCCAAAAAAGATGAAAAGTTTGACTTTGGAGCGCGTGAAAGTCAAACTTTTCATTTTTTTTGGGTATAAAATTCTGTTAGTAATTTTTGGAATATGCAGTGTTCATTTTGTGCGCGTGTTTGTTGATTGGGGTGTTTGATGCGGAAATGAAAAATAGTTGATGGGATGGGTTGTGTTAGATCTTGTGCTGTCCAGAAGTCCATACGGCGTGTTTCCATACAAGTGACCCCAAGTTTTTCGCGCAGGAACAACCCTATGCACACATCATCATTCACCGTGCTACTGGTCAGTGCCAGATCTTTCTTGTGTTCTACAAGCAGTGCAACAAGATCCGGTGATAAGAGAAATCCGCACCCGCTGCCTAATCCAAAGTACTCCTTTTGTAAATTGGAATAATGTCCGGGGAAAGAGCCTCCGGAAGTATAAAGTCGGTAGGGAGGACATGTCTCGAGAAATTCAAGAAGTCTTGAAAAACAGAAAAAAGAGGAGAGATTGGTTCGTAGCACGTGAGTGAATGTTGTTTGAATTTTGGGTAATAAAAACTCCATAGCAGCAATGGTTTTATTCAAGATGCCCGGTTTGAGATTTTCCTCTCCTTTAACCCAAATGGTATCGCCATCGATTTGTACATCTGCTACAAGATCAGATCGATTCTTAAGAAAATAGGCTTCTATGTGGGCCGGATCTTTGTGCATGTAGGTTTGCCAGATTTTCTGATCTTCCACATAGGCAGGGATGTCATCTGATGCGATGATGAGAACCAGTACTTTTAGATCAGGGAAGTTAGCATGAAGTAGGCTTGCGAATAAAAGAAAGTATGTATACCCACAAAAGATGAAAAGTTTGACTTTGGAGCGCGTGAAAGCGCCCAAAATCGATCGGCGGGGTGGAGGTTGTATTTTCCTCCCAATACTACCCCCGTCCCGCCGATCGATTTTGGGCAGCTTTGACGCTGCTCCAAAGTCAAACTTTTCATCTTTTGTGGGTATAAGCTGTTTTTGAATCAATTTATACCCAATCGGTTTCTTGCGATTTCTTGATTGGAGAGGAGCGCTGCCCGGAGATGTTCGGGCAAATTCGGTTTCTCAAGGAGAAAGTTGCATGCCTTAAGTCCCTCTTCCCATCTGCCTGTAAGAAATGCACAATTGGAAAACTCGACCAAGAGCTCAACTTCATAAGCTGCCGGGTCTATAGGACCGCCTGAAGAAACAGGCATTGAGAGAATATGCTTTGTTAATAGATACCCCAATAAGGGATTTCCAAGTTGTCGGTAGATCGCTGCTGCGTGATAAAGAGGTTCTGTGTAAGAGGGGAATAGAGTGTGTGCTTTGAACATCCACTTGAGAGCTTCGTCAAAATTGCCCAACTGTTGCAGGATCTTTCCGCAGCAATAAAGTGAAAAAAAGATTTCTTGGGAGTTGCCATTGATGAGTTCGCTTCGCAACTTGTAGTTTTTTAAAGCAAGCTCTGTGTTTCCTGTGATAGCATAGCACTGCGCCAGTCGATAGATATAGCTTGCATTGCTCGGATCTTCCAGGAGAGCCTTTTCGTAACATTCAGCATCCTGGGCATATTTGGCAGGATCAATTGTTCTTGAGGGGCGGTTGCGCACATTGACAGCGCCGCTCAAAATTGTGAAATGCACGGGCTGCTCGCAAACTAGCGAATTATCCTGCCATCGCCAGGGTAATTTTGCGTTTACAAGACAGCGATTTAGCGAATCGGGGAGTCCTTGTTGTTGTGTAATAAAGCAGTAACCATCTTTTTCTCCAAGATAAGGTAGAAAAAAATCGCTTGCAAACAACAACTGCTCATTGGCGTCGATACAGCACAGGTAATCTCCCTGCGTTCGCGCCAGCTCCAATGCCTCGTTCCGCATTTGTTGCAGGTCGTTCTCCTGGCGTTTGTGCAGCTTGCCGGGAATTCCCTGCATTGCCTTTGTGATCAGCTCCTGCGTGCCATCTGTTGATCCCATATCGACAATGCTCCAGGAGTCAATCAATGGTTTGACAGACTCCAGGCATTTTTCGATATTCTCTATCTCATTGTGAACAACCATGTTGAGGCAAACAGTTGCCTTTTTTTGCATTTCTCTGCCCGGTGCTGCAATTCTTCCCTCGCGAACGAGAAACGCAATTTGTTCATCGGAGAGCACCCAGCCTTTTTTAGTGAAGTCTTCCAGGTTGTCAAGGACATATCTGGGCAATGTGTCATCGATTGCTGCGAATTTCCATCTGTGGATGTTACATCCTTTGAGAAGCATTTCTTTTGTTTTGTATTGGGGGAGGTCATATTCGGCATGGGAGAAGCTCTCCAACTTCAAGCGCGCAAAGTCTTCGCCGCCCATCCACCCGAGATGCCATCCCGCATTCGGGAAAAGAGCAAATGCGTTTCTTTCTGTTCGCACATTCTGGGGGAGGCAATGGATCGATCCTTCAGAGCAAAGATGCGCATATTTTGTGACAGCTGCCGCATGCCATTTTTCACCATTTTCTCCTACGCATTTTGTGTTCAGATGGAAGGAATAGTTTGCCATTTCCAGGCGTCCTACCTGATGCGGCTCTGCTTGCTGCATAATGGAAATGATATGAGGGATCTGTTCCCCTCTTATAATTTCATCTACATCGGAAATGAAAATAATGTCGTTTGGTGCTGCTTCATGTAATCCGCGCGTGATGGCATTGCGTTGAAAATATTCGCGATCCCACCGACTTTTTGCATCAACCTTTTGATTGGTGACGATATGTATGATTTTGTCGTTGTATTGAGCGAAACGTTCTCTATTTTCCTCGTAATACAAGGGTTTTGATTTTCCGCTGAATGTTTCCACCGATTCGACTAGAACAAATTTATCGATATAGGGGGCCATTTCATGGAGTCTGATCTCCAAGATGTCGAGTTCATTGTAGAAGATAAAACAATCGTATACAGTTCCAAAAAGAGCAGGGATCCAGGAGAGAGCGAACAAGAAGAAGTGTTTCATCCGGCTCATTGTGTATTTGTGAATCCTAGCATCGCCTCATAGCACAGCAGAAGATGCGCTACGCCATTTCTTGCTCTGTGCGGTTTTTCTTCCGGTGCAATCTTGTAGTGTGCAGCGATCTGATCTTTGGAGAATCCTGTTTTCCAGGGCGGAGGACCGTTGTTTCCCTTCATGCGCTCTATTGCAAGCGCCCAATACATCGAGGCCAAGTCGAGCCAATGGTAGGGCCAGGCGAGCATTTCCTGACGGGGGACCTCGATCAGTTGCGAAAGGAAAGTGCGGTCAAACGATGGGTTTTGGCAGATGAAGACCGCTTCTTTGCGTTTGATGTTAAAGCGCGCAAATTGGGCTACCATGCCCTCTGCCACCTCTTCTGCACTTTTGCCCTCTTTTTGCAGTTCCTCCCAGGAAAAGCCATTAATTTTGAGACTCTCTGGATCGCTTGCCGCCCATTTCTCTTCCGAGAGGGCAATCATTCCGGAATAGGTTTCAATGCGCTTGCCCGATTCCAGATCCACCAGTTGGTAAGCGATCTCTACAAGAGAGTGAATTTTAGGATTGAGCCCATTTGTTTCCGTATCGAGAAAGATGCCCAGCATAGAAAAGATTTTATACCAAATGGAGGGTAAAGGCAACTGCGAACGAATTCAGGAGTTGGTATACACAAACAAGATGAAGAGTTGGCAACAGGTTCTTGGCTCACAGTAGGGAAACATGATGGGAAGGATGTGCATGATACGCAGGATAAATTTATCCTGCGTATCAT
>JAGWKO010000028.1 GCA_028873295.1 Verrucomicrobiota bacterium
ACCTACCGCAGAGAGTAAGCAGACAATTGACGCTACTGCAATTTTCGCAATCATAAAACTTCTTTTCATGAATACCTCCGCTTCCATTATTACAGTCGTCTCCATTCCTCAGGCACAAGATCCCGATCATCAGTCTTATACTCCGGCGCAAACCAGACACGAGGCGCAATCACCTGTTTGCCAGGATTAGGATTAAGATAAGCAGCCCACCAGGAATAGCTCGAGTTACTGATGATTTGATGTTTGCACAGCGACATCAGATAAAAATCCCGATAGTGGGGGCCTCTTTCCAAATAAACAAAAGAGCGAGGAATGCTAGCAAACGTCTGTTTACACCAGGCAATATCATCCGAAAAGACTACAAAGAGAGAGTCCGCAGGGAAGCGCTCTACCGCCTTCTTGTAATAGTCCAGCGTCAGCTGCGCGTAGACCTTGCTATGAATCGGATTCTCCAACATATATCCGCGATAATGCACAGCCACGCTCTTCGGATGAGAAAGAATATGAGGATACATCGCACTGATCTCCTCTTTAACAGCATCAGGCATCTCAAACAGTTTCAAAATCTCCGCCTTGTGATGGCGAAAATATTTCTCTGACTGGAACCACCCCCGAATCGTCATATTCGGCTGGTAAGGAATCGCCCGATACGTATAAACCGGCTCCACATAGTTAAAATCAAAGCAGACATCCGGCGTCGAGACGTCAAGCTGAGAAAGAACCTTCTCATAATTTATCGGCATGTCCCATCGCTCCTCGTAGAGATAGGAAGGGAAAATCGGAGTGGCGCCATGATCCAGCGCCAAACTCACGGTCGCAGCAATTTGGAAAAACTGATTTCCCAATTGCCCCATCGGATCGCAGAGAACGTAAGGCCCCTCCCCGGAATAGAGCAGAAAAGGGAGGAGAACCCAAGCAAAGAACCTCATTGCGCAGCTCCGGCAAAAACCTGATTAAAAAGAGCCTGCCAGCGAGACTTCACCTCTTTTTGATAGTCCGATACGTAAGAGAGAACTTTCGCTTTTTGCGCCTTGTAGTCGAGATTCTTTGCTTTCTCTACAAGATCCTCCCAAGAGTCGAAGTAGACAAAAACGTTTTCTCGGGAGGATTTGTACCACTCGGAGGCTTCATAGAGCTGCTCTTCAAGAAGCGTCGCCGGTTGATTGAGGAAGTAGTTATGCGTGGTGGCGAGCTTTTCAAAGAAAGCAGGCGAAGGAATAAAGTAGACGATCCCATAGGCAAGATGCTCAAAAAGCGCTGGCGAGCCGTAAGAGTCAGGAAGGTGGACGATCCCCATATAGCCGCCAAGATCCTGTGGCCCCTGATGAGGTCCTGAGTAGACAGGAAGCCCCAATCCCTGCAAATGCTCTTTCAAATTCATGAAGACTGTCTCGTTGTGCCCTGAAGGGATGTAGAGAGACTCCTTTTTTCTCACAAAGCGCACACTTGTATTAAAGGCGCAGGGAGGGATGATCGTATCGCCAAGATCAAGACCCAATCTCTCCGCATAGTGCAGAGCAAAGGCAGAGGCGCCAACCACAAAGACGTTAGGCGTTCTCGGTGCAGCAGAGAGAAGAGAAAAGTACTCGTGATCGGGGAAAGAACCATCCAGAGTTTGAGGGTCGTAGTAATCTACAGGAGAACAGATCCAGATGAGGAGGGGCTTGGAGCAGTGGTTCTGCAGAAAAATGCGCGCAAGAGGTGTGGTGTCAGAAACACAGATCAGATCGAAACTCTCAAAAAGATCGCGATGACGATCCCAAATGCGCTCCGCCCTCTCGTGCGTCATGTTAAAAAGAGCCGTTCCAGCAGAGGTCCCATCCAGAAATTTCGATGTAAGAGAGGGAATGTGCCATGTGGTCACAGAATAGCCCATCTCCTTTGCCACTTTGTGCAACTCGTTTGCATACCCCTGATTGAACGTGAGGTGAAGAATGCGCTTCTTCGTGGGAGCAGGAGAAACATCGGGGGCTGCAAAGGTCAGCAAGGGAAGAACAAGTAGAAGTAATAAACGTTTCAAGTTGTCTCTCATAGGGTCTCCTTATTCGGTACAACAAAGCGACAAATGGAAGTATCAAAATGGGTGTTGTAAGAGAAAATGGTCTCTTCAAGAGTTTCCGGAGTAAACTGGTATCCCCACTGCAGAAGGCGAGGGAGTTTTTTTTCGTAGAACCAGTTCTTCGTCCCAAACCAGTAGTGGTTGAGCTGAATACGATCGATCTGCACAGGGGTGCATCTCTGTTTTACCCGAAGAGGCGTGTGGTTGCTTGTAACAATAGAGGCACCCTCCTGCATCTCAAAGGTGTGAGGATCGCGAATCGCACGGACAAGACGCGGCTGCACAATGAGCTTAACCCACTGATTGCGCCCTATGTCAAAAGAGGCCTTTTGGATTAAAGACGCACGAAGGGAGGCATTCTCAGGAAGCTGCTCAAGAGAAGAGGTCCCAAAAAGCTGCCAGTTCACCGCAAGGCCGCCATAGGGAAGATACTCTTGCAAAAAGAGAGGGAGGCTATCCGCAGAGTGAGGTACTAAAAATTCGTCGAGATCAATGAAGGCAGCCCAAAGAGAGCTCTCTTTTGCTAAAGCAAGCGCATGGTTATAGACAGGAAGTTGCAGATTCTTGCGGTACTCCTCCATGTTGCGAATTTGCGCAGGCCAGTCGAAAAGATCGACAAGTCCTTCGCGAATGTAGGGAGCAAGAAGAGCGCGAGAGGAATCAGTGCTCTCATGGTCATAGAGATAAAAGTGCTCTACCCCAAGCGTTCTATGATGCTCTATCCACTCCTTGATAAAGAGCTCCTCATTGTGGAAAAGGGCGCAGATCACAAGCTGATAGAGAAAGGTCATTAAAAACATTCAGGGTAACCCTTTTTGAGGAAGTCCAAAAGAACAGAGATGCGGTTCAAATAGGTGTGGTTGTTCTTCACAAATTCCATGAGCTCAATCTGCTTTTCTATCGTATGTGTAGCAAGAGCCTTTTGCGCCTCCAAAAAGAGCTGGTAAGTATCCGGATGATAGATCACTCTGCCACCAAAAAGCTTCCAGACATGGTAGGAGTTCGTGACCCCCAGCTGGCCATAGCTGATATTTTTAAAAATGCGGCAGGGAATATACCCCACTCTCTTCTGCCACTCCCCTACAATCGCAGGAGCAAGATAGGACTGAGCGATCAGTTCGCGATGCTCCTCATCACTGATAGGATGCACCCATACATCGGAGACAAAGAAGGGAATGTCCCGCTCCTCAGCTGCACGCTGAAAAGGCTCGATCTCGGAAAGATTGCCAAATCTGCCATCATTAAGCGTTCCTACCCACCAGATCTCCTCCTGCTTGCGAATGGAGGGGAGTTTTTTTTCGATCGCCTCGATCTCTCGAGGAAGAAGATCGGTCGCCCAAGGGATAAAAAGAGCCTTTCCTGTCACATCCTCGTAAATGCACTCCGCAACCTTTTTGCAAGAGGCATACTTTTCTACCTCATCGAGATAGACCTGCAAAACAATGGCGCGCAATTTGCGATGCTCAGGGGTCATCGCGACATTGTGCAACACATAGAGGCCATCTGCGCGAAGAGGCATCTTGGCGCATACTTGACCTTCGGTAATGAATAGCGCATTGGAGAGATCAAGAGAGGATATATCATCCGAATTGTCAAGCCAATAGGTCTTGTACCCAAGTTCAGAAAAACCGCGGTAAAACCCCTGGTGAATGTAGGAATGGGTATGAGAGTGCAGCTTATGCCCCCAAATAACTACCTTATCAAAAGCCAAGCCCATGGAGGCAAAAAGGCAGCTAACGATCAGTGCATAATTCAAGAGACGCTTAGCGCCCATAGGGCCACTCCTTTGCTTGAGAAAGTTCAGGATAGGGAGGACATGTGCGCAAGTAATGATCCAGTTTTCGCTGAAGCGCAGCGTTGACTTTGTTATCATTGATAGGGTTACTCATGTTGTAGGCATAGTTAGGCTCTTCAACAAAAAGATGCCTGCGACCCGCCATCTCCGCGATGGGATACATGATCGCCATGTCCCACGCCATGGAAAAAAATTGGCCCTCATAGAGAAAATCTTCGTAACGAATGCGCTGGAACAGCCAGGCATAAAAAGTGCGTAGATGCGAAGGACATTTGAAAGCGCGATAGGTGCGAGAGAGAAGCGCCTCTTCACAGATAGGCTCACACCAGGTCACGTGACCTGCGGGCCACTCCTTCATGTTGCCATGAGTGAACCAGACCTCTTGGGTAGAGTAGATCTCATTGAGCTGTGAAAGAACATCGGGATGCAAAAGCCAATCATCCCCATCGACAAGAACAACGATCTCATCGGGATCGCAGCTCTGTACAGCATAGTAGATGTTGGCAAGCGCCCCAATGCGAATACGATTGTGAATCATCTGCACGCGATGCTCAGGATCGTTCTCCAGGAGAAATGCATCAATTGCCTGCGACATGCCATCTCTGGAACAGTCATCGAGATAGATGATCCTAAAGTTGTGGTAGTTTTGAGCAAGCATGGAGATAAGACAGGTCTCATACCACTCTATGTTGTTGTAAGAAGGAACAACAAGAACCATGGGCTTCTCTTCAAGCGCCCCAGCGAAGGTCCAGGCAAAAAGGATGAGACTAACGAATCTCTGCATGGTTCTTATCCAGAGCAAGAAGTTTTTTCGTGTAGGACAGAGACCAACTCTCCGGATAGCAATAAGAGGGCGACAGAATCAGTGTCGGAGGAAAATCGATACAGTAGCGGTTCCAATGACTCTCATCATGCCAGACAGCGATGTAGCCATTCTGTTTGTCCTTCTCGATACGCTCCAGGATGACATTCACAATGCGAAGAACCTCTGATGACTCCCCCCCATAAAAGCCCCCTGCAAAGTAGTGCGTCCCCTCATGAGGCGGCACGTAAGCTGTCGAAATGGGGTTCGTATCATAGGCGCCGCGAGAGCGCGGATAGGGAGACTCAGGGAAAAAACCGGGATGCAGCGTCGCAACGCGCTTGCTAAAGATCTCCTCGCCTACATCCGCACAGAAAAGCATGTCGGCATCACAGGCAAAGAGATAGTCCTGCTGGATCAATAAATGCTGAGCGCTTTGATAAGCCGCATAGCGCATCAGCGTGTCGTAGGGCCAGCCCAGCTTGCGGTGAGGAAGCGATACAATGTCAAAAGCAGAAGGAACCTGGCCATCTGTGAAGATAAAATAGGTAACAGTGTGACCCTTGCAAAAATATTTACGCGCAGACTCAACAAGAGGAGCGACAAATTGCGTGTACTTTCCCGTTGCAACAACAAGAAGTCCCACCTTTGCTGCATGAAGAGAGAAGAGAGAGAGAAGAAAGAGCGAGCTCAGAAATCTCATTTTTTCCACTCCACAGGAAAATGTTTAGTAGGGATCCTATCAAAAAGAATTTTTTTTGGTTACTTTTTTTTTGTTGAAATTCAACCAGTTAAGGAAGTTGGAAGTTTTGATTAAAGACAAGTTAAGGTCTTTGGTGGTCGAGCAAAGAGGACCAAAATTACGCATGTGTTAAAATGGCATGGACTAAATTAACACATATGTTAAAATGGTCTTGTGAACCTATTACAGGAAAGTGCTCTATGATCCGACGACTGTATCAAGAGGTGATCGAGGACCATTTTACCAAAAATCGCCAGATGCTCTTTTTTTCCGGGCCAAGGCAAGTGGGAAAAACAACCTCATCCCTGGTGAACACGTCCCTTGCTTACTATCTGAACTGGGATAATGAGGTACATCGCGCCATTCTTCTTGCAGGCCCAGAGGCAGTAGCCAAACATTTTGGACTCCCCTCTCTTACACGTCCCCTTGTAGTCTTTGACGAAATTCACAAATATCGCCACTGGAAGCGATTCTTGAAAGGCTTTTTTGACACGTATGAAAAAGAACTGCAGATCATCGTTACGGGAAGCGCACGGCTCGATGTATATAAACGAGACGGCGATAGCATGATGGGACGCTACTTTCTCTACCGGCTACATCCGCTCTCTCTACGAGAACTCATCAATCCGGCACTCCCGGATACCGAGATAACACCACCTCTTCCCTGCAATGAGTTCAACACGCTTCTTCACTATGGAGGATTCCCAGAACCATTCCTTCAAAAAAATGATAGGTTCCTCCATCAGTGGCAGCGCCTGCGCCTGGAGCTCCTGTTTCGAGAAGATTTACGCGACCTGACACGAATTCAGGACATCGGGCAGGTGGAAATCCTGGCGCATAGGTTGATCGCTCAAGTGGGACAACAGGTCGATTACACAAGTCTTGCAAGTGCAGTCAAAGTTGCCGTTCCCACAGTACAGCGATGGATGAAAGCCCTTCGCGAACTCTATTTCTGCTTTACGCTGCAGCCCTGGTCCAGAAATGTTTCCAAATCATTGATCAAACAGCCAAAAGTCTATCTTTGGGACTGGGCCATGTGCCAAAGCAAGGGCGCGAGAAATGAAAATTTCGTCGCCTCACACCTTCTCAAGGCCGTGCAGTTTTGGACCGATCTGGGATTGGGTCAATATGACCTCTATTATCTTCGAGACAAGTTGAAGAGGGAAGTCGATTTTCTGGTCACAAAAAATGGCGAGCCCTGGTTCTTGGTCGAAGCCAAAACTAAAGACCAGGGAATCAGCTCATCTCTGTATCACTTTCAAAAAGAAACAGGAGCAAAACACGCGTTTCAAATCACCTTCGACCTTCCCTTTGTAGACATCGATTGCTTCCAGCGGCGCGACCCCGTGGTTGTCCCCGCAGAAACGTTTCTTTCTCAGCTCGTCTAGTCAAATTTTCTATTAAAGAAGACTTGAATAACTCGCTGCCATACGATACCCTTATTAAGGAATGCTTGAATAACGGCCTTGCTTTCGGCTGGTTATTCTTGGATGCTTGAATAGGACTCATGAGAACATGATAAATTTATCATGCGTATCATGCACATCCTTCCCATCATGTTTCCCTACCGTGAGCCAAGAGCCCGTTGTCAACTCTTCATCTTGTTTCAGTATACACCTTCGTTAGATAGATTTTCGTAGCAAATTAGCAGACAAATCCACTGTCCTTGCATTTTTACAGCAAAAATGCAAAAATGAGACTCAAAAGCACAATTGAGTTGTAAAAATGCGACACATAAAGCGCTTGCTAAAAGCACCAATGCAAAGTTTCTTCCTGCTAGGACCTCGAGGCACGGGAAAAACTACGTGGATAAAAGACCGTTATCCCAATGCAGTTTGGATAGATCTCCTTTTACCTCAAGAGGTTAGCTTTTATTCAGCCAAACCTGAACGCCTTATCAGCACAGCTGAGGGATCTGGAGATACAAAAACTATTGTCATCGATGAAATCCAAAAAATTCCTGAGCTGCTTTCTGTTGTGCATCATCTTATTGAACAAAAGAAAGGTTATCAATTTATCTTAACGGGCTCCTCTGCAAGGAAACTTAAACGCTCCGGTGTTGATTTGTTGGCAGGTAGAGCTCTCCTTAAGTTTATGAATCCCTTCGTTGCTGCTGAAATTGGCCCCTCATTTTCTCTGGAAAAAGCTTTAGAGATTGGCATGCTTCCGTTGGCTTGGGATAACACATCTCCTGAAGCAGTACTAACCGCCTACGCAGCATTGTATCTAAAAGAGGAAATCCAAGCTGAAGGACTGGTAAGAAATGTAGGAGATTTCGCTCGATTTTTGGAAGTCATGAGCTTTTCTCATGGATCCTTACTCAATTTGAATAATATTTCCTCTGAATGCACTGTCAGTCGATCGACAGTGTCCAATTATCTACAGATTTTAGAGGACATGTTCCTTGGTTATACCTTAAATGTTTTTGCAAAACGGGCGAAACGGGCTTTGACCTCTCACCCAAAATTCTATCTTTTCGATGCAGGAGTATTCCAAGCGCTTCGTCCAAGAGGTCCATTGGATAGACCAGAAGAGATTCATGGAGCTGCCTTGGAAGGATTAATAGCCCAACACCTTAAAGCGTGGATAGACGATCAGGAATCAGATTATGAATTAAGTTTCTGGCACACACGCGGAGGATCAGAGGTCGATTTTGTGCTCTACGGGAAAGATTGTTTTATCGCTGTGGAAGTGAAAAATGGCGATGCCGTCTCCAAAAAGGATCTGTCCAGCTTGAAAGCCTTTAAGGAGGATTATCCCGAAGCAAAACTTTTTTTTCTCTACCGAGGTCAGCGGTCCCTGATGCAGGATGAAATCCATTGCATGCCAGTGCAAGAGTTTCTCCTGAGTATTTTACCCTCTTTACGCTCCTCCACGAACCTCTTGCTCAACTAGTGCTCTGTCAACAGTGCATGATACGCATGATAAATTTATACTGTTCACAATGCTGAAGCTCTAGCAAACCTCGACGCCTTTTTGGCTCGTCAGGCTGAGCGCTACGTAGCAGTACGCCAGTGTGCAGAAGAAGGTATAGCGCCAACTGGTATCTGACTTTTACCAGTACTTTAAAATGTCCAACGAAATGTCTTTCTTTCCGGCAAAATCGTTGTTTTCTGGTATTGTTTGGTTCGAAATTTGTCCATTATTGATAGAGCCTGCGAGTGACTCCTTCATTTCTACCCAAGGAGTCGTCATATGCATAAACCCGCTGCCTCCGAACGACTGCATTGTCACTTTGTTTATAAAAGGGTCCTTGATGATCTTCAATGGTGCTAGTTTTCTCAAAAAAGCAGCTGTCGCTGGCGCGCAATTCTGATCGTTATCACCACCTAGAAGTGATATGTACGATTCCCTTGAGAAAGCGCCAGAAACCCATACTCGAATCCATAAAAATATATGGCAAAATATATGGGCATTAGACAATATTATGGTAAATATGGCAAAAACAGACTTTGAGTGGGATTTGGAGAAAAATGACGCCAATGTACGGAAGCACGGCGTCTCGTTTAGTGATGCTCAACGAGCCTTTTTAGATCCTGGCCGCTTGATTGCTGAAGATCTGGAACACTCGCAGAAAGAAAAACGATATTACTGCTTTGGTCAAGTGGACGGGATGATTATGACCGTTCGATTTACATATAGACGCCAAACCATCCGCATTTTCGGTGCGGGATATTGGAGAAAAGGAAGAAAAATTTATGAAGAAGCGCAAAAGTAAATATACAAGTGAACCTATCGGGAAAATTAAAATAGTCGATGATTTTTTACCTAGCCCTAAAAACTTGGTTCTTAAAGAAGAAACAGCTAAAATTACTATTTCATTAACCAAGGCAAGTATTGAATTTTTTAAGAGCGAAGCTGAAAAATATCACACAAATTATCAAACAATGATTCGAGTGTTACTTGATAAGTATGCTTCGCGTTATGTTTGAATTTCGACGTTGTATTGCTGGCCTCTGTACTGGACAAAAAATAAGTTGACGAAAACAACTCGCTGACGAGCGATCATGTCTCGTTGACTTTCAAACAGCGAGGTACAATGAAACAGATCAGATCAAATTAAATGCACACACGATTTGGGTGCCTTTCAAGTGGAACGGGTATATACCCAAAAAAGATGAAAAGTTTGACTTTTTCACCAAATTAAGAGAAAGAGAAGATGTGGCATCCCAAGACTCATTGCGCAAGGTAACTCAGGATGAGGCCGCCCGTTTTCAGGAGGCCTATCTCTGGCTGGAGAGAGAATTCCCGAAAGATTTTTGGGAAGAGAGCGACCCCTCGCTGCGCAGCGCGATTGCAAGGGGACTCCTCAGCTTCTCCCTTCAGGAGGAGTGGATTGAGATTCGGTTGCCGAAAGTCGCAATCGTGGGATGCGTCAGCGGGAAAGACGCAGAGCTCAGGATCCTGGAGCCCTTCGGAGAGCTCGCAATCAGCTATTTTCATACCTTTATCGCAAAAAAGAGCTGGGAAGGGAAAACCCTGCGCATCGGCATCCTCTATTTTCGAGGAGGAGAAAAGGAGACAGGCCTCTCCCCCCGCTTCGTCAATGCCCTTGGGGAAGAGAAGGTAGAGAGCGCTTTGCAACTTCTGGAGAAAGCAAAAGAGAAAGACTCGTGCCAGATTGAGGTGAAAAGAGAAACAAATGGGCTCGAACTTACTCTTGCCTGGAGAGGCGTCCCCAAGGGAGGCTTTTTATACCGGCTGGCCCAGGTCATTCACGCGCACCATTTTTCTCTGCACAAGTGTGCCGCCACCTATCTCAATCCCCACTCACCGCAAAACGTGCTGCTCCTCGCCCTGGAGCTGGAAAAAGAGGGCGCTGAGGGAGATCTGAATGATTTTATCAGAGAGCTGGAGCTGACCAAATATTTTGCCATCGATGACCCCGTAGGAAGCACCTTTGTGCAGACGGGCCTTTTGACAGGCAATGAGGGCCACTTTGTGCGCAACTGCATCAGCTTCGTCCACCAGATGCTCGTCCACGCAGATCCCAACTTGTACTCGCTCAGACAGATCGTAGAGGACTTTTGTCGCCATCCGGAACTGACCTGCATGCTCGCCAAAGCATTTAAGGGGAAGTTCGAGCCAAAAAATAGCTCTCTTGCCCTTTATGAAAAAACAAAAGAGGAGCTGCTTGGGCTACTGGAGCAACTGGATACAGGACAGCCGATTAACGACATCAGAAGAAAAGAGGTGCTCAGGCAAGGACTTCTGTTCATCGATGCCATGCTGAAGACAAACTTTTACACTATGGGAAAAAGCAGTTTCAGTTTCAGGTTGGACCCCTCTTTTTTGGAACAATTGCCCTATGGGAGAGCGGGAAAATTCCCAGAAATCCCCTTTGCCATCTTCTTCATCCGGGGAATGCACTTCATCGGATTCCATGTGCGCTTCAGAGATCTGGCGCGAGGCGGCGTGAGAACCATTCTGCCAAAAAAAAGGGAGGACTTTCACTTCGACAGAAACAATCTCTTTTTAGAAGCCTATCAGCTCGCCTACACGCAGCAGAAAAAAAATAAAGACATCCCTGAAGGCGGCGCCAAAACTGCCATTCTGTTAAAACCAATGGACGTCTTTAAGGGAGAAGAAAAAATCTTTGTCCGCGAACTGAAGGCAGAGGGAGTAAAAGAAGAGGAGATCGCAGAGAGGATCAAAGAGTACCGAAAAGAGGAAAGAGAAGCTTACCTGAGCGCCTCACAGAGGTGCTTCATCGACAGCCTGCTCACACTTGTCAACTGCGAGCCAAATGGGCAGTTGCGTGTAGATGGCATCGTTGATTATTGGAAGAAGCCTGAATATCTGTACCTGGGACCCGATGAAAACATCTCTAATACAATGATCTCCTGGACCGCAGAATATGCCACGGAAAAGGGCTATCTGCCAGGACGCGCCTTCATGAGCAGCAACCCAAAGGCAGGGATCAACCACAAGGAATATGGCGTCACTTCGTTCGGCGTCAATGTCTACCTGGAAGAAGTCTTGCAGTTTTGGGGGAAGGACCCGAGGAAAGAAAAGTTTACAGTGAAAATGGCAGGAGGCCCCGACGGCGATGTCGCCGGCAACGAAATCTGCAATCTGTATAGGGAGTATCCGAAAACCGCAAAACTCATTGCCATCACAGACGTGTCGGGAACGATTTTCGATCCAGGAGGACTGCAACTGCAGAAACTGGTAGAACTCTTCACAAAGGGACTATCGATCCGCTCCTACCCGGCAGAAGAGCTCTCGGAGGGAGGGTTTCTCCTTGATTTGCAGACAAAAAGAGAAGAGGGCCCCTACGCCGTCACAACTCTTTTGTATCAGAAAGAGAGCGGAAAGATAGAAAAGAGGTGGCTTGGAGGAAATGAGACACACCTACTCTACAGAAACAATGTCCACCAAACTATCGCAGACATCTTCATCCCGGCAGGCGGAAGACCAAGAACGTTGCACGAGGGAAATGTCGAGAGCTTTTTCCGCGAGGGAAAACCCACCGCAAGAGCCATCGTGGAAGGAGCCAACCTTTACCTCACCCCAGGCGCAAGAAGGGTCCTTGAACAGGCAGGCGTTTTAGTGCTCAAAGACAGCAGCTGCAATAAAGGCGGCGTCATCGCCTCCTCACTCGAAGTGCTCGCCCACCTCTGCATGAGTGAAGAGGAATTTTTGCAAAATAAGGAAGAGTATGTGAAAGAGGTCCTCCAGGTCATTTACCTCGCAGCACATAAGGAAGCACAACTCCTGCTGGAGACACACAAAAACAAGGGAACCTTCCTCACCGATCTCTCAGACGAGGTGTCAGAGCGAATCAACATATTCAAACACCAAATAATAAATCACTTGAACGAATCCACAATTGCGGAAGAGGCCGCGGTGAAGTGTCTAAGACACTACTCTCCTCCCCTTTTGCGCACGGAAGCGCTCCTTACATTGCCCGATCTGCACAAAAAAGCCATCATCGGCTGCTTCCTCGCCTCTCGGGTTGTCTATAGTAAAGGTCTGGGATGGACACCCAATATCGCAGACCTCCTCCCAACACTGATAGAAGACTCGCAACTCTTTTATTAAGAACAACTTATATGTTATGTTAAGCAATCTGACGCCGAGATTGCTAAAAATCGACAACTTTTGCTATAATCAGGGATATAGCAAAAAGTTGCGATGAAAAAACTAAGACCCTTAACCCATCGAAAGCCTGTTAAGAGCGACCGCGAGAAAGCGGTGCTTCTTGGCCTTGTCGAGCTCTATCTGGAGACGGGGAAGCCGATCGGCTCTTCCACCTTGCAAGAGCATGGATTTGGCTCTTTGAGCTCTGCCACGATCAGAAATTACTTCGGGAAGATGGAGAGCGAGGGTTTTTTGCGCCAGCAGCACGTCTCTGGGGGGAGGATCCCAACGGAGAAGGCTTTTCGTCTCTATGCAGACACCTATGCCCGAGAGGGGGTGCTTGAAGTAGAGCAGGAAGAGGCGATCATGGAGCTTTTTGCCAAAGAGGGGCGCAAAGTAACGGCGCTTGTTCATGAGACGGCTGAGGCGATGAGCGAGCTCTCCGGCTGTGCGGTTTTTGCCTCTGCCCCGCGATTTGATCAGGATTTTATCCAGGAGGTGCGCCTTCTTCCCATCGACCAGGAGCAGGTACTCGCTGTAGTGATCACGGACTTTGGCCTGGTGCGCACAGAGATGCTGCGCCTTGATCGCCCTGCCGACCCTCTGATTCTGGAGCAATATGAGCGCTACTTTCGCTGGCGTATGAATAAGGGAGACAAACCACTCTTCGCAGATGAAGCACAGGCAAAAAACGCAACGCGGCTCTACAACGAGGTGATGGTAAGGCACCTTGTCGAGTACGCCAACTTCTCCAGCGAGGACCTCTTCAGAACGGGGCTCTCAAAATTGCTTGGCTTCCCGGAGTTCAGTGAGGCGACAAGGCTTGCAAGCAGCCTGTCGCTCTTTGAAGATAAAGAGAGGATGCGCCTGCTCCTCAGACAATGCTCTCAAAAAAATGAGATGGTTCTTTGGATCGGCGAGGAGCTCTCGGCCTTTGCACCTGAGGCAACAGAGTGCGTCATCATCGCCATCCCCTATTACATCAATCAGATCCAGGCTGGAACGATCGCACTTCTCGGCCCTCTGCGCCTCCCCTATCGCAACCTCTTCGGACTGATGCAGGCCTTCAGCCAGAAGCTGAGCGAGACGCTGACAAAGAGCAGCTACAAATACAAAATTTCTTTCCGCACAGCTTCCAAAGGAACAGCGGAAATCGCAAATGCATCTATTTTACTTGAAAATCAAGGACGGAAGAAATGAATGAAGAAACGACAGGAGCTCCGGTAGAGAGCCCGGAAGACTGGAAAGACAAGTATCTGCGCACTCTTGCAGAAATGGAAAACATGCGCAAGCGGATGCAGAAGGAAAGACAGGAGATGGTCCGCATCGGCATTGAGAATGCCATTGGCGAATTTTTGCCAGCGATCGACAATTTCGAAAACGCACTGCGCTTTGCAGAATCTGGCGCCGGCGAAGTGAAGGTATGGGCCCTCGGGTTTGAGATGATTCTCTCTCAGTTTAAAGAGGTGCTCCATAACCACGGCATCGTCGCTTTCCATTCAGCCGGCAATCTCTTCGACCCACTGTTCCATGAAGCAGTGGAGACCGAGGAAACAGAAGAGCACCCCGACGGGATGATCCTGCATGAATTTCACAAGGGATACAAGAGCGGCACTCGCACAGTGCGCCCGGCTCGCGTGAAGGTAGCAAAACATCCACAAAAAAGTTATCCACCAATTGATGGTGAATCAGGATTAGAATAATAAAAATAGGGTAGTAATTATGGCTAAAAAAAACAAAATTATTGGTATCGACTTGGGAACAACCAACTCTTGCGTCGCTGTGATGGAGGGTGGTTCTACAATTGTGATTGCAAACGCAGAGGGAGCAAGAACAACTCCTTCCGTGATCTCTTATAAAGGCGGGGAGCGCCTCGTGGGTATCCCCGCAAAAAGACAAGCGGTGACAAATCCCGACAAAACGCTCTTTTCGACAAAAAGATTTATCGGGCGCAAGTATGGCGAAGTGCAATCAGAAATTAAGACAGTTCCCTACAAAGTGACGAAGAATGCAAATGGAGATGCTGTTTTTGAGGTAGAGGGGAAAATTGTCTCTCCCGAAGAAGCGGCTGCGCATATTTTGACAAAGATGAAAGAGACAGCAGAGGCTTATCTCGGAGAGAAGGTAACCGAAGCGGTGATCACCGTTCCTGCCTACTTCAACGATTCACAGCGCCAGTCTACTAAAGATGCGGGCAGGATCGCAGGGCTGGAAGTGAAGAGGATTATCCCTGAGCCTACAGCAGCTGCGCTTGCCTATGGCCTTGACAAGGTGCATACGGACAAGAAAGTGGCAGTGTACGATCTGGGAGGAGGAACATTTGATATTTCGATCCTGGAAATTGGCGATGGTGTTTTTGAAGTGCTTGCGACCAATGGAGACACCCACTTGGGAGGAGACGATTTTGACAACGCAATTATCGACTGGTTGATCGCCAAATTCAAAAAAGATGAGGGCATCGACCTGTCACAGGATAAGATGGCGCTGCAGCGTTTGCGCGATGCGGCGGAGAAGGCAAAAATTGAACTCTCTGGAACTCTCAGCACAGAGATCAACCAGCCCTTCATCACCATGGATTCTTCCGGACCAAAACACCTCTCCATCACTCTCACACGAGCGCAGCTGGAGAGCCTCTGCCACAACCTGGTGGAGCGCACACTGGAGCCTTGCCGCAAAGCCCTGAAAGATGCAGGTCTTACGACAAACGACATTGGTGAAGTGATCCTCGTTGGCGGTATGACCCGCATGCCCGCAGTACAGCAAAAAGTAAAAGAGCTCTTTGGGCGCGAGCCACACAAAGGAGTAAACCCCGATGAAGCGGTGGCGATTGGCGCCGCAATTCAAGGGGGGATTTTTGCAGGTGATGTGAAGGACGTTCTCCTGCTCGACGTCGTACCTCTTACATTGGGTATTGAAACGCTTGGCGGCGTGATGACACCTCTGATCGAGAGAAACACGACGATCCCAAGCCAGAAAAAACAGGTCTTTTCTACGGCAAGCGACAATCAACCAGCAGTTACGATCGTCGTGCTGCAGGGAGAGCGCCCCATGGCAAGAGACAACAAGGAGATTGGACGGTTTGACTTAAGCGACATTCCTCCCGCTCCTCGCGGCATGCCACAAATTGAAGTCGCCTTCGACATCGATGCAGATGGTATCCTGCACGTCTCTGCCAAAGACAAACAGTCTGGCAAAGAGCAGAAGATCCGCATCGAGGCAAGGTCTGGCTTAAGCGACGCTGAGATCCAGGCAAAGATCAGAGAAGCAGAGGCGCATGCAACCGAGGACAAGGCGCGCAAAGAGAGCGTAGAGCTGCGAAACGAAGCAGACAGCCTCGTCTTCCGCGCACAAAAGTCTTTGGATGAATACAAAGCGCAACTGCCAGCTGACCTTGTTCCCCAGATCCAGTCACGCATCGACGCTCTTAAAAAGGCGCTCGAAAGCGATAACGCGGAAGATATCAAGGCAAAAACCACAGATCTTCAAAACTATATGCAGAAGATCGGAGAGAGCCTTGCTCAAGCGGGACAGGCAGGACAGCCACAACAGGGAGCCCCCAAAGAACAGCAGAAGAAGGGGGAAACCATTGAAGAGGCAGAGATCGAAATCACAGACGAAAAGTGACGATCTGATTCTTCGAGCCCCCGAGTCGCGGGGGCTCTTTTTTGTCAACACATTAAATTCTAACATGTTACATCTTCGTCCTTGCTCAAAATGACAGAAAGCCCAAAAATAGGCCTTATGGAGAAGGATGGCGTTTTACGCACACTGCAGGAAGAATTCAAGACTGCATTAAAGGTTTCTGAAAGAAACGTTATACGTCAAATCCAATTTCCTGAAGCTAAAGGGCTAATCAAAGTTGCCATTGGAATGAGACGATCGGGAAAAACCTATTTTCTGTTTCAGACGATTCGCTCCCTTCTTGCTGAGGGAATTCCACTCGAGCGCATTCTTTATCTCAATTTTGAAGATGATCGAATTCTTCCGATGGATCACAAGGAGATGGGAAAACTCATCGATCTTTGGTACACGTTACATCCGGAAAATCATCGTCTCGGATGTTTTCTGTTCCTGGATGAGGTGCAAAATATTGAAAATTGGGCACTGGTACTGAGAAGACTCGCCGATACCAAAAATGTGAACATTTATGTAACCGGCTCCTCTGCCAAGCTACTGAGCAAGGAGATCGCAACCTCTCTCAGAGGTCGCTCGTTTGCAATAGAAGTTCTTCCCTATAGCTATTCCGAGTTTTTGTCGGCACACAAACTGAATATTCCCCAACAATCGATGGGGCAACAAAGCCTTGACGAACAAAAAAGTTATCTGAATCGCTACTTTCAAATAGGAGGATTCCCGGGGATTCAGGAACTTCCTGAAAATGAGCGAGTAGAAGTACTGCAACAGTATGTTGAGACTGTGGTTTTCAGAGATGTCGTGGAACGGTATCAGGTGTCAAACATCGCACTGCTCAAATACCTCATCCATTCCCTGCTGAAGAATACCTCCTCACAATTTTCCATCACAAAATTCTACAAAGACCTGAAAAGTCAAGGATACAAAGTAGGGAAGGACACTCTTTTTACCTATTTAGAATATCTGGAAGATGCCTTTCTTATTTTTGCAGTCCCTGTTTTTACAGAGAGTTTGCGAAAATTACAAACCTCGCCAAAAAAGATCTACTCCGTTGACAATGGGCTGATTACAGCAAGCACTTTCAACTTGTCCGATAACTTGAGGGAAAAGCTGGAAAATCAGGTCTATTTAGACCTGCGGCGCCAGGGCAAGAAGATCTTCTACTATCACACATCAAATGGCTATGAGGTCGATTTCATCACGCAAGACCTTCAAGGCAAAAATGAGATCATCCAAGTAGTCTGGGATAGCGAAGATCCTTCCACCGCAGCACGTGAAGAGCGCGCTCTGAAACAGGCAGAACAGGAGCTTGGATTTACAGGAAGGCTGATCGACTGGAAAGCCTATGTTTCTGCGCAAGTCGCTTGCCTTTACTAAAAAACATCTTCTCTTTACCATCCCCCCGCCATGCGATTGCTTCTTTTCCTGGCACTGGCCTTTCGTCTTTTCGCCAAAACCCCTTTTGAAGACACGTTCCCCTCATCTTCTGAAGAGATCGCTTCGCTAAAAAATCATCTGCTCATTGAGGGGCTGTTAACAGTTTAGCTTGACCTTATACATTCTTGCTCATACTATATCAATATGAGCAAATTTTTTAGCATACACAAAGCCGCAGATTTTTTGGGCGTTTCGACTCAAACCCTTCGACGCTGGGAAACAAGCAAGAAATTGATTCCTTCGCATCGCACTCCTGGCGGTCAGCGTCGTTATTCCTTAGCTCAACTACAACCAACGATAATGCACCCTACCCCCTCGATTAGACCCACGATTGCTTACGCAAGAGTTTCCAGCCACGATCAAAAGGAAGACTTGGAAAGACAG
>JAGWKO010000029.1 GCA_028873295.1 Verrucomicrobiota bacterium
CACAGTAGGGAAAAATGATGGGATGGATGTGAATGATACGCAGGATAAATTTATCCTGCGTATCATGCACATCCTTCCCATCATGTTTCCCTACTGTGAGCCAAGTTTTCATTCGCGAAAGGTATATTTATGATATCTAGGTTGTTGGATTGTTTTTACCCGAGTTTAAATTTAGGTGATGAAACCTGTCTTAAAAAAGTTACATTTGATGAAACTGTTCGTGTTGTTTTAATTCCTACAAAGGAAGAATACAAGACTCAAGGTGTTGCGAAAGACATCTGGATGCAGGAGAGCGATTATACTTTTTCAAACAGAATAAGTAGTTGTTTCCTTCAGTACGTGAAGAATTCCAACATCGATCTTTTTAGTTTGAATGGAAATGACATAAAGAGGATGAAAAATACTATAGCTCCGTTTATAGTAAAAATTCTGCAAGATGAGGATGAGAGAGCAGTGACTTTTAAATCTGTGAGGAATCAGACTGATGACCCTTTGGAAGCGTAGGGATATTCTCTTTCTTGACGATAGACCTTAGCTTCCCTATAACCTGAAGTATGGATCCACGTATTGCAAGACGCGTTCAGGCCTGGTTAGAAGGGCCTTTTGATGAGAAGAGCAAGGAAGAGGTGCGCTCTTTGCTCAAAATCTCTCCCGATCAGATAGAATCTGCCTTTTTTCAGGACCTTTCCTTTGGTACAGGAGGGATTCGCGGGGTTATGGGTGTTGGAACAGCGCGAATGAACGTTTATACTGTTCGCCTCGCAACGCAGGGACTTGCAAGATATCTTCTCAAGAATGCTCCGGACCGTCTCTCTGTCTTTCTCGGCTATGATGTGCGCCATCATTCGCGTGAATTTGCCGAGGAGGCTGCTTCTGTTCTCGTGGCAAATGGGATTGAGGTCTACATTGTGAAGGAGCCCTGTCCCACTCCACTTGTTTCTTTTGGCTGTCGCCATTTTCGCTGTGGGGCTGCCATTGTGATTACCGCTTCACATAATCCTCCAGAATATAACGGCTACAAGGTTTACTGGCAGGATGGGGGACAGCTTGTTCCTCCGCATGATCAGGGAGTTATAGAAGAGGTACATCAAACGAAAGTCTGGAAGCTCGGTTCCTTACAATCTCCTCTTGTCCATTGGGTGGGAAAGGAGATCGATCTCGCCTATTTGAGTGAGCTCTCTCAGCTTTGCTTTACTAAAAACACCTCTCCTCTCCGCATTCTCTATAGCAATCTCCATGGGACTGGATTACGACTTGTGCCGGCGGCTTTGAAAGAATGGGGGTTTTCTTCTCCTACTCTTGTTTCTCCGCAAACATCTCTTGATGGAGACTTTCCGAATGCCCCCAAACCGAATCCGGAAGAGTCGGCGGCGCTGCGTTTGGGAGAAGAGCAGTTGCTTCGGGAAGAGCAGGATCTTTTTATTGCAACTGACCCCGACGCGGACCGCGTAGGCGTCGTAGTGCGCCACCAGGGAAAAGCGGTGCGACTCACGGGCAATCAGGTGGCAGTTCTTCTTCTTCAGCATATCGCTACGACGCTGCAGAAAAAAAAACAGTTGCCTCAGGGTGCTGCAGTAGTTAAGTCTATTGTGACAACTGAGCTGCTCTGCAAGATCGCAAAGGAGTTTAATCTGCTCTGTGTTGATGTTCTCACGGGGTTTAAATACATTGCGGAAAAAATTCTTCTCTGGGAACAATCTGGTCCACCCTTTCTTTTTGGTGCGGAGGAGTCTTGTGGGTATCTTTTTGGGACCTTCGTGCGGGATAAAGATAGCATGATTGCCTCTTGTCTTGTGGCAGACCTTGCAAGAGAAGCAAAGAATGAGGGTGTCACCCTTGTCGATCTTCTTTATCGCCTCTATCAACGCTATGGAGTTTATCGAGAGATGCAGCGCTCGCTTGCTTTTCCAAACACTCCGGAGGGACTCTCGAAGCTCTCTCTCAGTATGGCTATGCTGCGTTCGTCTCCTCCATCGCACCTTGGCTCAAGCAAAATCATTGCTGTAACAGACTATGAAGTGCAAAGGCAGGATCTTCCCAAAACGGATATGCTTCGCCTTCTTTTAGAAGACAATACAAGCTGCATTATCCGTCCCTCCGGTACAGAACCGAAAGTGAAGATTTATGGAGAGGCGAGTTCTCTTCCTTCAGATGCTGTCGAAGAGAATATCGCGATCTGTGATCAGCGGCTCACTGCTGCACTCGATGCATTAGAGAAAATCCTCAATTCCGGAAAATAAGCATCGGTAAAGAGAGGCGAAGCAATTCTTCTGCTTCGACGGGAGAGGTCCCTGTAAGAATGAGGTCTGGTTTTTTTGTTGAGGCCACTTCTTTGAGTGCAGAGATAAACGAGCGCGCTCGCAGGAGTGCAGGCTCAGGACGCAGATTCCACTCAGCACCCACCGCAGATGCTGCCTCCAGGAGGGCTGCTGCTTCAGCTTCCTTGCGAGGAAGGGGAGCGTCGAGGGGAAGAGCCAGGGGCACTTCGAGAATGAAAAGCAGCGTTATCTTTGCCTTATGTTGATTGGCAAGTTCAAAAGCCGCTTGTAGCATCTTTGTCTCTTTTAACGACTGAACAACAATAAGAAGATGATTGATAACGATAGGTTTGTATTTTGGGATTTTTAATTTTTTCAGTTCTGTTGGGAGGATAGGGGAGAGTTTTTTGTCTCTGCGATAGAAGAAGAAAAAGAAGAGACCGATCGCCATCCAGGTGAGTCCAAGGATTCTGCCGTCTCGTTTAGTGATGACGACAATGCACCAGACAAGGAAAGAGGCGAGTGCTCCAAACATTGCCGAGACAGGAAGGAAGCGTCCTTTTCCAAAGGGAATGCCCAGAGGCGCGCGATAGGGGCGTTCGAGATTGGGCTGTGTCCAGCGCAAGCGCAAAAGAGCCAGATGCACAGAACAGAAAGCGATCTGTGCTCCAAAGTTATAGATATCGATGAGGAAGATCATTTCACCGCGGCTCATGACGACGATGAGGGCTGTGATTATGGTGAAGAAGATGAGCGTGACATGAGGGGTTCGAAAGCGCGGGTGAATTTTATAGAAAAGCTGAGGTACCTGATAATATTCTCCCATGGAAAAGAGAAGGCGGGAGCACCCGATCATGCCGGCATTTGCTGCAATGAGAAGTACAATTGCCGCAATGAGTCCTACCCAGGGAGCAAGCCAGCTTCCGATAAGGGGAAATTTTTCAGCGATCCCCAGTACGGGATTTTCGAGATAGACAGTTCCAAATTCCTGTGGGGTGACAATGGAAAGACCCACAGTAGTAAGGCCGACATAGAGGACAAAGACAATGGTTGCAGCTCCCTTGATGGCACGTGGAATGGTGAGCCCTGGTTTTTTCGTCTCTGCTGCAAGTTGCGCAATCGATTCAATTCCTATGTAGGCGACCATTGCCACTGAGCATCCCTTACTGAAATCCCACCAGCTGGGAGACCAGTCCATATTGGGCACGCCAATCCTGAGGTGGTCGATAATGAAGGGAAGATTGAGGAAGAGAAAAGCCCCAAGAACAATGATGCCGAGCTGTGTGATAATGCTAAGAACAGCAAGAAGGAGACTGAATCTCCCGGAGCCCTTAACGCCAAAATAATTGATAAGAAAAAGAACGAGGATAATCGCAATGGTTGATGCGCAATGAATGAAGGGCGTATTTTGATAGGGAATATGAAGAAGTGAATAGAAGGGAGTTAGATAGGGTGGAATGCTAAAGGCAGAGAGCGCAAGAGTGACTACATAATCGAGCAGGAGCCCCCATCCTGCGATAAAGGAGATAAGGTCGTTGAAAGCATAGCGCGAAAAGGTAGTAGAGCCTCCAGGTTCTGGGAAGGTAGAGGCCATTTCAGCATAGGAAAGGGCGGTGCAGAGAAACGCAACACCTGCTATGAGAAGAGCCAGGGGAGTGGCGCCAAGTGCAAAAAGAGCTGTTGCGCCAAGTGCGAAGTAGATGGAAGAGCCTACATCTCCGTACCCGACTGAAAAGAGATCCCAGGCACCCAGCACGCGGCGCAGTTGCTGCTTTTCAAGGCGGAAAATTCTTTGTTTCATCGCATTGACGGCAAGGAAACCCAGTCCTTTAGGACTGGGAGGAATTGCCGCTCCCTAAGTATTGCGTTAAAAACCACTTGCAACTTAAACTTTTTCTCGCGAAAAGAACCATCGCAATCAAGCTTAACATATCCGAGCTCCAAAGGGAATCTCTTTGCGAATTGCAAGAGACCTTTGTGCAGGGTTGCAATCAAGTTGCAGAAGTAGCCTTTCTTACTAAAGAGCGCAACCGGATTCGACTGCATCACCTTTGCTATCGAACTTTGCGGCAATCTTTGCCCAAATTGGGTTCTCAGATGAGTTGCAATGTGATTGCAAAAACCGCCGCTTGTTTGAAAGCCCTTAAAACCCCTAAACAGATATTGTTTAAAAGAGAATGTTCTGTGCATTTTGATAAGAGAACTTATTCTTTGAAACAAGGCGTTCTCTCGCTGTTTACCTTGCGCGGTAGGATTCGCATTCCTTTGGAGATTAGTGGATATCACCAAGGCTTTCTCGATATAGGGACCCTCAGGGAGGCAGAACTTGTCCGAAAAGGGAACCGATGGTTTTTTCACCTCGTCTTGGATCTCTCCGATGTTTTGCCAATTGAAAGCGGTCAGGCAATGGGGGTCGATCTGGGAGAAAATGTATTGGCTGCAACCTCGACAGGAAAGCTGTTTGGGGGAGGAGCTCTGAGAGCGCAAAGAGATCAATTTTTGGGAATGCGTGGACGTCTTCAAAGCAATGGTTCTCAGTCTGCCAAAAGACGACTGAGGGATATCTCTGGCCAAGAGCGGCGTCACGTCAAACACGTCAATCACTGCATTGCCAAACAAATCGTCTTGGAAGCTCAAAGAAACGGTTGTTCTAAAATCGTGATGGAAGATCTGAAAAACATTCGAGAAAGGATCAAGACTGGTAAAAAACTGCGCTCTCGCCTGCACCGGTGGTCGTTTGACCAACTGCGTCAGTTTGTAGAATACAAAGCCAACGCCTTTGGCATCGCGGTGCAATATATCAGCCCTGAGTATACCTCTATGACCTGCTCTCACTGTTTTTCTCTTGGCACTCGATCCAAACATCGTTTTTCTTGTCCTAACTGTGGTAGCCTACAGCACAGCGACTTAAATGCAAGTCGAAACATCCTGAGGCTTGGCCTGTCTGCCGATAGGCCAACTGGTGATGTAAACCGCCGGTATGTCGCCGCCATAGGCGGACGATAAAGCTTTCGCCTTTAGGCGAGAGTTGTTTACTAGACCTTCTGTTCTTTTAGAAATCGCCCTTTAGACGATTTTCGGCAACTGAAAAAAAACCTCCTCTTCACAAAGAACTACTTCTTCTATGGATTGCAATCCCCAGGAATAGAGTTGCTGGACACATCCTTGCACAATCTCCTCCGGAGTGGAGGCTCCTGCACTCATTCCAATGCGCTCCACGCCCTTCAGCCAATCGCGTTTCATCCCTTCTGCATTGCCCACCAGCCAGGCTGGAATGCCAGCTCTTTCGGCGACTTCTCTCAGGCGATTGGAATTGGAGCTTTTGATATCTCCCACTACGATCGCAATATCTACTTGGCGCGCGATCTCTTTTAGTGCCATTTGGCGGTTTGTTGTCGCATAGCAGATCGATGAGGAGGGCAAGGTTTCAATATGCGGATAGCGAAGACGCAGAGCTTCCACCAACTCATGCACATCGTATAAGCTGAGGGTCGTCTGGGTAAGCCAGGCAAGAGGAGTTTTTTCAGAAAAGGGCAGGGTGGCGATATCCTGAATAGACTCAACAACGGTTACTGCATCAGGTGCTTGCGCAGCGCTTCCGAGAATCTCCACATGGTTTTTATGTCCAATGAGAATGACCTTATACCCTTTTTTTGCAAAACGCTTGATGGCAGAATGAACCTTGGTGACAAGTCCGCATGTCGCGTCAATCTCTATAAGCCCCCTCTTTAGAGCCTCCATCCTGACAGAAGGGGGGATGCCATGTGCCGAGTAGATGACCCGTGCGCCGAAGGGAACCTCGGAGAGCTCTTCGACAAAGATGGCGCCCATGTTCTCCAATTCTTTTACTACATGTGCGTTATGAACGATCTGGTGTTTAACGTAGACAGGAGGGCCAAAGAGGGCAATAGTTTCTTTGACAGTATCGATAGCGCGAACAACGCCTGCGCAGAATCCACGCGGTTTAGCGAGGAGAAGATGCATGGGAGTATTGTAGCTGTTTATTTTGTTTTGGGATAGGTTCAGGCGTGGATTGCTTCAAAGCGCATGTCAATTTCCTGATAAATCGTCCATGTTGCAGTTCCCATGCACTCCAGGATGGTTTTGATTTTGTCTTCGCCAAGATATTTCTGAGGGGTAGACTGATCAGAAGGTGAGGAGAGGTTTCGTTTGCTGATGCGATCTATAAAATTTTTCTCTGTTACCTGACAACTCTTTCTTCCCTCGACTTCCGTCAACTGCACTGAGGTACCGCACATTTCTCCCGCTTCTCTGGCAAGCAGAGCGGTTGTGGAATGTTCGCATGCGGTCTTGAAGTCTTTCTTTTCTACAAAGGTAGAATAGACTACGTCTGTAGTAGTGCGAGCATTAGTTGAGCGCACTGAAATGCTTTTTACTTTTCCCGTACATTCTAATGCATTAATGATCATCGCTTTCAGTACTTGTATGGTGGGAATCCCTTTTCTCTGATCGAATTCGCAATGCTCTTTTTCCGGGATTTTAATCCAGGCAGGCAGATCATTTCGATGCTCGTATTCCAATTCAAGGTTGCCTGTCTGATTATCAAAGGACCAGGACAGATACAACGTTTTATCCTCACCTTTTATCTCTGCGGATTTCTTTAGTCCACTATCATCCTCTATTTTGATCTCCAATATCCTCCCATCAGGAAGAGTGAGGTTCTTCATGTCTTGCAACTGTTCGGGGAGTCTTGTTACTGAATGGCGACCAGTTTTGAGCCCACTTGGAGTAGCCTGAGTGCTCTCTGAATAGGAATGGTTCGAGAGGGGGGTGTCGGCCGATAATGAATAAAAAGGATTAAATCTCAAGGCAGTATTTGCAATTTGCTGGATAGAAGAAGCGGTGTTTAATGGAAAGGGTGACCAGGAGTCTATTTCAATAAATTCGCGATCACATTGATCGGAAGAAATGTCAGATTTTGAGTGATATAAAATGGTAGTGTTAATCATTACATATTTAATTATATAATATTATAAATTATAATTCAACATATAATAAAGTCTTTTGTATCTTTAATCAAAAGAATAAGTTTGAGGAAGGTGATTCTTCATCTTTACTTTCAATGACATAGGTCCTTTGTAAATGGTAGATAGGAAAGTTCACCCCCCGGGACGACCTCAGTGTTTGAACCACGAGACTAGGGGGAGTGAACTTTTACGAGCTCTAATTATAGAAGGGAAACTTCTTCCTTATCGGGAGATCGTAGTAGAAGACAAGAGACTCTTCGCCTGGATTTTTTTTACCGAGGCTGGCGTTGGAGAGATGGTAGAAGTGGGTCCCGATACGGCGGCCATCGTCAAATTGCCAGCCCAGCTCGATGCCGGAGCGAAACTCGAGAGGGAATCCCAGATTTTTGCCACTTCCAGCCCAGTAGCCTCCCGCCGCAAAGCCGGGAGCGATGACAAGGTGATCCCAGAAGAGAAAATCGAAGTTGATCCCTCCATAGACATAACCACCGCCTTCTGCATTGGCCATGATGCCAACAAGGGGGAGAAATTCGAGAAATTCAAAGGGGCCGCTCATTGCTTTGATGTGAAATTTGTACTCCAGGTCAATTTCTATAGTGCGATGCTTTTCCTTGGTGACATCAAAAATGCCTCCGACAAATGAGATCCAATCGGGAAGAGGCAGGGGGGGAGTGGCAAGGAAAAGGGAAGGAGTAATGATGAGAGCGGTAAGAAAAGACCTTTTTTGAAACACATTTTTTATATACCGAAAGAGGTGAGTTCTTGTAATCTTATACCCAATTATGAAGAAAAGATTTCTTACCGGCTGGATGATTGCGCTCATCAACGTGGCAGCAATTTGCAACGTGAAGAATTTCCCTCTTTTGGCGGAATATGGGCTTTCCATTATCTCGTTTCTTTTTCTCTCCGCTCTCTTTTTTTTCATTCCCGTAGCTTTTGTTTCGGCAGAGCTTGCGGCTGCATGGCCTGAAAGAGGAATTTATACATGGGTAAAAGAGGCTTTCGGTTCGCGCCTTGCTTTTTTTGCTATCTGGCTGCAGTGGGCTTCCAATGTACTCTGGTATCCAACCATTCTCTCTTTTATCGCAGGTACAGCCGCCTATGCGATCGATCCTCAACTTGCGACGAATCCCACTTTTATTTTCTGCGCAGTGCTAGGGTCCTTCTGGCTTTTTACCTGGCTTAACTTTTTTGGAATGCGCCTGTCAGGATGGATTAGCGTGCTCAGCGCTCTTTTAGGCACTCTTTTACCCATAGCAGTGATTATTCTTTTTGGAGTGAAATGGATGCTGGGCCACCACGCGCTGGCCTTCCACTGGAGTTTGCATTCGATCTTTCCGCGCATCGATACGCTCAATGAGCTTGTTCTTCTATCAGGAGTTTTACTTGGTCTTGCCGGGTTGGAAATGTCTGCTGTCCACGCGCAAAATGTAAGGAATCCAAAGAGAGACTATCCCCTCGGTATTTTTGTATCGGCTTTTCTCATTCTTCTCCTCTCGAGCTTGGGAGCTCTCTCCATTGCAAGTGTGATCCCGCAAAGCGAGATCGAACTGACTTCTGCCAGCATGCGGGCTTTTTCCTATTTTTTTGCCGCTTTTGAGCTGCCTTGGATGACACCGCTTCTTGCTGCAATCACTACCTTTGGCGCGGTCGGGATGCTGAGTACCTGGATCGCAGGACCAAGCCGTGGACTCCTCGCTGCAGCTGTCGATGGTGATCTGCCTCTTTTTCTGCATAAGGCCAATCGCTTTGGCGCACCAACGGCTCTTCTCACGCTGCAGGCTATTCTTGTCAGCCTCCTTGCTTCCCTTTTCCTCTTCATGCCCTCAGTGAACAGTTCTTACTGGACGCTTCTTGCTCTTGCTTCGATCCTGTACCAGCTGATGTATCTTTTGTTCTTCTTCTCTTTTTTGCGCTTGCGGCGTATGAAAAAAAATCAGGAACGCCCCTACAGAGTTCCTGGAGGAAGATGGGGTGCCTGGATCATAGGAGGATGCGGAATTGCCGGCTCCTCTTTTGGTTTTTTCTTTGCCTTTTTCCCTCCAGCCCAGTTTAATGTTGGAAAACTCTTGTTGTTTGAATCTTTTCTGATCGTTGGGATGCTCTTTTTCTGTGCCATTCCCTTCTGGATCTATAGGTGCCGCAAGAGAGTCTGGAAGGAGTCGACGTAACGATGTGTGGAATCTTCGGGTATATCGGAAAGCGCAATGTAGTGAAGGCCTGCACAGAGGGGCTTTCTCTTCTTGAATATCGCGGTTATGACTCCGCAGGGATTGCGGGTGTTGTCGAAGGTAAAATTGCCCTTCGCAAAAGAGCGGGAAAGGTCGCTGATCTTTGCGAAGTTCTTGATCTTGTTCATCTTGATTTTGCGATTGCTCATACGCGCTGGGCTACGCATGGCGTCGTCAATGAGTGCAATGCCCATCCTCATCTGGACAGCTCAGAATCTTTTGCTCTCATCCACAATGGCATTATCGAAAATTATGCCACTCTTAAACAGGAAATGCAGGAGAGAGGAGTCTCTTTTCTCTCTGAAACAGACACAGAAGTTCTTGTTCAACTGATCGCAGCGGAGTATTGCGGTGATCTTGCTGCTGCGGTCGATCGCGTTGCAAAACGCCTGAAGGGCGTTTTTTCTTTCCTTGTGATTCACAAAGATCATCAGGAAATTGTGGGTTTTGCCAATGGATGTCCTTTATCTGTGGGTGTCAATGAGGATGAGGTCATTCTCTCCTCGGATCCGAATACCTTTTTGGGTCAGTCTTTCCGCGTTCTTTTTCTAGACCCGCAAGAGACGGTGCGTGTGCGACGGGGCTCTGTCGAAATCTTCGATCCTGGGATGAAACAAAAGGAGAAACGCACACTTGTGATGGAGTCAATTCTAAAACCGCCCTCCAAAGGCTCCTTTCCCCACTTTATGTTAAAAGAGATCTACGAGCAGCCGGAAGCGTGCAAAAGGGCCCTTGAAGGACGCCTGGGAAGCAATGGAGTCTTTTTTCAAAATCTTCTCCTCTCTGAAGAGAGCCTGCGGGATAGCGATGTGGTTTGGACAGTGGGGAGCGGAACCTCTTTTCTTGCAGGAATGGTAGGCGGCCTTTTTCTTGAGGAATGGGCCTCTCTTCCATCACTTTGCGAAATCGCTTCCGAGGCGCAGTACCGCACCACCTTTTTTTCTTCAAAAACAATGATGGTTGCGATCAGTCAATCGGGGGAAACGGCGGATACATTGGCTGCTCTGCGCAAAGCAAAGTGCGATGGCTATAAAACGCTTGCTCTTTGTAATACAGAGCACTCGGCGATGGCGCGCGAGGCCGATGGTGTTCTTTTTCTCAAAGCAGGACCCGAAGTGAGTGTCTGTTCGACAAAAGCATTCACAAGTCAGCTGATTCTCCTTGCTCTTTTTTCTTTGCATATGAGTGCGTTGCGAAAGCGCCTTGGGGAAGAGGAGATTCTTCTTCTTGGAAAGAGTTTGGAGCAGCTCCCCCAAATGATGCAGACTGTTTTAGATAGAGTAGATCAAATCGCAGCGCTTGCAAAAAAGTATGCGCGCTACGACGATTTTTTCTTTATGGGCCGTAGATACATGTATCCAACGGCTCTCGAGGCTGCCTTGAAACTCAAGGAGATCTCCTATGTCAATGCCAATGGCTACCCTGCAGGGGAACTCAAGCATGGGCCCATTGCGCTTCTTGACCGCAACTTTCCCGTAATCGCCTTCTGCGCTAACGAAAAGACGCGTGAAAAGATGATTTCAAATTTGATGGAAGTGAAGGCAAGAGGGGCTCCGCTTCTTGCTATCGCTCCTGAGAGAATGAAGGAAGTGGAGAAAATTGCTGACGATATCCTCTGGATACCGGACAGCTCAGATCCTCTCGCCCCCTTCCCATCCATCGTTGCAGGACAGCTTTTTGCCTACGAGATCGCAAAAGCACGCGGTTGCCCTATTGACCAACCGCGCAATCTCGCTAAGTCAGTCACTGTAGAGTAATAATCTTTTTAGTTCTTTATTACTTTTAAATTAACAGAATGTTATAGTTATTACATGGGTATTTTATGAGTATTTCGTTGCTGAACTTTGAGTCTGTTTTTGAAAAAAACAATCATTATAAGGCATCTTTGATTAATGGTGAGTTGGAGGCTGCTAAATGTAATGGTATGATTAGACATGCCTTTGATTTTTTTAATTTAATTAATGACCCTTGTTTTGTTCTACAACCGTCAACGGAACTTAAATGGCAGCTTCTGCATGCTTCCAAGTCTTCGATGAATCAAGGTCGCATTTTGTTGGATCCCAATTTTGGCATTTCCCATTTACCCGCTAGAGACTTAGCTCTTCTCTATCGTATTTTACTTTCTTATAAGACTGAAAATTCTGAAGGCCGACAATCTGCAGCCCTGGTTCGCCGTCATCTTTACCTTATTGAAGAAGAGGTAATTAATAGGGGGAAACAGGGGGTGTATGAAGTAAAAGCTTTTCTGGATGCGTTGAAAGAGCAGGAAGATGCTCATTTGTATCGGCTTATTAATGAAGTAGATGAGTGGATAAAAATAATTCCAAAGTTGAGCGCATCAGAAAAAACAAACTCGGCTATTAATATTTTAGACGAAAATTACTCTAGCACAGATAATTTTAGTTACAATGAAAGAGAGTTGAAGTTCTACAGTATCTTAAGAATGATAAATGCATTTATTCCTGAAATTTTTTTATTTAATTATTTTTTTAATTTTTGCGAATTAGGAGAGGTATACAATAGTCCGGATATTGGCGCTATGCGCACTATTCTGAAATATTATGGAGAAAAGGATAAGTACAAAAATAAAATAGATAATATTGAATTTGTAGAATTAACGGACTTGTCAAAGCGGTTAATCGATCTTGAGGCGGTGCAGTTTCGGGGAGATAAAAAATTTGTAATTCTTTTGCGAGGATTAGTTGGAGGACATTATTCGACTATCTTTTTGAGAAAAACAGAGAATGACTCTCGCATTTTATTTTCAGATTCTGGGGGAATTGCTGCGCCTATGCATTGGATTGATCAAGTTAAAAATGAGGTGATTAAGGCAGATTTAAAAAATGTAATAATGGAAGTTTTTGCCCCAACTAGACAATCGGATGACACAAGTTGCTCTATTAGCGCGTTAAGAGACATTCTTGAAAGTTCTCAAATCGATCTCTTTCATTATATAGACAACTTACCAAAAGATCAGATGAAATTTGAAAATGGCATTAAAATTATATCTTATTACCCACCGAGCTTTATGAAGATTAAACAGTCTGTTACTTATTTGAATGATTATGAAAAATGTACGAATACGAATCTTGCAATTGTAGCATCAAAGAAAATTTTATTGAATGGGCAAGAAAAAATTCAGGAAAAGACGCTACGACAAGTGGTTCAGGATCACACTATTATTGCAGAAGGACACCGGATAAATTTTTATCTTCGAAAAAAAGCTTTTAAGTGTTTCATTATAGCGATCAAATTACTTCTGAAAGAAGATGGTTCTTGCAGCATATAATCAATGTAGTTGATGTGTTGTATTTACACAAAATTAACAATCAGCTACACTTTATTTGCGAGAATTAATGGAGTTTTATGATTTCCAGTAATGTGTATTCAGGTATTTCGAACTTTCCCGATCTGACAAAAGATGCTGTCGGATTGGTAGTTGATCGTAAGTTCTATGTAGAACTGGGAAGCCTGACCCCCGACCAATTAACCAGCCTTTATAAGGACCTTATAAAGGATGAGGCGACGTACGGAGAAATTCTATTTGATATTGAGGATCAAATTTTACGTCGGATCGACCAGGACCCTTCAGCCCAGATAACATACACAAGTCAGTTGCCTGCATCATGTAATTTGATCAAAAAAATTGAGCGCTTTTGCCAGAAGGGATCGCGGTTTAACCTCAGGACTGAAAGTAATAATGGTAAAGTTCTTCCTGTGAGGGTTCTTAAATTGTCTACTGAAAACTCGCGTAACCACGTGGGTGGCATAGGTTCTGTTATGTCAGGCTTACGACAGGCTCATAAGGAACTAAATCTAGAAAAAATTGATTCAATGCATATTATTTTCTCAAAAGACAAGAGCTCTGTCAGAAATGAATGTGAGTTTATAGGAACATTTCAACATAAATATGACCACGAAGAAGTAAAAAGTTCTGTTTATCGAGATAAAAAGAATAGAGAGTATTTGATACAGGTGGATCCAAAATCCAGTTTTGTTTCCAAGGTTACTTCAGGCAATGGAATATTTGAAAATAATGACTACTCAACATCTTTGAGTAGAGTTCTATACCAGAGTTCCGCTGCTGGCGGATTTAGTGCTTCCTTTTCTGGTAAATCTGGAGAAAAAAAAGTAGATATTGTGCAGACAGAGGGACTTCTTTTGGGGGGCGTCACATTTTCCCTTCTTAAGGGACAAAAAGCAATCGCCGTGAAACATGATTGTTGTTATAACGACCCTGTTTATGTGCAAAAAAATACCTTGCAGGGGCTTGGTGTCGATGTCGCAAATATTAATAGAGATCAAGTCGATCTATGTGAGAATGCTATTCAGACTGCAGATAAGGTGTGCCTTGTTTCGACTGCACTCGCATTAGAAACATGGAATTCAAATTCTGACTTAGTGTTGAAGCAAGGTCAGCTCACAGCCATACGAAATGGGATTGATGCTGACTCCTTTGATATTACAAATTGCAATGTTTTTAAGGATTTCGCTCTTCAAAAAACGTTTGATGAAAATGGAGTGGAAACAACGGATTACGTAAAGTATAAAAGTGACATCAAGAAAAAGTTATATGATGCAGGATATATCGCAGATGAAAATCTTTCTTTGATTGTATTTGTTGGTAGATATGCACATGAAAAGGGGGTCGATATTCTAACGAAGACCATCCTTAATAATCCATCAAAAATGCAATTTGTCACTATGGGTATTCGTTGCGGCAACAATGAAACCATGAACTCTTTCATAACTCAGCTTCAAGATGCAGAGAAGCAAGGCACCCATAAACTGCGTTGCTACACTAACAAAGAACAGCAAACAGAAGAATTTCAGGGGGTAGCTGTAGGCAAGCTCTTGCGGGCAGCGGCTGATTTTAGTTTTGTTCCATCCCATTCAGAAGGCTGTGGACTCGTTGCAGCAGAGGGTCAGTGCTCTGGAGCTATTGTCATTGCTCCATATCATCAAGGACTTAAGGAACTGTGTCGCCCCTACGGTCCAGATGATTACAGTTTTACAAATAGCGCCGATAGAGTTTGTGCAAATGCAGTTTGCTATATGGATCACAACAGTTCTGAGCAAGCAATCTCTGCAGTGCAACAGGCAGTCGCGCTTTGGACGGCTATGTCCATAGAGGAAAAAAAACTCGTTTCCAGGCAGATTCACAACTACGCTATTCCCAATTATAGCTGGTATTATCAAGATCCCTCAAAAAAGCTCGTGACAGGTGCGGTTGTGAGCTATCATAGAATGTATGAAAGCTTAGCCAGGCCAGGAGAGATAGTCACTGAGACGAAGGCTGGACGCCTCGTTGCGCCTCAGCAAGGTATCCAAAATTCTCAAGGGACTGTAACGATTCACGATATCCTCAAGCGTAAGGAGGAAAAGTCCGATAAATCCTATTTTAAAAAATATTTTGTGGATTGGAATAGAATAAAATATCCTTTAGGAGACACGTTGTTATCGAGAATTTTTTGTGCAGTATGTGAGTGCCTTAAGAATATCTCTAAATTATTTTATAATTATCTGATTTCGATTCCCAATAGTGTTTATGTTTTATGGCTTTCAGCACAGCAATCGAAGAGCGGGCCAGTTGCTGTTACAAAAGATATTTCGACTCAAACTGGTGACTGAGCACTAGTTTCCTCCTGCCAAGCCTTGAGTCTCTGATCGAAGAAAGCCACTTCCTCAGGGGCATTGGTCTCCAGGAAACGGCGCAGTTTGTGCGTGGATCTCCACCACTCAAGATCTCTGCGTTTTTGTTCATTGAGCGTTGTGTCCAGATAGAGTCTTCCTGGGTCAATTTGCACGATTGCTCCGCCTAAGGTGCCAAAGTTTCTGCCGATCTCCTGGTCGCGATCGGCAACTCCCTTTGCCATGCGCTTTGCAACAAAACCGAGGAACTGATCGATCATCTGTCTTGTAAGAGGGCCTGTAAGAAGCGAGTAGAAACTCTCGACTCTCTTTTGCATCACGAAGGGATACTCATTCAGATTCAGGGAGTGGCTGATCCCGAGTCGATCTTTGCACACTGTGTCAGGAAGCGCCGTCGATGGTCCCAAATGCACATAGGCAAGGGCTGTCTCTTGCTTAAATTCTTTTTCTGCAATCAGATAGCTCTCGCAATAGTGACCAAAACGCTGCTGGTATTTTTTTTTGTCCAGATTGAAACACCTGGCAATGAAGGGGGCTCTTATATATTTCTTCTTGAAGAATTTTAAAACCCACTTTCCATCCTCGCTCAAGAATGCGACAGATTGCTTCCCGGCCCCGAGGTAGCGATAGGGTTGCTGGAGAGCCTCCAGGGTTTCAGAAGAGGGAGGAGAAGGAGATTTTGTAATCAGAGGCGCCTGGAAAGCGTTCTCAAGGGAGATCTCCTGCCAAAGCCAGGGAAAACCTAAAAGACTACAGATCAGGATCAGTAACAAATATCCTTTTTTCAGCACAGGTTCTATTGACATGGTTGCAATTTTATTTTAATAGGAAAGTATGTTCATTCTCTTTGCAGTGAGTCTGGTTGCTATTTTTTACATTTGGAGAAAGAAAAGGGGATACGCCATGCTCTTTCTTTTTTTAAATCTTTTGTTGATGGGCACCTTTCTTTTTTTGGAGCATGAGATCCCATCATTATGAAGAAGTTACCCTATCTGCTTCCTTTCTGCAACCTCCTCTTTATCTATGTTCTTGCTGCGATCGTTACGAGCTCTTTTTTTCATCAATTTTTTCTGAACGATCTTCCCTGTGATCTTTGTCGTTTGCAACGGGCCGAGATGCTAGGGATTGCCATTTCACTCTGCCTGAACCTGCGCCTTGGTATTGCTTGGGAACACTATGCTTTTGCAATGGCAAATGCGCTCATGGGAGTTGCGACTTCTCTTTACCAGATTTATCTTCATCTGCACTGTCCGCCCAGTTCTTTGCCCTGTTTTGGAAAGCCGCTCTATGTTTGGTCTTTTTGGATTTTCTTTTCTGCGCTCTCTGCTCTTGCGATTCTCCTCTTCTGTCAAGGAAGACTAAAGAAGTCAAATCTCCTCCCTCGCGCCTGGACTCTATCTGCCCTCCTGTGGGTTGCACTTCTTTCCTCTCTTGCCTTGATTCTGATTTTCCCTCACTGATATTCTATACCCATGATTCTCCTTGTTTCCACATGTGCTGTCACGGCAGCTGCCTTTCTTGCCTCTCGCATCGCTCCCTATGCTCCTAAGCCGCTTCGTCAGGCTCTTCATTGGATTCACGCTGCTACTTTTGAGTTTTTCGCAGTCATCCTCTCTCTTTGTCTTCGCTTCCTTAATCCCCTTTTCTCCAAATCGACACCTCAAGTAGCGCAAGGGGTCCCTATTCTTATGATCCATGGCTACCTTCACAACAGCTCGGCCTGGGTCTTCTTTCGCAAGTTTTTTTCGCGCTTACAGGCCAGCTCCGGAATCGGCCCTCTCTATACGATAGATCTTCCCCTTTTCCAATCCATTCCCGACGATGCCTCTCTCATCTTGCAAAGGAGAGAAGAAATCTTCCAAGAGACAGGACGCCGAGAGTTGATTCTTATCGGACACTCGATGGGCGGCCTCGTCGCTCTCTTTCATGCACTTCATCTGGCAAAAGAGAAGACTTGGGTGATCACGCTGGGATCTCCGCTTCATGGAACGCATCTTGCGCGCATTGCTCTTGGGCCTAATGGCAAGGAGATGCGCCGCGGATCTTTGTTTGTTAAGGGGTTGGAAAAGTCTCTTGCGACCTCAAATCTCTCTTGTTATCACTTAGGCTCGGAGACGGATCAGGTGGTTGTGCCAGCCTCTTCTGCTTTTATGGGGCGTTTTCCGGACAGAGAGTTTCATTTGCCGAATCTTGGCCATATGAGTCTGCTCTTTTCCCGCCGCGTCATGCGCCAGGTTCTTTACTGGATCGAAACCTTTTCCCCTTGAATCAGCACCTGCACCCAGACATCGCGCGGATCGACAATCACATCGGCGCGGTGTGTGATTGTACGAGGCCAGACGCGTTTGCTCCTCTGTACAACCCAAACGAGTTGATACTTTCCGGGTAGCAACTGAAAACTCGCTGCTCCTCGATTGCCAAAAATATCAGCGGGTTTGAGCGGGATCTCTTCCCCTGCAAAGGTAACGCTGAGAATTTCCCCCACCCCAGTCGTTGGATCATCCCGCACCATAATCTCTACCTTGATCAACGAGCTGCTGTTTGGCTCAGGGGAAGTAGGGCCCTCGTAAATATATTGGGCAAAAAGAACAATAGGGAGCAAAAGAGAGCTTAACATCATTAGATTCATTTCTTTTTCCATATATACCGAAACAAGATGAAGAGTTGACAACTGGCCTTTAGTCTCAGAAAGAAAACACGATGGGAAGGATGTGCATGATACGCATGATAAATTTATCATGCGTATCATGCAC
>JAGWKO010000072.1 GCA_028873295.1 Verrucomicrobiota bacterium
ACTAGCTCGAGAGCATCAAGCTCAGCTATTTAATTACTTGAGAGTCTCTCGACTACCAATTGGGCTTCTGGTGAATTTTCGGTACCGTAAGTTAGAGTACCAGAGACTGCATCAGCCCGAAGTCGATGAGGCCATCGAAGAGGCTCTACCTTTCTAGACATCCTTATCAAGCATATCAAGCAAATCCTTCATATCATGCTTTTTTGCCTCGAGCAGCGATTTTTTGGCCGCTTTCTTCTCCTCTTCCGCGTTCAAATCCTGGTCTCTGTTGTCAACTCTTGAGATTGTTTGTGTATACACTATCTAAAATTAATGTTGACAGAGCACTGAGTGGCTATCTTTAGAAATCTCAACGAAAGAGCTGTCGGAGAAAATGCTATAATGTTTCATACAACCATTTTCAAAGAGATGGCAGTGATTTTTTGCAGGGACAATCCATTTCGTAATATGCGCATTTTTTGTTTGGTTCAACGCCCATTTAATAGCACGCGGGTCAAATGATTGCAGTTTGAAGCAAGAAAGAAGTTCAACTGCCTTGCAAATGCATAAGTGACTTGGTTCTACATGCTTAATGTCATATTCCGATAGGGTTCGCAATGGCTTGTTTTCTTCAAAACCATAAAGTGTCCCAATAAGATCATAATTTAGCATCTCGAATGCGTCCCACATTTTGGATACTCTTGCAATGGCTCGCGTTTTTTTATATTTAGACGAACCAAGAATAGTAAGATACGAGGGCTCACCATCAAAATAGTTCTCAAAAAACCTTCTACAAGAAAAACCTGTCGCTTGGATATCAACTATGATTGCGTCCTCGGAATAGAGCGAGTCCACATATTTAATATAGGAAGGTGTTGGATAAGAGTAGATGTATCGGGAGGAATGAAACGGGATACACTCATAGTGTGGGAAAAGGCTTCTAAAAAGCTGAATCCACAAACACCCGTCTCTTAAAGTAAAAAGAATTTTTCTTTTCCCTTCCTTTTTGCAAAGCGCATCAAGATAAACGGAAGCCAGAATAAGAATCGGGAGATTGATCTGGCATTGATCATTCCAAAGAAGATATTCAGGAAGATCGGGAGAATAGGGATTTTGCAGACGAAGAGTCCTCATAAGACAAGCAAGATCTGTTTGCCCTAATTGCATCATTTTGCGCTCGGATTTTGACAATTGGGAATTTGCATAATGAATTCCCCGGATACCATGCCTCTTAGGACTTGCAACATCTGAATGTTTGTTATCCCCTAAATGAGTTGAGAGAGCATGCTCCTTCTTGATCTGTTCCCAAATTCTTCCAGAAGCCTTTCCATCAGGCGTCGCATAGATTTGCACTTGGCTTTTTAGTCCGATGCGATCCAGGATTTGGCGTATTTGAGAAACGTCATAATAGGTGTCGCTAATAATGAGATCCCCATCCTGAACAAGATTGAGATTTTCCGTAATCGGAAAAATCTTGCTCAATTCCGTTTCAAATTCAAAACGCATTAATGCAGCACTTTCTTCGTCGGAAAAACCGCAGAGCTCCTGAAGCTGCCTATAAATATCCGGAAGAGTTTTGTTGGATCTGGCTTCTGCAGCCATTCTATAGAGAGGAAAAAGAGGAAATGGGAAAGTCTCTGCAACTGAATGAAACACAGATTCGGGAGAATAGTGAAAGCGTCCTAAAAGAGTATCGAAAAGGTCGAAAGATCTCATGTTTATTATACCTTGCCAACTTCGAAAAAATAGCTCAAAACGCAAAACAATTCCACTATTATCACGCTTCTTACAAAAGCCTACCCCCTCCCCCCCGCCACCAGCTGCTGCAACTTCTCAAACCCGCGCCTCGCCTTCGCAAGCGAGATACAATACTTCCAGTAGCGATCGCGGAAACGCAGCCCCTTCCAGTTCGGAATCCAGGGGTTTGGCGTCAAGACCACTCCTTTAGAAAAACTGGGCGCCCACAAATCGGCAAGACGCTTGCTGCGACAGAAGGTAAGTGTTGGAATCTGCAGCGCTGAGGCAAGATGTCCTGGCCCAGAGTCATTGCCGACAAAAAAGCCCGACTCATAGATGAAAGAGGCAAGACCATCGAGCGAGGAGAAAAGAGGGATCGAAAAGCCAAGCTCCTCCACCTCTTTCCAATTCTCTTTCTCCTTTGCTCCACCTGGGATAAAACTCACCTCGTAGCCCAATTCGCTCAAATGTAAAGCCAGCTTTACAAACTGCTCGCGCGGCCAGCTGCGGGAAAGACGGGCGCTTGTTGGATGAATGACAACTCTCTTTTTGTGTTTGCGATGGACAAGCGAAGAGGGAGGAATAAGACCGCTATTCTTCGCAATCCTAGGAAGATGTAGAATGCGCTCACAAAAAAGACGCAGGTTTTCCGCAATGGAAAGATCAAACTCGGTCAGACAGTCCGCATAGTAGGGCTCATTTACAATGTGCGGAGAGGGATAAAAGTAGAGCACCTTGAGGCGATCGGGGAAACGCCTCTTCCCCTCACTGATGAGCTGCTGCACAAAGGAATCTGTTGTGTTTTGCACTACGAAAAACCAGTCATAGCTGCCAAGAATACGCGGCAACTCCTCTAAAGAGGGATAGCTCTGCACGGGAAGATGCGGAAACCAGGATTGCATCGACCCGATCGTATTCTGATAGGTATCCACCTTCCAGCCATTGAGTTGGAGTGTGTTGGAAAGAACAAGGCAATTGATGCCATCCCCAAGACCATTGTGACAAAAGACACCAGCGCGCGGGCCCATTAAGAGTGCCTCACGAGGTTGCCACCGGCGAGCCTCTCCAAAACATGCAAAGGAGAGTTTTCCGGGAAAAGCAGCGAGCGCACCGGAACAAGAAAGGTCTGCTCAAGCGCATATTGCCCTGAAAGCGCAGCGTGTGAAACTTGATCGGTGAAGACAGCCCAACAGGAACCTGGTGGGAAATGCCAGTGCTGCTTTGGCGTCTCCTCCTGAAAGCTCTGATTTTCTTTTAGAAAATTGTGAAAGCGCAGCATGAAATGATCATAAGGGGAGCGCATTGGGACCTTGACTCCAAGAGAGCGAACTGCCTGAAGACACCCACGAGAGAGTTTCCCCTTCCACGAATAATCCACGCGCTTGGGCAAAGGAAGATCATTGCCTGCATAACGCTTGGCAACAGGAGAAAATGTATCAGAGGTAATCCAATGGCGCGCCTCTATAGGGTTAATATTGGTAAAAAAACGAAGAATGCGATCGCCATGAAGAGGCCGAGTTGGAAAAGCATCGAAATGAAGAAGATCATTTCGTGCGCGCACCCTCAATTTACGCCCCTTCTCCTGAAAAGGGCGAAAACTCGTGTAATCCACACGCCAGCTTGCAGCATAGGGGGAAAGAAGTTCTGTGAGAAAAGAGGTCACACGTGTCGAGTAGGCGCGCAAGACCCCCTTCAACCTCTCTTGCACGAGAAGATCTTTTGTTTCGCAATTGGTAATGCGGTCAAGGCCTGGTTTATAGGCCACATTTTTGCGAGATCGACTACTCCCCTGCTTCTGTTCTAAAAGAAATGCAATCTCCTCTTGAGGAAACGAAAAGGGAACTGTTGGGAAGAAAAGGAGATTACCCTTTTCCAATTCCCTGCATGCAAAGAGCTTATCCTCTTCTCCTGTAATTGTAATTTGCGTTGTCATAAGGACCTTTTAAAATTTACTTCAGAACTTTTTACAACTTCAGTTTGGATAAAGCATCTCTGGTATACCCAAACAAGATGAAGAGTTGACAACTGGCCTTTGGTCTCAGGAAGAAAACATGATGGGAAGG
>JAGWKO010000030.1 GCA_028873295.1 Verrucomicrobiota bacterium
TGTGCATGATAAATTTATCATGCGTATCATGCACATCCTTCCCATCGTGTTTTCTTTCTGAGACTAAAGGCCAGTTGTCAACTCTTCATCTTGTTTCGGTATACCCAGAGTGCAGAAGTATGTCAATTTGTGCTCTTGCGTAAAAAGAAAAAAAGAGTATAGTTGGGGAATTCTCAGCTTTAATTTGAGGTGTAATATGATGAAGTGGATCGGTGGTTGTTTAGTTTTAGGATGCTGTTTTACCTCCTGTCAACCGGAAAAACAGGGAACAAATTGCCAGAGTCAATTGGATGTGAAGGTATTACCTCCGGTTGTAGCTCTTGAGCAACCCGCAGCACCTTCTCAACATCTTGTTTCTGTGGCAGTGCCCGAGAAGAAGATGGAAGTGGTTCAGTCTGCTCCTACACAAGGCGGATCACAAAATGGATCACAAAGTGAACCACAAGGTGGGGCACAAGGTGAATCACAGGGTGGGGCACAAGGTGAATCACAGGGTGAGCCAAAAGAAGGTACAAAGAAAGGACCAAAGGAAGAACCGCAAGGTCAGCCAATGCCAGAAGAAACCACGCTTCTCTTGAAGCTGGATTCGACAGAGATGCAAGAGATGGTCGCTCAGTAATTCCTGTCCATCTGAGATAGGTTCGTGGAGTAGAGGTGAGGTTCTCTCGCGTCTGCTCCATTTTTTTCCCCTTGTGTAACAAAAGCGTTCATGATAGTGAGAAGAAAAAAAGGGGAGAGATATGTCCATTGTAAAAGTTATCGAAGTGATGTGTGAAGGGGATAGTATCGAGGCAGCATTGAGCGCTGGTGTTCAGGAAGCCGCGAAGACAATTCACAACATAAAGCAGATCGATGTCAAGTGGGTCCACGGTCACGTGGAAAACAACAAGATCACAAAATATCGCGTGAACGCAAAGATCTCCTTTGTCATAGAACACGCGAAATAACTGCTTATCTCAGTCCACTGAGATCTTTGGATACTGGAGACTCATGCCATCTTGCAAACACTGCTTCGCGTTCCTGTAAGAAGGCAAAACGACGCGCGCTCACTGCATGGCCATTGAAGAACCACTGGGATTCAGTCGACTCTTCAGAGTAGCTCCTGGCGCACCCATGTTTTCTGTCATTACGCCAGGGAGTCTCAGAGATGAGTGTGCCCAGATCGTCATAATGGTTCTCAATGCCATGGCGCTCTCCTGCTGCATAAGGGATATCTGCTACCTTGACGCCATTGCGGTAGACCGTCTTCTTGCCATCGAGTATTCCATGATCCCAGTGCGCTTCCAGAAGTGGTCTGCCAAGGGAACTGAAGGTGCACTGCACTCCATGCAGCTGATCATCGTGGTAATGGGAGATCGATTGGATTTCTCCATTGGGATGATAGGTCGTTCTCTGTACTAAAAGTCCGGATTCCATCTGATCGCGGGAAAGAAGAAGCCCAGCTCGGTTTCGTTGCACTCTCTCGCCCATTCCCTGTTCGATTTTGGCTTCGAGCTCATGCTCGGGAGTAAAATAGCTCCCTTGTACAAGAAGATCGCCTTCATATTCTTCAATGCTCAAGGGAACGCCTCTTAGATCCCAGAGAGTAACTGCGCGGCGATCATCGAGTTCCCAAAGCTCCTCTCGAACAGGCGTGCCTTGTCGATCATAGAGAGTCTCTTTAAGAAGAGTGCCCATGTCATAGACAAGAACCTTTTCAATCTGGTGGTTATGGGGAAATGTGTACGTTGTCTTGCCGTGCAGGACGCCATTTTCATAGTTTTGCGCCACTTGAACACCGCTTGCAAGACGGGAGATTACCTGGCCATCTTCCGTGCGCTCTTTCCATTCTTCCGGAGAAAGAGAAAACCCATACTTGTGTACGAATTGTTGTTCGATAATGCGATCCGGAAGATCCGTTCTTTGACAGGAAGAAAGAACAAGAGCAGAGAGAAAGCAAATGCCAATTTTTGAATGCTTCATAGCAACCTCATAAAAGAATCTTACTCAGACCCCTCTTCAATTTGCAACTGTTTTTAACACTTCTGTCACCAGACGATCGTGTTCTTTTTGGACTTCATCAAAAGAGAGCGTCTTGAGAGAGTCGCGGTAAAGAAAACGTAAGGTTACCATTTTTTCCTCTTTTTCGGCAGGAGCGTAGAGGTCAAGAAGGTGGACATCTTCAAGAAGAGGCGAGGCATGAGCATAGACTGCATCCAGGAGCGGCTGAATTGCTTTGCGACGCGGCCAGGGAAGAGTCCAATCGCGCTCAGAGTTGGGGAATTTTGGCAAAGGTTGCATGCGACTCTCAAGAGAGTTTAGAGCATCTCTCCATGACTGAAGGTCGATCTCTGCATAGAAGACCTTCTCCTCAATCTGCATCGCTGTTGTGAGCTCCGGATGGAGCTGCCCAAGTGAGCCGATGCGATCGTCTCCGATGAAAAGATGCGCCTGGGCGTGAGGGTGAAAACTGGGATGTGAAGAGTGTTCATAGCGGCTGGCAAGGCTCTTTTTCCCGGCTTTCAGAGACCTGTCCGCAAGAGAAGTGGGGAGCAGAGATTCGATCATGCCCTTGAGATCAAAGAAGTCCCATGCATTACTGCTCTTTTTTTCGGAATCGCTCCAATGGGAAGGAGCTCTTTTTCCCGTGAGTACAAGGGCGAGCATCGCTCTTTCAAAAGGTGCCTCTTTTTCCATCAGGTGGATATTCCCGATCTCAAAGGCTGCGATATCTCTTCTTTTCTGATTCCCGTTGTGCCGTACTACTTCCAGAAGTCCTGGCAAGAGAGAGGGGCGCAAAAGCGAGTAGTGCTCTGTTTTGGAGTTGATCGTTTGAAGGAGGTGTAGGTTGGGATGAAGCCATTCTTTGGCAAGGGAGATGAGCTGGGGACCGATCAAATCTGCGGTTAAAAACTCCTGTAGACCAAGTCCCAAACACCCTTTGCGCACTCGTTCTTCCCAAAGCCAAACAGGGTCATGGGGAAGGGAAGAGAGGGAGGAGCAAAGATTGCCAGCAGGAAAACGATGGTAGCCGTAGAGTCTTGCAATTTCTTCGAGGAGGTCGATCTCTTTGGAAACATCATGGCGGTACAGCGGAACGGTCACTTCCAATGTGCCGAGAGTCGCCTCCTGAAAAGGAAAATGCAGGCGGCGCAAAATTCCCTCTGTTTCCCCTTGAGAAAGAGGGAGTCCAAGCAGTCTTGGGATCTGCGCAAGACGCAGCGGGATCTTTTTGGGGGCAAAAGAAAAGCCAGGACTCTGATAGGCCGTTTCTTCAACTGCTTTTCCACCGCAAATTTCTGCGATAAGCGCCGCTGCTTCTTGTAGAGCGCTTTCAATCCCCTCGGGATCGATACCTCTTTCAAAGCGGTGGCCGCTCTCCGTTCGAAGATCGAGCTTTTTCATTGTCTTGCGGATACTCGAGGGAGAAAAAAGAGCAGATTCGATGAATAGCCTTTTTGTTTTTTCTCCGGTAGAGCTCCTCTCTCCTCCCAAAATTCCCGCAATAGCAACAGGCCCCTTCTGGTCGGAAATAAGAAGAGTTCCTTCCGGGATTGTTCTTTCTATCTCATCAAGGCCGCGAAAAACGCTCTCCTTTTCCGCTCGTTTTACAAACAGTGTGTTTCCCTGCAGAGCATCGGCGTCAAACAGGTGCAGAGGCTGCCCTCTTTTCAAAAGAATGTAGTTGCCTATGTCTACCGCATTGCAGATGGGACGAATGCCCGCAGCAGTCAATACTTTGCGCAGCCAAAAAGGAGAAGGGCCAATTTTCACATCTTCCATGAGAGCGCCAAAGTAGAGGGGGCAGAGATCGGGGGCCTGAATTTCGAGTTTCCACTCTTTTTCCTTGCCGTCTCTATTTTTTTTCAGAGAGGGGAATTTTGGAAGCGAAAGAGAAACATGTTCCACAGAGGCGATAAGACGGGCAAGGCCAAGAGCGCTCAGGCAATGACCCAGGTCCGGCGTCAAGGAGATCTCAAAGAGAGGATCCCAGAGAAGAGGGGCAAGATCGGCGCCTGTTTGAAACTCATGGGGCAGCTCAACGATTCCATCGCTTGCTTTCCCAAGAGAAAGCTCCTCTTCGGAACAGAGCATGCCATTGGACTCAATTCCCCGTAGTTTTGCGCGGCTGATTTTCTGTTTTTCTCCTTGTGCATCTGTCAAGAGAGCCCCTGGCTTGGCAAAAGCGGTTTTGATTCCGGCGCGACAGTTGGGCGCTCCACAGACAACGGAGACTGTCTCCTTGCCATCGCTGACTTCTGCTACGCGAAGTCTCTCTGCATTGGGATGAGGCAGAACAGAGACTACCTCTCCGACATAGACACCGGAAAAAGGAGCAGTCGGGTGCAGGAGATGGTCGACTTCAACGCCTGCCAGTGTCAGTACGTCAGCAACTTCTTTGGGCGAGAGCGTGAGTGAGGGGAGGTACGAGCGAATGAGAGATAGGGGCATTTTCATGCACTCTATTGTGCTGCTTCCCAAAATTTCTGAAAACTTCTATTTTGGACTGCGAAGATGCATCAACTGCGCGTTTTAACCCTTGCGCTCATTTTTAGCGGCGCCCTGAATATTGCGCTCATCGCGACTCTTGCCTTTCCTCTTTGTAGTAGGGAAGAGGCTCCTCTTGCCCCCCGCGTGTGTGAGGAAAAAGAGCTGCTTGGGCAGTTGCAGAAGGCCTCCTTTGCCGAGCTCGTAGCTGCTTTGACGCATAGGGAGACGCGAGAGCTTGCCTTGGCAATTCTTGTGGCAAAGGCCGATTTTGACATTGCGCGGGCTCTTCCGGGGGTGACTTTACAGAGTTGTCCTCTTTTTTTACCTGATGGCGAGGAGATGGCTATTTACCCCAAATTGCAGGAAGAGGAGTACGAAGCAATTCTGCACTTTGCTTACCTTGAAAAGTGGCCTCAAACCGCAAGGGGAATTTTCCGACGCCTCAAAGGCGATTCAAAAGGAGCGCGCGACGCCAGCCTTATGGAGGCACTCTTCGTCACTTCGGAATTTCGCGCTCTGCAGCTTCTTTTTCAGCAGACAGGAGTGACCGTTGAAAGAGGCGAGCTCGTCGATCTTATTTCTGAGGGCTCTTGGGAACAGCTCTCTTCCCATGTTGCCGAAGGACAAGAGGTATCTATCGAAAGGCGCGATGCTCTTTTGCTTCATTATCTTGCTTCGGGCTCTTCCACAGCGAGGAAACTGGTCGAGAGACTTTCTGCAAAAGTAGTGTATCAGCCTCTGTCTGTAGCGATTGCTGCTGTTCAGGAAAAGCCCGTTTCTCCAAAACAGGAGGAGAGAAAGTGGCGCGAGCATGTGGTGGGCGAGGGTGAGACGCTCTGGAAAATTTGCAAAAAATATCGTATAAAATTGGAGGATTTATGCCAGTTCAATGGATTGGAGAGCGATCGGCTCTACCCTGGGATGATTCTCCGTGTCCCATCGTGATGAGGTCTTATGAAAGAATGTTGTGAGAAAACAAGCTATAAACTTCCTGAACTCCCCTATGATTTTAATGCTCTTGAGCCGGTTATTTCGGCAGAGATCATGCAGCTACACTATGAGAAGCATCATAAGGGATATGTGACTAATCTCAATGTTGCGATTGAAAAATATCATGAAGCGGAGAGTCGCAACGATGTTGCCTCTATGGTTGCTTTGCAATCTGCGATTAAATTCAATGGCGGGGGGCACATCAATCACTCATTTTTTTGGACCCTACTGACTTCTCCATCAAAAAGGAGCGCTGAGATGCCGAAGGGGGAGCTTGCGACAATGATTGATCGCGATTTTGGCTCCTTTCCTCTTCTTAAGGAAAAATTCAATGCCATGACGGTTGCTATTCAGGGCTCGGGATGGGGCTGGCTCGGCTATCATCGCGGCATGAAGCGTTTGGAGCTGGCCTCTTGCGCCAACCAGGATCCATTGAGCACCCAGGGGCTTATTCCTGTTTTCGGCGTCGATGTTTGGGAGCATGCCTACTATCTGCAGTACAAAAACGTACGAGCAGATTATGTCCAGGCAATCTGGGGGATTTTGAATTGGTCAAATATTGAAGAGAGATTTGCCAAGGCAAAGGTTTAGATACGCTTCAGTGACAGGGCCGATCGCTTTTAGTCGCGGCCCTTGAGGCAGGGAGCCGAAAATCTGCAAAAAACCATCGACCGTGGAGGGACTTGTAAAAAAGACCTCTTCGAAATCGAGTGGATTTGGCACTGGCTCCTTTCGGATCAGAAGAGTGCGATAAAGGGGGAAAGCCAAAAATTTTACTCCTTTGGAATGCAGAAACTCGCGAAGAAAAGACCTTGCCTGAAGTGAGTGCGGGTAGAGAAATGAGGAGTTTGGGTTTTCCAGGAGAATCTGTTCAACAAGGATCGCAACTCCTTCCTGTATAGCTTCTTGTGCGACGAGAGGTTCTTTGCCCTTTGTGCGCAGGACCCGCGCGGTTCCTTCTCCAATTGCCACGCATACCGGGACGAATTCGGAGGATTCCCCCCAGTGAAGAACGGCCCTTTTGCTTGTAAAAATGAGGTGGGTGAATTCGTTTAGTCGCGCGATGGCATCAAGTAGCAGGGGAGTATCGAGGCGCTCCGTCGCAATGACGGGATAGTGAAAGACGCCAGGAGGAGGATCAAGACCCAGATAGAGCATATTCATGAATAGTTACGCAAGAGATCTAATAGTATTAAATAATTTTTGCATTTCTTCGTCGCCTTCCCTTGCGAGAATGGCCAACTTGCCCTGCAGAGGCGGCGTGGGGATATCCAGAATCTTTCTGGAAAGATGGGTGAGCTTTAAGCGAATGAGGGCGGCTTCTGCAATTACAACACCATCCACTTCGCCCCTTTCCAGAAGAGAGATTCTCTCTGCAATTGTTCCGCGCAGATCGATGAAACGGAATGAGGGATCAATGGCTCGTAGAGCCTCTTCCCTGCGCACGCTGGAGAGGGCGATTGTTCCTTTATGGGGGATTCCTGATCCGCGAAAAACAAGGCTGTCGCGGGAATCAACTCCTTGAGTGATAGCGACGGGAATGAGGCCCTTGGGCAGAGGGGCGGGAAGATCTTTTGCCGAGTGGATCGCAATGCGAATATCCCCTTTGAGAAGCATATGGTCGAGATCGCGCGTGAAGAAATCGGTTGCGCCGAGGCTGCGCAGAGAGGTGGTTCGATCGCGATCCCCAGGGCTTGAGGTCCAGACAGGGGAGAAGCATATCTCGGGGTAATGGAGTTGCAGCTCCTGCTCCACTTCTCGAACTTGAGCACGCGAAAGGGGAGAGGACCTTGCGCCGACGATCAGGACTCTTTTAACTTGAGTTTTTGGGTTATCCATTGGAGATTCAAGTTCTCCCGGCAAATTTTTGTTGTTTTGCCTTGGCAAGGGAGGCGAAACGCCCTTGCCTTCGGCTCCAACAACAAAAATTTGCTCGGGAGATCCTTGAATCTCCTGATGGATAAACCTGAAACTCAATTTTTTGCCGCAGGGAGAAACGTCTGGATTGCCTGATCGACCAGATCGACGCCGATCAGCTCGATCTTTTCGCGAAGGGAGTTGGAGATGGTTTTGAGATTGCGCTTCGGAAGAATGCATTTTGTGAATCCCATATGAATTGCTTCTTTGAGTCGCACCTCCACGCGTGGAACAGCGCGCACTTCCCCTCCCAGTCCGACTTCGCCGAGAATGGCAAGTCCTGAAGGGAGGGGGTGATTGGTGAAAGAGGAGGCGATCGCAAGAAGAATGCCAAGGTCGATGGCCGGCTCCAGTATCTTGAGCCCTCCTGTAAGGGCAACAAAGACATCGAAGTGCATGAGAGAAAAGCCAAGGCGTTTTTCTAAAACGGCCAGGAGAAGAGAGAAGCGGTTTTGGTCGAGCCCTGTGGACTTGCGCGAAGGGGTAGAGAAGGCTGTTCGCGTGACGAGGCCCTGAATTTCGAGCAGAAAGGCGCGAGCCCCCTCCACTCCAGGTACGATGGCAGAACCAATGAGATCGCGCTGCCTCTCTTCCAAAAAGGCAAGTGACGGGTTTGGCACTTCCGCAAGCCCCGACTCTTTCATCTGAAGGATCGCGATTTCATCTGTAGGCCCGAAGCGATTTTTGATCATGCGAAGAAGTCGGTAGCCATGCTGCCTGTCCCCTTCGAAATCAAGAACAGTATCGACAAGGTGTTCCAGCAGTTTGGGTCCTGCAAGATCCCCTGTTTTTGTTACATGGCCGATGAGAAAGGTGGTGATTCCTCGTCCCTTGGCAATGTGCATGAATTCTGTGGCAATTTCGCGCACCTGGACAATAGATCCGGGAGATGAGGGGATTTCTGATTTATAGACGATGTGAATCGAGTCGACAATGAGAAGATCGGGGTTCAGTTGGTCGATCTGTGCGCGAAGATTTGAAAAGAGCGTTTCGCTGAGAAGATAGAGGTTTTGATGATCCACGCCGATTCTTCGAGCGCGAAGCGATGTCTGTTCTGCTGACTCCTCTCCGCAGATGTAGAGGACGACGAGTCCCTGTGTGGCAAGACTGTGAGCAATCTGTAAAAGAAGAGTCGATTTACCAACCCCTGGCTCGCCGCCGACAAGAATTAGGGAACCAGTGACGATGCCGCCGCCAAAGAGGCGATCGAGCTCTCCCATTCCTGTTTGAACCCTTTGCCCTTGCAGACTTTCAACGTCGCAGATGCGTACGGGCCTGGCAGTGCCCTCTTTCCCATCGAATCTGCGCTTTTCCTGGATGACCTGCTCCTCTGCCAGAGTATCCCACTTTTGGCACGAGGGACAGCTTCCCGTCCATTTTGGCTGCTCGTGCCCGCATTCCCGGCAAGACCAGATGATCTTTTCTTTGCTCATGAAGTCGGGCTCTCTTTTGAAAATTCAGCGCGTTTGGAGAGCGCGTCTGAGGCCGCTGCCTGTTCTGCCTCTTTTTTTGAACGGCCCATTCCTCTGCCCACCTCTTTCTCGTTTAAGAAGACGACGACATGAAAAATTTTTGCATGCTCGGGGCCGACCACTTTTGCTACCTCATAGGTAGGCGTTTTGCGATAATATTTTTGAGAAAAGTCTTGAAGTTCTGCCTTATAGTTGACAGTTGGATTCTTAATTTCCTCTTCGATCATCTCTTTGAAGTAGGCAAAGAGAAAAGTCCTGACCTCTTCCAGTCCCCCATCGAGATAAAGAGCCCCTATGATTGCCTCAAAAGTATCTGCCTGAATGGACATCTTCCCTTGTCCTGCATGAATGCGCTCGCCCCTGCTCAACAGGATAAGTTCGGAAAAGCCGAGTGTGTTGAGATATTTGGCGCAGGAAGTGGCATCGACGATCTGCGAACGCAGTTGGGACAGTTGCCCCTCCGGCTCCTCGGGAAGGCGTTGGAAGAGGTACTCAGCAATGAGTAGGCCAAGGATCGAATCCCCCAGAAACTCGAGCCGTTCGCTATCGGCGATCCCCTTGGCTTTGGTCTCATTGACATAGGAAGAGTGAGTAAAGGCAGCCATCAAAAGATCTTTTTTTTGAAAGGTGTAGCCAATTCTTTCCTCTATCTTCCCAAGGTTTGCTTTCAACTCCTCCCACTGTGACATTATCCCTCTATCGTAGTATAGTATCCGTTCAGGATACACTGCATTCATGGTGAAACTCAATAGTCACTTTTTCAAGTTGCGCGGGGGATATTTCTTCGCTGAGATTGAGAGGCGGATTGCTCTCTTTCAGGGGCAATCCTCTTCCAGGGGGTCTCTTTTTAACCTGGGGATCGGAGATCTGGTAGAGCCTTTACCCCCTTCTCTTCTTACTGCTTTAGTCGGGGCCTGTGAAGAAATGGGCCGGCGGGAAAGCTTTCGCGGATATGGACCGGCAGAGGGATACCTTTTTCTGCGCGAAAAGATCGCTGCGCATGAGTATGCGAACTGTTCTGTTAGTCCTGACGAAATTTTCATTTCGGATGGGGCGCAGAGCGATATGGCGCACTTTCAGGAACTCTTTGATGGCACAAATCGCATCGCTGTCCTGGATCCTACCTATCCTGCCTATGTCGATGCCAATGTAATGGCTGGAAGGACAGGAAATTGGGGAAAAGAGGGGAAGTATGAGGGGATTACCTATCTTGCCTGCACAGAGGAAAACCAGTTTCAGCCGACGCCTCCCTCCTGCCCGCTTGATCTCATCTACCTTTGTTGTCCCAACAATCCAACGGGGGTGAGTTTTGAGCGCGCTAAATTGGAGGCGTGGGTGGAGTATGCAAAGAGGCACGGCGCTCTTCTTCTCATCGATGGCGCCTATTCTTCTTTCGTGACAGGTGACGGAATGCCGCGTACGATTTATGAGATCCCTGGTGCAAAAGAGGTGGCGGTAGAATTTCGCACCTTTTCCAAATCGGCGGGCTTTACCGGCTTGCGTTGTTCTTACACGGTGGTGCCAAAGGAGATCTTTCTGGAGGGGCGTTCTCTGCGTGAACTTTGGAAGCGCCGGCAGGAGACGAAGTTCAACGGGGTGGCCTATCCGATCCAGAGAGCGGCAGAAGCTCTTTTTTCCCCAGCAGGCAAGCAGGAGACTGGTGCGCGCATTGCTTCTTATCTTCAAGGGACGCGCTGTATCAGAGAGAGGCTCTTGAGCTCAGGCCTTTCTGCCTTCGGAGGTTTTGACGCGCCCTATGTCTGGTGCAAAGCGCCTGAAGGGATGGGGTCGTGGGACTTTTTTGATTTTCTTTTGCAAAAGCATCAGATCATCTCTGTGCCGGGATCCGGTTTTGGAAAAGGAGGGGAGGGCTTTATCCGTTTTTCTGGATTTGTCGGCCCCGCCACAATAGAAGGAGCGATGTCGAAGATCAATGCGACAGCTTGTTACAGGTAGCCAGGCCCACTTCTTTGTACAGAATGGCCACATCGAACTGCTCGATCTTGCTCCCCCTCTCCTTTTTGAAGAGGTGCGAGCCTGCGGGGAAAAGCGCGATCTTTGGAGGAAATCACCCATTCTGCAAACGCTTGTATTGAGAAAAATTCCGCGGATCCTCTCTTTTCTCACTCATTCCTCTTTGCGACTGGCTGTTGATCAGTATTTCCCTGTGCAGGAGATCAAAGAAAAAAGAAGATTTCCCTCCTTTTTCCCCATTCAAAACCTCCGATTTGCAGTTTTCTTTTCTGAAAAGCCCTCTTTAGCTACTCCTGCGCTTGGCATCTCTCCCTTTTCGACCGAATTGGGGGGGGTGGTCTTTGTCGCTCCCCATCTTCTGATCGACTGGTCGGGGCTTCAGGAAGAGGCGCTCTATTGCGTTACCTATGCCGCCAAAGAGGCTGTCTATATCGAGAATGCAGGTGATCCGGACACGAACTATCTCAAGAAGTTGGGATATCATTTTGGCGATCAGTTGAAGGAGGCTACCCATCCTCTTGTACTGCCTTTGAGGGTGCGATGAAACGCGTTGTAGTGGCGATGTCAGGGGGGGTCGACTCTTCTGTTTCTGCGCTGCTTCTCAAGGAGGCTGGCTTTGAAGTGATCGGGCTCTTTATGAAGAACTGGGAAGAGCCTGGAGGAAAGTGTACGGCGCAGGCCGATTATGAGGATGTGGCGCGCGTTGCTTCCGTCCTGCAGATCCCTCATTACAGCGTGCGTTTTGTAGAGGAGTATCGCGAAAGAGTTTTTCAATTTTTTCTGCGCGATCTGGAGGCTGGGAGAACGCCGAATCCGGATATTCTCTGCAATCGCGAGATCAAATTTCATCTTCTCTGGGAAAAGGCATGCTCTCTCGGGGCCGATTTTCTTGCAACCGGCCACTACTGTCGCATTCAGGAGGGGAGACTCTACAAAGGGCGCGATCCTTTGAAAGATCAGAGTTATTTTCTTCATGCGATCTCTGGCGCGCTTTTGTCGAAGGTGCTTTTCCCTGTAGGTGATCTTCCCAAGAGCCGTGTGCGCGAGATTGCAAAAAAAGCGGCTCTGCCTGTTGCTGAGAAAAAAGATAGCACGGGCATCTGCTTCATTGGTGAAAGGGACTTTCAGGAGTTTCTCATGCCCTATCTTGGCAAAAGAAGAGGGGAGCTCCGTAGACTCTCAGGAGAGGTAGTGGGGTATCACGAAGGAGCTGTCTACTATACGATTGGACAGAGGCGTGGACTCAAACTGGGAGGCGAGGGGGAGCCCTGGTACGTGATTGGGAAGGAGATCGAAAAGAACATTGTTTATGTTGAGCGCGGTAAAAACCACCCTGCGCTCTTCTCTTCTTCGCTTGTCGCCTCCGGTGCTACCTGGCTTCATGCGCCTCCCCGATCCAATGTGCGTTGCAGCGCCAAAATTCGCTATCGTCAGGCAGATCAGCCCTGTCTGCTCACTCTGCAGGAAGAGGGGAGGGTCGTCGTGCAGTTTGATGAACCGCAGCGCGCTATCACACCTGGCCAGGCAGTTGTTTTCTATGCGGGAGAGGAGTGCCTCGGAGGCGCTACTATAGATTAGACCTCAGTTACGCAGGATATCAAAGGAAAAGCCCGTGAAGATATACCGAAAATGGTTCAAGAGTTGACAACTGGCCTTTGGTCTCAGAAAGAAAACATGATGGGACTGGTGGTGGTAGGTAAGGAAAAAATTGATTTACTGGCGCAGCGAATGAAAGATCTCGGTATCTTGGAGATCGATCTTGTAGAACGGTTCATTCTTGGCTCGGGACATGGCGGGCAGAAAATCAATAAAACATCCTCTTCTGTATATCTCAAACATATTCCGACTGGCATTGAAGTGAAGTGCCAGAGCGGGCGCTCACAGGCGCTGAATCGCTATCTGGCCAGAGTATTGCTGTGCGACAAACTGGAAGAGGTTTTGTTGCAGAAAAAGAGCAAAGCGCAACAAGAGAGAGAGAAAATTCGCCGCCAAAAGCGGAGACGATCGCGCAAACAGAAAGAAAAAATGCTCAAAGAGAAAAAACTGCGTGGACAGTTGAAGGAGTTGCGAAAACTACCTGCGACGAAAGAATAGACATAATGTGATCACGCTTTCCTCCTTAAGAAGGCGCGATCACATTTATGCAAGGGTATATTTTTTGCCGATGACTGGACTCGAACCAGCACTCTATTGCTAGAAGTAGATTTTGAGTCTACCGCGTCTACCAATTCCGCCACATCGGCACAACAAGTCTCTTTTGGAAAAGAGTTGAGTAAGTGTACTGAATTATACAGTAGATTTTGTTGAAAATGCAAGGTTCTTGTGCGGTTAATTGATTTGAGCATAACCGCGATGTGCCTTTTCCCAGGTGTAGACAACGGGTTCTTTTGCCAAAGAATCGAAGCGCACCTGGCAGCAGAGGTAGGGGTAGGGATGGCGATTATCTCCATCGCGCCCTTCATCCGGGGAGACAATTTTGAGGAAGAGCTCTTTGTTAATCCAGGGCTTGATGCGAGTGCTGCGACTTCCTTCATAGGGCTGGAAGGCAAAGCGCTCGGGGTGTTCCGCGTAGGGAGGCGTTTCTTGAAAGAATTGCATGATGAGGCCGGCGATTTCAAGAGGCTGGTCCTCCATCCCCTGAACGTAAAAATCGACTTCTGCACCAATCTGATGCTTCGAGGTGCGGTTTTCCGATGATGCATCAGCATAACTGTTATGAAGGGGACAGCGATGACCGCAGGTAATGATCACGCGTCTTCCTGTCTTTTTTTGCACGTAATTCAACAGATCGATGAGAAGAGGGTACACTCCTTCCTTACCGTGCAAAATGGGAAGACCGTGAGTGCCATGGCAATCGCGGAGGGGCTCTTTTTCTTCAGAGGTGGGAAGGGGGGGATTCGTGCAATTTCCCTTGCAGCGGAAAAATTCTTTTGTGATCTTCGGAAGATGCAGCTGCGCCTCCCATGGATAGGAAGTGCGTGGTGTATGCAGAGGGGATTCCAACAGGTAATTTGTGGCAAAGCTGCGACGGGGTAAGGATTCCTCAGTGCGATTGAGCCGCCGCATCTTTTCCTGTTCCGATTGCTCAAATCGAGAACAGCTTACAGAGAATAAAAAAAGTAGGATTAAACCAGGCATCGGTGATGTTTCCTTGCGCGCTCTAAAAGAATCGCCCATCGCTCTTTTTCATTGATACCGTTTTGTCTGTCCAGCCAAAGCCCCGCTTCCTGACGAAGAAACGTAAAAACAGGCTCGTTTTCCAACTCCTCTTCTGCAAGGGGGGCAATCCCTCCTCTTTCTCCCGAAAGGACCTCTAACAGGCGAAGGGAGCGGGTTAAACTTTTCTCCCAGCTTTTCCGCGCATCAAGAAGAAGGCGTTCCGTTGCAGCTGGCATAGGGTGGCGCAGTATTTCCTGGATGACTCGCTCCTTCAATGGCCACTCTTGCGTGAGATATTTTTCTTCCGCTTCCTCTATAGGGCAGTGCGGAATGTCGGAAAACCCCAACCCCTCCTGCGTCAGCGTGAAAAAAAGAGTCTCCGGATGATCTTTGGCAAAGCGCGAAAAACAGAGGGACTCAGACACCCAGCGCACAGCGGTAGAGACACCATTTTTAACGATTTTGCGATCTCCCAGAATCTCTGCAGAGGGAAGGTGGGTAGTTGCCACACCAGGAGCATAGCGGCAATCTTTGCGATAAGCAAGATCAATGCCAGCAAGAAAGATGGGGTTGCACCCGAGAAACTGGGCCCAGGCAAGGGAAAGCGCTGTGCTGGAGAGCACTATTTCACTCAAGTCCTCCCCAACAGGAGGGGTTGCAAGCCCGAGAAGCTCTTCGATGCACAATTGCCAGGGAGTGGCACAGGTGCCGCTCAGCCCGAGATATCCAAAAGGTCCGCTACAGGTATTGAAAACTGCAGGGAAGAGGCGAGGTGTGTAGAGAAGAGGCATCTCAAAGGCGGCAACATTTTTCAGCCGCAGCAGCTCCTCCTCGTTGGGATCGCAAACAAGTCCAAAATGCGGAACAATGCCCCAATGCGTTAAGGCGGGAAGCGCGGATCCCCCTCCAATGAGAAGGGCTTTCTTTTCTGCCCTTTGAATCAGAGGGATTGCAGAAGAGAGCGAAGGTCCAGCACCTGCGATCATTGCAGGGACTCCAGCAAAAGCGCCCTTGAGCGCATTTGCATGAAAGGAGTGGGGCAGGTGATTCAAATTCTCAAGTAGTTGAGAAAAGAGGATGTGGCTTTGGTGAAATTCGGCAAAGACACCATAGGAGATGAATATTTTTTTTAAGAGCGCCTCCTTCCACCTCTCATACTTGTCTCCTTCTTTGGAAGGGAGGGCGAAAGTAGCGATGCGCGCAAGAGGAGACTCATTGATCCAGGCATCGACTTGATCTGGTCCTGTAACAAAAATGCGCGGATGCTGAAGCGCCTTTTTTGCCGCGGGAAGGTGGAGAAAGGCCACAATCTCATCGGGATCATCCTCGACAAAGATCAGCTGACGAGTTGCCTCCTTCTCCAGCCAATCCATAAGAGAAAAATAGGCCTCAAGCGATCCAATGCCATAGAAATAGATGATCTGCGCAGTGCCCGGATCAATTGCGATCTCTTCCTTTTTTCTCTCCTCCCTCTTCTGGAGATGGGGAAGAAGAAATGCAATGGCGGGGAAACGCTCCATGAGAAGAGCATAGGTCTCTAGCATGAAGTCTCTTCGATTAACGCCCCGTTTTTGTCCCAGCGTCTGTGTATCCCCACAGCTTTTCCCTCTTTATACTCTCCTTCTTCTCTCAGCCTTCCCTGTTCATCCCACATCTGATCAAGGCCCTCTTTGCGTCCTTGAAAAAAGCGCGCTCTTCTCTTGAGATTCCCGTTAGGCCAGTAGAGAAAGACAGATCCGTTCAGTTTGCCTTCCTCGTATTCTTCCACAGTTTTTACCTGCCCTGTCTCAAAGAAATAGGAACGCCTCTTTTCTTCGATCAAAGCGTACAGAGCGCCATTAGGATAAATGAGCCGCATGCAAATGTTCCTGAATAACATGTTGGAAAAAGGGGAGTTTTTTTTCTCCCATCTCTCGTGTAATAAAAGGATGCCACGTTTGCCATAGAGGATCGAGCAATTTTTTATGGACGATCTCATTTGCGAGATCCTCCTCTCCTTGCGCGATCTTTTTTTGCACGCGTCGCAGACTCTGCAACCACTCTTCCCATCGTTGGGGAGGAGGTGAGAATCGGGGGAGAGAGTGTATCTTTTCATGCACCTCTTTCTGAAGCTGGGCGCGATGAGGAAAGGTTAACTTTTTAAGGGGAATTTCTTCAAAGCCTCTCAGGGGAAGGCCTCCTTCTCGAGCATCGATCCATCTTCGCTCAGGATGTTGCAGAGCGAATTCTTCAAACCAGTGGCGCGCCATGAGCCAGTCTTCCTGGGTCACAATCTTCTCTTGAGAAGAAGAGTCATCGCATTGATGTGGATATTTTTTCCCCTCTTCGTAGCAGAGCTCTGCGCCGACGAGAATGATTGGATTGCAGCCCATCATCCAGGCAATGCGCGTGAGAAAGGTGGTGATAGACCAGCCTCCCTGAAATTCTTCTTCCTGGCCATCGAGCCAGTTGAGGAAAAGGTGGTGCCCTTCGGGAAACCAGAGCGCTTCTCCATGGATGAGAGAAAAGTTGTCTGAAGAGATGCGGCTTTGAAAGCAGAAGGGCGTCTCTCCGAAGGAATAGCGCTTCATCTCTCTGTAAGGAGCGGTAGGGTCAATCATTCCTGCAAAATGAGGCTCCAAAGGAATCGCTGCCAGGGCATTCCCTCCGCACAATAAAAGCGCCTGTTCCCGAAGGCGAACAAGCTCCTTTTTGTTTCTTAAAAGGGAAGGGCCTGCACCCAGAATGATAGCGGGACAATCGGGAAAGGAAGCTTCAAGAGCAAGTCCATTGCGCAGCTCTCTTCTTTCGCGTCGCATCCAGTTGTCAAGAGGCTTGATGCCCCAATCGCTGCTATCAAGGAGCAGTAGCCCTGCTGCTCTATGGAAGAGAAGAACTCTTTCAACAAAGGCGGGCTCTCCGCGTGCTTCGAGTTTTTGCCACACAGCTTTCCAGGCAATAGTGCGCAAGATCAATTCCCAATGCAGAAGATGATGGACAGGATAACAGTCGACCGATGCGTCTTCCGATAAAAAAGAGCGCAGAGTCTCTATTTCTTCAGGGGAACCAACAAGAGCAATATGTCTTTTCTCTTTTTGTTGCAACTGCCATGAGGCAGCTTCAATCACTTCTCGCTGTTCAGGTTGAATCAAGCAAAGAGTTTCGTTCGTGATCACATTATGTCTATTGTAACGAAGAGACGAGTTGAGAGTAAGGGGGCAGAAAGGGGAGAGATTTCCAGCCACTCTCTTCTTTCCAGAAGGTGCTGATTTTATCGGGCCTTGCAAGGGCAACAAAGGGAGCCTTGATCCACTGGTTATATCCCAATGCCTGCTCTTTTGCCTCTTCTTCAGAGTTTCCCTCCTCGCTTTTACATTCGATGAGAAGCAAGGGGCTGAGCCCCTCTTTTCCCGGCGTGTAACAGAGTAGATCGATGCGTCTTTTGGGGTCAATGTGGCGTGGTAGATGAGCAAGGCTGCCGAGCGTTTTTTCTACAGCGATGAGGCCGCGAGGATAGCCAAGGAGGCGGATCATCTCTGCGAGCAGTTTTTGCCTGACCTCTTCCTCTTTTGTCGCTG